>SVHO01000003.1 GCA_015055725.1 Clostridiales bacterium | reverse complement strand
CTGCGAATCTTGATTTTTCAGAAGGCAAGGTCTCCATCTTAGAGTCTAAATGAAGGTCTGCACAATGGATAAATTTCATATTTAACCCCTACAAAAAAGAATTAACAACTTATTTATTATTATATAATAAAAAGTTGAATATGTAAAGTATAAAGAACAAATAAAACCTGCTTAAAATTTAAGGCAGGTTTTTACTCTTTTCATTTTTTACTTTATTCATTCTATAAAGCGCGTGCAGTTTTGGTAGATTATAACGCAATATAAAAAGTGGCAATAAATTTAAAAATACGCTAACAATAGCGATAGGCAACGTGAAAAATAACCCTAACTTTAAATTTCCAAAAATTAAAATCAAAAAACTTAACGGCAACATAATCGCGTGGATTAAAACCCCATAATTTGCTTCTAAAATATATCGCTCAATATATTCGTTGTCGTTTGGCTTTGCTATTTTATTTTTGTGAAAATTTGTAAACACACCAAGTTCAAGCACCTTGTCTTTCCAACGCTTTATGCCTATTTTTTCATAAAATTTACGTTCGGTTTTTTTTGCTATAAAAACTTTTCTATCTGTTGAAAACCATTTTTTTGGCAAGCATCTTCTGATAACCGTCGCAAAAAATGCGTTTATTAAAATTTCAATAATAGTAAGAATAACCACCGTTAAAACTATTTTAATTGCGCTAAATTTTATAATCGGCGCAACTAATATTATACCAAAAACGGATATTAAAGCCATGCTTAAAAATATTATAACAAAATAAACCATAATTTACCTGCTTTCGTAAATTAACCGAGTATTATAAACTCTTTCGTAAGTTTCTTTCCAAATATTAAAGTTTTGCTCTTTCATATATTCAACGTTTTGCTTTTCAGTTAAATCTTTTTTTGGATATATAGGTGGTAAAAACCAAAGCGTGTGCGCTTTAATATTAAATCCGTCCGCATCTAATTTATCAGTGTCTTCAAGCGTAATAAACGCTGGAATAATAGGCACACCGTTTTTAACAGCCAACTTAAACGCTCCGCTTTTTAATGGCCGTGGTTTTTTATAGTTCCACCACATAGCCTGCTCTGGATAAACCAAAATTTTTTCACCCCGAGATAAAAGAACCGAAACCGACTTCATAAACTTTTTCATAGTTGAAATATTGCTACTTAGTGGCAAAGTATTACAATGGCGAAAGAAAAACCCGTAAATTCCCTTAAAATTAGTGTAATTCCCTTCTCTAATAACCTTATATAAAAATTGCCCCTTTTTTAACTCCCCACGTATTGCACGATATACCACGTAATTATCAAACGCGCTAAAATGATTGCACGTTATAACTGCACCGCAATTCACTTTTCTAAAATTTTCTAATCCGTTAATATCTTTTATCACAAAAGTTCCGTTTTTAATTAGTTTTTCATAATATTGCACGGCTTTTTTGTTTGCTATTTTAGTTAGCAAACGTGTAGATATTTTTTCGCCAAGATAGTCAACTTTATCTGGATGAAGTGGCAAACTTTCAGGGTCGTCTTCGACGTCTACGTCAAACTTTTTATCAAGTTCAAACTGTCTGATTTTTTCTAAAACTTTTAATCTTTCTGGATTTCTTTTACTGATAATTTTTAAATAATTGTCTTCTCTTTTGCTTTCTTCTTCGGCTAACCTTGCAAGATTTTTACAAGATATCTCATCACCTTCTCGCTGACTATCCGTATACTCCTTTAGTTGTGCTTGGATTGAATTATAAAACTGTGTTTTTTTAGCGTATTCCCAAAAGTATTCTTTTAGCCTGCAATCGTGATAATGCCACGGTTTTGAAACCATAATGTAATGAATAATTTTAATTTCGCTTTCTTTTACAGGCAACTCACCATAAACTTCCGCGTTCCAAGCTTGATTTAACCATAAAACCCGCCCCTTACATATAACGTTTAAATAATCTTGGTCTTGAGCCACAACAAACGTATAAAGGCTCAAAAGTTTTATAAATTGTTCAAGAACCTTTTCTTTTCTAAATGCGGATAAATTTAATAGCAATATTCCAGCGTTAAAATATTCACTCCTATCGACACCTAAAACTTTTTCAACGTAATTAGCAAAAACATCTGTTTGAAGTATTGCTTGGTCGTGACACGCTCCAACCAAATTATCCCTAAGATTAAAATTAAAAAATTCGCTTATATCACCTAAAACAACCGTATCGCTATCAATGTAAATCGCTTTTTCATATTGTGGATACATTTCGGCAATAAATAACCTATAATAAGTAGTTTTAGAATAGTAATCTCGAAGTGGCAACTCAACGTTGATTTTTTTTAGTTGTTCTTTTAAGCAAACAAACTCGATTTGACAAAAATCATTTTCAAGTTCTATAAATGCGTTAACAGTTTCTTCTATAACGTTATCTATAAGGATATAAATTTTATATAGTTTTTCCTTGTTTGCATTTTCGATAAGCGATTTAATTGATACAGCCGTAAATTTTGCAAACGCGTCGTCACAAGCATAAAAAATCGGTATAATCTGCTGTTCGTTTTTTTGTCGTGTATTTTCCATACTATCTCCTTTGCGCTTTTTAATAAAGTTTACACGACGATTTTACATTAATCGTTAGCCATTTACAACGATTTTTTCTCTACGATTTAAGGCTTTAATATTGAAAATAATTCTACAACCCTCTACTTCCCGTTGAACGATTTTCTTGGTTTTCTACCGCCGAAAATTAAACTCTACCGAAAGTAGAAAAATCAAAAAACAAGCAATTATTTTGCAAAAAACCTTTAAAAACAAAAAAGGCTGTGACAAAAATCACAACCACGTTTATTATTTTCTTGCAATTAAAGCATATATCGGCATGCCTAAATCTCGGAATTTTTTTTCATATTCAGTTATAATATTATCATAATTTTTATCGTTAAGTTTATCAGAAACGTCTAAAACGCTAAAACCACAATTTTTGAACTCTTCAAACGAGTAATCAAAGAAAGGTTTATCATCAGTTTTTTGATAAACAGCACCACCTTTTACAAGATAATCTTTATAAGATAAAACGTTTCGTTCGCAGGTTAGCCTATGCGATTCGTAAGCACTTTGTGGGTAAGGTGGCGAAAAGTTAAGATATATATTTTGAATTGAATTTTCTTTAATATATCTTGGCAAATATTCAGCACCACTATTTACGAATACCAAGTTTTTAAGATTCTTTTCTTTTGCCTTTTCCCCTGCCATAACGATTATATTTTCAAGAAGTTCAACGGCAATAAAGTTAACGTTAGGGTTGCGCATAGCCTTTTCGATTATAAAACCACCTTTTCCACACCCAACTTCAAGTTCAACGGGGTTGTTATTTGAAAAGATTTTTTCATATACAAAATACTTTTTATTTTTAACCGCTTCTTTTACGTTTGGTATATCGCGTTCGGGAACTATAACGTAATCATTAAGTTCTAAAAGGCGTTCTTTTAAATGTTTTTTTCTTCTAATTCTCATAAGTGAATTCCTACTTTTTCTTTAACAAAATCATTTTAACATTATTTTTTAAAATAGTCTAATATTTACCCCCTTTTTTTGTTGCAAAATAAAAAAAGTTATGATACAATATAATGCGCAAACGGGGTATGGCGCAGTTGGTAGCGCGCTTGTCTGGGGGGCAAGAGGCCGTGAGTTCAAGTCTCGCTACTCCGACCAATAAAAAAGGATGGTTTTACGCCATCCTTTTTTTACTGAAATACTTAATCGTATTTATATAAAATCATACAAGCAAAAAGCGGTAATCAAACGATTACCGCTTTTATTTTATAGTTCTTATTTTCTAAACAATTTTCTCATAAACGCAGGGAGTTCTTTTCCTTTCTTTTGTTCGGGTTCTGCGTTTAATTTTTGTTCAATTTCTTCAACGACGGGGTCTGCTTCAACAACACTTTCAACCTGTTCAATTTGTTGCTCTTGCTCAACGGCACGGCGTTCGTTTTCTTCAATTTCACGCAAAAGCGGTGGAAGTGAATTATCTTTTTCAACTTGCTTTTCTTGTGAATTAAATTGTAAAGCAGGCTTTATTTCAACTTCAATCTTTTCATCTTTTAGCGCAGAAAACCCAGTTGCAATAACTGTAATTTTTACTTCATCAACCATATTTTCATCAATGGTTGCACCAAAGATAATATTTGCTTGGTCGTCAATAATACCTTGAACGAGAACGGCAGCTTCGTTAACTTCGTTGAGCATAAGGTCTTTACCACCAGTCACGTTAAGGATAACTGATTTTGCACCTTCAATTGTGGTTTCAAGTAAAGGACTTGAAACGGCTTGTCTAACCGATTCAATAACTCTATTTTCGCCTTTTGCCCTACCAATACCCATATGAGCAAGCCCTTGATTGCGCATAACGGTGTTAACGTCTGCAAAGTCAAGGTTAATAAGTGATGGCGTTGCAATTAAGTCAACTATTCCAACTATACCTTGTTTAAGCATATCGTCCGCAACCTTAAACGCATCAAGCATGCCCGTTTGTGGAGGCAAATATTGTAAAAGTTTATCATTAGGAATTATGACCAAGGTATCAACGTATTTTTTAAGATTTATAATACCCTTATTTGCATTTTCATTTCTAACTTTGCCTTCAAACGAGAAAGGTTTTGTGACTACCGCTATAGTTAAAATACCTAATTCTCTTGCAATCCTTGCGATAACTGAAGCGGCACCCGTACCCGTTCCGCCACCCATCCCTGCAGCGATAAACAAAAGATCTGTTCCTTGCAAAAGTTCAGCAATTTCTTCTTTAGACTCTTCTGCGGCGGCTTCACCAACGTTGGGGTCACTTCCCGCACCTAAACCCTTAGTGAGTTTTGCCCCTATTTGCAAAGTTTTATTTGCTTTTGAAAGCAAAAGTGCTTGATTATCCGTATTAACGGCGATAAATTCCGCACTTGATAAATTAGATTCAATCATACTGTTAACGGCGTTGCAACCACCGCCACCAACACCCATAACTTTTATTACCGCAGAATTAACTGCATATTCTTGACCAAACATTGTTTTTCTCCTTTTTAGTTTTAATTTTGTTCTAACGCAAGCTCTAATAGTGAAAGAACTGCCGATTCCACCGGCTTATCCATAAGCGGAACTTTTGGCGCTACAATTTCCACCGCCTTTCCAAGTCTACCAGCAACGTGTTCTTTTGCCCCGCGAATATAAGAAATTCCACCGCCCGTTATCATAATCGGAACGTATTCAGGTATATCATAGCCCGACTCGTCAAGCGCGTCTGAAATATTTTCACAAAGCACGTCTAAACTACTTTTAATGGTGTTTTTTAAATCTTCTATAGCATAATATTCGCCGTTTTCACCATCAATAAGGTCGTATGTTGACGAAGTTATACGACTAAGGCTTGTTTTTCTTTTAAGACTTTCTGCAACGTCAAAATCAACTGAAAACTTTTCAGTTATTGAAGCTGTAATATATCCGCCACCATACCCGAAAGAGCGTTCAAACAAAATTCCGTCACCTTGGATTATCGTTAAAGTTGAAGAGATGTATCCAACGTCCGCAACAACTGCAATTCTATCCCGTGTTTCTGCTTCAACCAAATAAAGCGCTTGAGCAATTGAAGTGGAAACACACTCAACGCATTTAATCCCCGCAGTTTCAAGGGCAGGTTTTACGCTTTCAATAAAATAATTACTGCAAACTATAAATGAAAGTTTACCTTTTAATATTTCACTCGTAGAACCAACGGGATTTGCAAGTCTACGAAAATCATCAAGTTCATAAACTACTGCCGAACGGTTAATAAGCGTATATTTAGTTGATGAAAGCACGAAAGCCGAGTCAAAAAGAGCATCAACGTCTTCACTTTGAATTTTCTTCTTCTTTGAAAAAGAGATTTGGCTATCTCTAACCATTACTTGCGTGAATTCGCCAGGAACACCGACGTAAACAGTGTCAAGCCCTGCTTTTTTAACGATTTCACCAATAGTAAATAAAATTTGTTTTAATTTTTCCGCATCGAAAAACACACCGTCAGCAAAGCCGTCATACTCATAAGAATAGCGACCTTTTATGACGAAAGTTTTGTTTATTCCACGTTCACCAATCAACGCCGTAATTTTAGAAGACCCAACGTCAATCACGGCAACTTGTTTTTTGTGCATCGTTCACCCCTTCCTTTAATCGCTTGTCCAAACGGGTGTTTGTTCATAAGTCACCCTGTATTTGCCATCAACCATTTTATATGACTGAATTTCACCACAGGCTTTTTGATAGTCTGTTAAAATATTATCGTAAACGGAAAAAGCATTTATCGTTTTATCAACACCATCTTCTTCCATATTTTCAACTTTAAGTTTTGTACCGGAATAAGTTTCAAACACCGCGTTATATTCACCTATATCGGCAATATCCGAGAATTTGCTAAGTTCAATAGACTTTATGCAATCGGTTAAATTGACGCTTTTAGCCATTTTAAATAAGGTGTTTAACAACACGTCGTTATCGGTTTTTAAATAGTTGCCGATTGTCGCAGAAGTTATTGAAAGCCCCTTTAAATCTAAAAGAATTTTATCACGCGAAGTATTGCCCGAAAACTCGCATTCTTCAATAGATTTTAAAACGAACCCATCTTCCGTCGTGACGAAATATTCTTGTCCACCTTTAACGTAATAAATCTCTCTGCGTTCTCTAACGCTAACTGAAAGAACGTTTGGAAATTCTTTTTTTACTGAAACAACTTCAACGTAATGATAACCCTTTAACACTTGCTCAACTTCACCATCTTTAACGAGTAAAAGATTGTCCCCTAAAAACCCGTCCAACACCTTTTGAATGCTTTTAACGTCGGTTTTATCTGAAACGGCAAAATTAACCGATACTTTTTTAACCGAAAAAAGCCCAACGATAGATATCACTGCCGTAAGAGCAAAAATCAAAGTTATTAAAATAATCGCCGTCCTTTTCGTTCTCATTAGTTGTTCGCCTATTCTTTTTGTAGTTTAACGTTCGCGCCAAGCGTGCGCAACTTTTCATCAATATTTAAGTATCCACGTTTAATATGGTTTACCCCATAAATCTCGCTTACGCCTTCAGCGTTAAGCCCTGCCAAAACCAAAGCAGAGCCACCGCGCAAGTCGTTTGCAAAAACCTTTGCACCGTGTAAACGATTAACACCGTTTACAGTTGCGCGTCTCCCCTTAACCGATATATCTGCACCCATTTTTTTAAGTTCACTCACGTGGCAAAACCTGTTTTCGAAAACGTTTTCAATTATAGTCGAAACGCCTTGTGATATAGTGCTTAACACCATTGTTTGTGCTTGCAAATCAGTTGGGAAAAATGGATAAGGCCCTGTTGAAAAATCAAACGATTTTGGCACTCTTCCACTTTTTACGTATATTATATCATTTTTTATACTAATTTTACAAGTGTTATCGCAAAGTTTATGTATTAACGGATAAATATTTTTTGCATCACAGCCATTAACTTCAATTTCACCCCCAGTAATTACTGCGGATAATAAATACGTCCCTGCTTCAATTCTATCGGCTATAGGTTTATATTCCACCGCATGCAGTTTTTTAACCCCTTCAATAAGTATGGTTGACGTTCCAGCGCCGTAAACCTTTGCACCCATTTTATTTAGAAACTGCATTAAATCAACTATTTCAGGTTCTTTTGCAACGCCGTGTAATTCAGTTTTTCCTTGTGCTAAAACGGCAGAGAGCATTAAATTTTCAGTTGCGCCAACTGACGGATAAGAAAGTTTTATTTTACAACCTTTTAGGTCGCTTGCAAAACACTCTATATACTCTTCATTTTCTATAACGTTAACACCCATTTGTTTTAACCCGTCAAGGTGTAAATTTATAGGTCTTGCCCCTATTTTACACCCACCGGGATATGAAACTTTTGCTTTTTTAAAACGCGAAATAAGCGCGCCCATCATAAAGACAGACGAGCGCAACTCTTTCCCCAATTCATCGGGGATTTCATAACCGTTGATGTTGCTTGCGTCAACCATTAAATCTTCGCCTAAAAATTGCGTTTTAACACCTAAACGGGCAAGAATTTTAATCATTGTTAAAACGTCTTCAATTTTAGGGCAATTTTTAATAATCACTTTTTCATCAGTTAAAATAGCACCTGCAAGCATAGGAAGAACTGCGTTTTTTGCGCTTTCAACCCTTAAACTTCCGCTTAATTTAGCACCGCCGTTTATCACAAATTTTTCCATAAAATTCTCCCGTTAACGTAGATAGTTTATTTTATGGAAAACTTTGTTAAAAAGTTAAAGAACCTTGTTTTGAAACGTTAAAAAGCACGCCCATTTCCGCCATAAATATTATTATAGAAGTGTTTCCACTTGACACTAGCGGTAATGGAAGCCCAGTTGGTGGAATACTACCCGTCACAACTAAAGCGTTGACAACCGTTTGAATTCCAAAAATCATAGTTATTCCAACGGCAAGTATAAACCCAAAAACGTCCTTTGCTCTCGATGCTATTTTAAGACCACGATATATGATAAATCCCAAAAGTGAAAAAAACAACAATAAGCCAATAAAACCTATTTCTTCCCCTATAACGGACAAAATAAAATCAGACTCTGCAAAAGGCAAAAATGCGTATTTTTGACGTGAATTAAAAATTCCAACACCGAACCAACCGCCCGAACCTAATGCGTAAAGCGATTGCAAGAGTTGATATCCTTCGCCTTTAGGACTTGACCAAGGGTTTAAAAATGCGGTTAACCTATTTAATCTATACGGTTCTGCAATTATCAAAACTACCCCAAGCGCGATTGCAGGAATTATTAAAAGCGCAAAATGTTTTAGTTTCATACCCGCTGAAAAAAGCATTGTTATCATAAGAACTGCAACGCAAACGGTTATGCTCATATTTGGCTCTAAGATTATCATTAAACATAATCCTCCACCAAATAATAAAACTGGAAGAATACCCTTGAATTTACTTATTCTTTGTGGGTTTTTTGATATGTATGACGCACAAAAAAGTATAAGTGCAAACTTTGCTATTTCAGACGGCTGAAGTGTAATTCCCCCCAACCCTATCCAACGCTTTGCGCCATAATTTTCAACACCAATCCCCGGCACGAAAACAAGCCCTAATAAAACGAAAGAAATAATTGCGACGGGCAAAGTGAATTTTTTTAATTTTTTATAGTCGTAAAAACACGTAAAGAGCATAGCAACAACGCCAAGCAAAACACCAATTACTTGCTTTTTTACAAAATAAAAAGCGTCGCCATAAGTTTTTTGTGCCGAATATTTGCTTGCTGAATATATAAAAACCGTTCCAATAACCGCAAGCAAAAGAACGGCTATAGGTAAAAAAATATCACCACTTTCTTTTCTTGCTTCTTTTAAGGTGGTTTTTTTCAATTATAATTCCTCCACCGCTTTGATAAACGCTTCACCACGCTCTTCAAAACTATTAAACTTATCAAAACTTGCACAAGAAGGACTAAGCAAAACACAATCCCCTTCCTTAGCGATTACCGACGCTATCATCACAGCATAATTAAAGTCTGCCGTAAGCGTTATATCGTTAACCCCCATTTTTCCCGCACTTTCAAGCATATTAAATTTAGAATCACCCGTTAAAATTACGTGGCGCACGGGAGATTGTTTAACAACTTCAAACAGCTCATTATAATCTTCCCCCTTTTCACTTCCACCAAGAATTAGCACCATAGGTTTTTTTATTGATGCTAATGCGCTTATAGTTGAAGCGGTGTTTGTTGCTTTTGAATCGTTATAATATTCCACGCCGTTTTTTTCTTTAACGAATTGTATTCTATGGTTAACACCTTTAAATTCTATTAAAAAGTCAACTATACTTTGAGTTAAAACGCCTAAAAGTTTTGCCGTTAATATTGCAAATAAAACGTTATAAACGTTGTGTTCACCCTTGATTTTTAGTTGTTCTTCATCAATAACGTATTCATCAAAGCAATAGAGTTTTCCGTCTTTTCTATACGCGCCGTCAACCTTACCTTTTAATGATACCCAATAAACCTTTGCTTTAACGTCTGCAAAAAAATTCTTTACCGTTATATCGTCAAAATTCAAAATTGCATATTCACTTTCTCGTTGATTTTTAAATATGCGTTTTTTTAGATATATGTAATTTTCCATACTGTAATGGCGTTCAAGATGGTCAGGTGCAATATTCAAAACACAAGAAATATGTGGACAAAAATAGTTCACGCTTTCTAACTGATAACTTGAAACTTCAGTCACGCACACCGTTTCATTATCAATTATATTTAATTTTTCTGTAAAAGGCGTTCCAACGTTACCAACAAGTTGACTTTTAACGCCTGCTTTTTCAAGTATTCCATTGATTAAAGTGACGGTTGTTGTTTTACCGTTTGTTCCAGTGACACCAACCACAAGTGGTAAAAATGTGCAATAAGCAAACTCTAATTCACCCATAATTCTTTTGCCCATCGCCTTTGCTTTAACGGCTATTTCGTGATTTATGGGAACACCTGGGCTTAAAACCAAAATTTCACATTCCTTGAGCGTTTCTTCAACCTTATCGCGAGACAGATTTGTTACCCCTAAACTTTTTAGCTTTTCAAGTGCTTCTATTGCTTTTTGTGTTTTAAGTTCTTCATAAACGTAAAAAGTTGCACCTTTTTCTTGCAAATATTTAGCAACTGAAAATCCACTTTTTGATGCGCCAAGTATTAAGAATTTTTGTCTTTTAATATCCACTTTTAACCTCACGTATAGGATAAAACCGAAACCGCGCCAGCCACTGCAGTTATAAGCGCATAACAATAGGCTATTTTACTTTCGGAATACCCTTTTAATTGAAAATGATGATGCAAGGGCGCCATTAAAAAAACTCTCTTTTTAGTTTTTTTATAATATAACACTTGCACTATTACGGATATGCCGGAAAGCACGAACATTATGCCTATTATAGGTATAAAAAAACTGTTTGAAGAAAATATGCTTATTCCTGCAATAAAACCGCCTAACGACAATGAACCCGTGTCCCCCATAAAAACGCGCGCTTTTGAAACGTTAAAAACTAAAAAGGCTAAAATCCCACCAATTAAACACACTGCAAGAAGTTGAAGATTATTATATTCTTCAACCATTAAATACATATACCCCAAACTTTTTGATTGAATCCCTATTAAAATGGTTATCGCGATAAGATAAATTGCGCTTGTCCCCCCGGCAAGACCATCTAACCCGTCTGTTAAATTTACACAGTTGGTTGACGCAATAAAAATTACTGATACAAATGGTATGGTCAGCACCCCTAAATCTATATTTTTGTTAGAAAAGGGCAAATGAAAAAGAGTTATTCCGTTCAAATATGCAAAAACGCCAGCAACAAGCGCGATTGCACCTTGGAACAATATCTTTTGATAGGCTTTAAGCCCCTCGTTGCGTTTAAACTTCACCTTAATAAAATCGTCTAAAAAACCAACGACTAAAAACGCTAAGCCTATCGTCATACTAACAAGCGCCATTCGCCCGTTTATTCCGCCAAAAAGTGTAAATATAATAACCGAAGGCACAATAAAAAACAGTCCGCCCATAGTCGGCGTACCGTTTTTTTCTTTGTGTTCTTCAACGTATTTTAACACCGTTTGTCCTGCTTTAATTTTTCTTAAAAGTGGTATAACGAAAAATCCTAAAACAATCGAAAGGCTTAGGCTTAATAATCCTGCGTATATTAAAATCATAAAACTCGTTTTCTCCGTAAAATATCTATAATCGTATCTTTATCATTGTAAGGGCGTTTTATACCGAGTATTTCTTGATAATTTTCGCTACCCTTTCCTGCAACGATAACAACGTCGTTAGATTTTGCGTAATCTAAGGCATATTCAATGGCTTGAGCTCGGTCTTGAACGATAACGTATTTATTAGTTTTTTCTAAAACCCCTTGCTCTACTTGTGATATAATTGCCATCGGCTCTTCATATCTTGGGTTATCCGAAGTTATAACTGTAAAATCTGCAAGTTCTCCACTAATTTTACCCATTTCATACCGTTTGCCAACGTCTCTATTCCCACCGCAACCAAACACGCATATAATTTTAGACTTAGCACTTTCTTTTACCGAAGATAAAAGATTTAAAAGTCCGTCTGGCGTGTGTGCATAATCAACAATAACGCTAAAATCTCCGTTATAAACTCTTTCAAATCTTCCGCTTGCACCAACTGCCCTATTTAATTCTTCAATAATTTTTTGGGTTGAAACTCCAAGCAACGCGCAAGTCGTTGCGCACGCCAAAGAATTATAAACGTTAAATTTCCCCGAAAGATTTAGGTCAACGTTATACACGCAATCAAACAAATTTATAATGAAATTTTGTCCACTCGGCGTTGCGCTGACGTCAATTGCAAAAACGTCTGACGGATTATTTATCCCGTAAGTAATCACACCTTTGTTTTTTGCTATTTTTTGTCCCAATTCGTCGTCAGCGTTCACAACCAAAAACTTGCAATCGTTCTCCTTAAAAAACTTCAATTTCGCTTGTTCATAATTTTGCATATCCTTAAAAAAATCCAAATGGTCACGGGAAAAATTAGTGAAAACACCAACTTCAAATTTCACTCCCCCCAACTTTTGAAAATGAATAGCGTGCGCCGAAACTTCCATAACTACAGTTTCATACCCCGCTTTAAACATTTTACTTAAAGTTTTATGCAAAATTAAAGGGTCTGGCGTAGTTAAATTTGGCTCTAAAAAATAATCTCCATAAAAAGTGCCTAAAGTACCAATAACTCCACACTTTATTCCAGCGCCGTTTAGCACGCTACCTATTAAGTGCGCGGTAGTGGTTTTGCCGTTAGTTCCAACAACGCCTATTAGTTTCATTTTATCACTAACGCATTCGTAAAATTCTTTTGCAATTATGCTTAAAGCAAGACGCGTGTCCTCAACAACAATTTGAGTTAAATTGCTTTCAACTTCTCTTTCACAAACGAGTGCAACGGCTCCGTATTTTTCCGCTTGCTTAACGTATTCGTGCCCGTCATTATCCCCACCTTTTAAACAAATAAATAAACTGCCTTTCGTAAGTGAATTACTGTCTATTTGAACGTTTAATATTTCAATGTCTAAATCGCCTATTACCTTAATTTTCTTGACGTTTTTAACCAGTTTTTCAAGTTTCATTTTTATCCCCTTTAACAGTTTATTTTTAGTAAAATTTAAAATAAAAAATCCTATAAGTATCGTATATAATACATTATAGGATTATGTGTAAAATACTAAATTATGTCAGTTTGTATAAAAATTTGTCACTATAAATGATTTATTCCAAGTTCGTTTCTTATTTCAACCATATAGGATAAATCTTCGCTATTAACGGTTTGCATGTTTTTAAGTTGAGCAATCGCTTTCGGGCGAGTAAACAGCACCTTAAGCCACCTAATAACGTGGCAAAACGGCAACAAAAATATCGCTTTTTTCAAGATAGGAAATAAAAATTTCATTTGCTCAGTTGGCAAAAAAATCTTTTTCCATATAGACTTTTTGCGAGCATTATTTTTATCTCCATCACCCACGTTTTGAGCAACGCTTGAAGCGACTTTTCTCTTATCGTTTGCTAAAAGTGAAGATTCTAAAATATGGTCTGCTAATTTAAGAGTAAACTCATCGGCTTTTGCATCGTCAAAAAAGTAATATGCAAGTTTTTCAAATTGATTCTTAAATTGCAACAAACCACACTTTTTTAATTCGTCATCTAAATAATTTTCGTCAAGATTATATGCCTTTCTATAAAGATAAACGTCTGTTAAATGGCGTATCCCCACACCGCCACTTTCAGCAAAATGGTAAGCGGAATGCCCTAAAATTGAAACGTAAAAAAGTTCACGGTCAAACTCGTAAAAATATTTCGTTCCGTCCTTAACGTGCGCTCGATTAAACCCTTCGTTTCCCTTTCCAAAATATTTTTCTAGCTTTCCCACGAAAATGGTTTTGTGTAGCTCAAAAATAGTTTTTGTTTGTGGGTAATAGACGATGTCGTGATGTTCGTCGTGACGCTTGGTAGCAAGCCCCAATTCGTTTACCAATGCCCTAACTTGTTTTAACTGATTTTCATCAATCAAAACGTCACAATCGGAAGTATAGCGCATATCGGTTGAAGGATATAATTTTTTAATGTGATATCCTTTTAACGGCATATGCTTTATTCCGTTATTTTCAAATGCTGTTAAAAGCGTGTTAACGTCATATTCGCTTTGAATATCAAGCATTACGTGCCGTGCAACGGAAGCTTTTAGCGCTGTGTAAAATTGAACGTCTATATTATCCTTGACGTTTTCAAGCGCCCTACAAACGACAACACTCATCGAGTGCGAAACGTATAAATTATAAAATTGTTTATAGTCAAGCTTGTCAGGTACGTAGTCTATTTTTTCACCCTTTATACCCCTTTTAACACACTCGACGAAAAATCTTTCAGTTATTGTCACAAATAAAAACCCTTTATTAATATTTTCTCCAAACCATTTTGTTAACTATACCAGTATAACTTTGGATAATTTTTACAACTTTAGTTGATACGTTCTCTTCTACGTAATCGGGAACGGGTATTCCGTAATCAGCATTATCGTTTAAGGAAATTGCAGTATCAACCGCTTGCAATAAACTTCTTTCATCAATCCCAGCAAGCACGAAACATGCTTTATCTAACGCCTCAGGTCTTTCGGTGCTTGTCCTTATACACACCGCGGGGAATGGCTTTCCAATACTAGTAAAATATGAACTTTCTTCAGGCAACGTTCCACTATCAGAAACAACTGCAAAAGCATTCATTTGTAAATTGTTATAATCGTGAAAACCCATGGGTTCATGGCAAATAACGCGTTTATCTAGTTTAAACCCACTCTTTTCTAATCGATTTTTGCTTCTTGGGTGGCAACTATAAAGTATTGGAATATCATATTTTTCAGCCATTTTATTTATAGCCGTAAACAAGGATAAGAAGTTTTTTTCAGTATCAATATTTTCTTCTCTATGCGCCGAAAGTAAAATATATTTTTTAGGTTTCAAATTTAGGCGTTTAAGCACGTCACTTGCTTCAATTTCTTTTTGGTTTGCGTGCAACACTTCTGCCATAGGCGAACCTGTCACGTAAGTTCTTTCTTTTGGAAGTCCGCACTCAGCAAGATAACGGCGAGCATGCTCGGAATATGCCAAGTTAACGTCCGAAATTATGTCTACAATTCTTCGATTTGTTTCTTCTGGCAAGCATTCGTCTTTGCAACGATTGCCTGCTTCCATATGGAAAATCGGAATATGCAAACGCTTTGCCGAAATTGCTGATAAACAACTATTGGTGTCACCCAAAATTAAAAGCGCATCAGGATTAATAGCGGTCATAAGTTTATAAGAACAATTTATAATATTACCAACAGTTGCACCTAAATCATCACCAACTGCATTCATATAAACTTCGGGGTCGGCAAGTTTTAAATCTTTAAAAAATACGCCGTTAAGGTTGTAATCATAATTTTGCCCCGTATGTGCTAAAATGCAGTCAAAATATTGTCTACATTTATTTATAACTGCAGAAAGCCTAATTATCTCCGGTCTTGTGCCAACAATTATCAATAATTTAAGTTTACCATTGTCCTTAAATTTAACGTCAGAATAATCTAATTTAATTTTCGTTTCCATTTTTAATTTTCTCCTTTCTCCCTATTTTTAAAATCACTGAAAATAGCGGATGTATAAGCAAAGCAAACAATATTGTTGATACAAAAATTAACACAACATATGTAATCCAACTGTTTATATAAACATAACTACTTCTATAAAAGGTTAAAAAGAAACCATGAAACACATATATTTCTAGACTAATTTTTCCTAAAAAAGAAGTGATAAAGTTATCAATTGGCAGTATTCTTAAAAGCAAGATTACTAGTATCGTAAAAGCACAAGCAGAAATGCTTTTAGCAAAAATTCGCATAAACTTTGGTAAAAAATTAAAATTACCAAAAATAAACGAGACTAAAAATAGAACAACGAAAGTCAAAATTGATAAAACAAAACGTCTGTTTTCTGATAGGAAATCGTTTATTTTCTTAAAATATTTTGCCCAGATTATTCCTAATATCAAACAAAAGACCCCTTCGTACCACGTTGATTCTAATTTTAAGGCTAAACACACTAATAAATAAACAAAAAAGGCACATATCATAGCAATTATTTGTTGTCTATCTGTTTTTGCAAATTTAAATACAATAAAGAAAATCATATACCACAGCAATATGGTCTGCAAATACCAACCTTTGCTTATTACCGTGTTTCCAAAAAATAATGATTGTAGTATTGCAATTAAAGAAAATTCATCTTTTAATAGTAGATTTGAGATAGAGTAAAAAATAATCAAAATTATATTGATTAAGTATAAAGGTAGAACACGTTTTAATAAAAAACCATTTAAATATGATTGTCCTTTTTTCTGATATTGCATACACAAGCCATATCCTGATAAAAAGAGAAACAATGCCACCGATAAATAACCTAAAACAGCGCAAATTCTACCTAAAGTATTGCCCAAAACCCCATTAGATAAATTTGGGTTTATCTCAATTAAAGGGCCCCATAAATGACATATGACAACACATATCGCAAGTATACCTTTAAGACTATTGGTGTTTTTTAAGGAAAGATATTGCTCTCGCCTATTAAAATGTTTTTCGCTTAAATTCATTTTTTTTTGCAGGTTTTAGAAAACCGTTCTTACTCCACTATCTCAAAAAAGGTATCTGGGTGATTAACGTCAAACTGTTCGTTTGCCCACATAACCGTAACCAAATTTTCCGTTTCTGAAAGATTTATAATGTTATGGGTATACCCAGGTAGCATATGTATTGCCTGAATTTTATCCCCACTCACTTCAAAATTTAAAACTTCGTCCGTCCCTATTTTGCGTTGTTGAATAAGCCCTTTACCTGAAACAACAATAAAAAATTCCCACTTAGTGTTGTGCCAATGTTGACCTTTAGTAATCCCAGGCTTAGAAATATTTATAGAAACTTGCCCACACTTTTCAGTTTTTATAAGTTCTGTAAAACTACCACGCCCGTCAACGTTCATTTTTAAGTCAAACGCCACTTTTTCTTTGGGTAAATAGCTTAAATAAGTTGAATATAGTTTTTTAGCAAAACTGCCGTTAGGGATTTCTTGCATTATAAGTGTTTTTGATTGATTATTAAAAGCATAAAGCAAATCAACAATTTCACCAAGCGTGACTTTATGCGTTGTAGGTACGAAACAAAATTCCCCGTTCTCACTTTGCACGGGCGTTAATCCATCATAATCACAACGGTGTTCTTTGCCTTCTATCAAATCCAACATTTCTGAAACCAAGTCATCAATATATAACAGTTCAAGTTGGATTGCCCTATCGTTTACGGTAATTGGCAAGTCGTTTGCTATGTTATTGCAAAAAGTTGCAACTGCGCTGTTATAATTTGGTCTGCACCATTTACCAAACAAATTAGGAAAACGATAAACGCAAACTTTTGCGCCAGTTTCTTTTGAGTAATCAAAAAATAATTGCTCGCCTGCCTTTTTGCTTTTTCCATACTCTCCATCTGCATATCTACCAATAAGAGTGGCTTGGATTGATGATGAAAGCATAACCGGACATTTGTTATCAAAAGATTTAAGCGCATTTAATAATTGAGACGCAAAGCCAAAGTTGCCTTGCATAAATTCTTCTTGCGTTTTTGGGCGATTAACCCCCGCTAAATTAAAGACGAAATCAGCCTTTTGACAATAATTTTGCAAATCATTTAAATTGCTATCAATGTCGTATTCATAAATCTCATCAATTTGCAAATAGGGTCTCGTTTTGTCTTTACCATCTTTTAAGTTTTTCAAAGCGCACACAAGATTTTTGCCTACAAAGCCCTTTGCGCCCGTTACGAGAATTTTCATAACTAATCCTTATATTTTTAATTGTTCTTGAATGTATTTTAACGACGCAATCTTTTCTTTGGTTTGTTCAACCGTCAAAAGTTTAGTATTATTTGAGTTAAATTCGGTTAAAGTATTCCTTTCTTTATCCCCGTCGTTAAAATATTTATCGTAATTAAGTCCACGCTTATCACATGGTACGCGATAGAAGTTGCCAAGGTCGATTGCATTTGCGCACTCTTCATTGGTAAGCAAAGTTTCATACATCTTTTCACCATGTCGAATACCAATAACTTTAATATTGGTTTTATCTCCACTAAACAATTCACAAACTGCTTCCGCTTGAGTCTTAATAGTACAAGCAGGCGCTTTTTGAACGAGTATATCCCCACTTTCGCCGTGTTCGAACGCAAATAACACAAGGTCAACTGCTTCGTCAAGAGACATTATAAATCTTGTCATTGTAGGGTCGGTAATTGTTATTGGTTTTCCTGCGCGTATTTGGTCAATCCAAAGCGGAATAACGCTTCCGCGACTACACATAACGTTTCCATATCGAGTACAACATATTTTAGTTTTCTCAGGACTTACCGTACGAGACTTAGCTACGATAACTTTTTCCATCATAGCTTTTGAAGTTCCCATAGCGTTAACAGGATACGCGGCTTTATCCGTTGATAAGCACACCACGTTTTTAACGCCCGCTTCGATTGCGGCAGTCAAAACGTTTTCGGTCCCAAGAACGTTAGTCTTAACCGCTTCAATTGGAAAAAACTCACAAGAAGGAACTTGTTTTAACGCTGCTGCGTGAAATACGTAATCAACACCGTGCATAGCGTTTTTAATACTTTGCAAATCACGCACGTCACCTATATAAAACTTGATTTTTTCTGCAACTTCAGGCATTTTTGCTTGAAACTCGTGGCGCATATCGTCTTGTTTTTTCTCATCACGTGAAAAAATACGAATTTCACCGATATCCGTTTGCAAAAATCTATTTAGAACGGCATTCCCAAAACTCCCCGTTCCCCCAGTAATAAGCAACGTTTTATTCGTAAATAAACTCATTTTTTACTCCTTAGCAATTTATTTTTCACTCTTAACATAAAGTTAGAAATTTTTTTAAAAACACTATCTTTGTAATATTTCTTCACAGCAACAAATTTTTGTTCCTTAATTATTTTCATAAAAGCATCTCTTTCTATCGGCTTTGCTGCAGAATTATTCACACTAGAATTTCCTTTTAAGCTTTTTTCAAGATTAACAGTTGTATAATTTAAGTCATCGCTTAAATTTTCAAATAATTCTTTCCCCTTTTCAGTATGTATGAGAACTAATGAAACACCATCGCTCACACTATACTCTGGCAACATATTTTCTACACCCCAAAAATCAGCTAGAGTAATATCGGCAACTCTTTCAACGCGCTTAAATGAACAATCATAGCAAGAAGGTCTAAGGCATAAATTTTTCAAAAATGCTCTTAAATAAGGATTTTTCTTCAAAGTTTGTCGATAAACTGCCCCGTCTTCAAAAGTAATTTTCATAGAATAGTTTTTCCAACCTTTTGTTTTATCACGAAAAAAAATACTTTTAATTTTTGCTTTATGTTTGCTTTTAATATATTCTAAATATTTTTCCCAAACTAATGGTGAAGGTACTCCGTGACAAATTAAATCTTGAGTTATTAAATTATTATATTTTTTACCAACGAAAGAAGCAAGTCCACCAACTTGACACGGTGTGCCTGAAAAATATACAAGAATGCCGTCGTCTAAAAGTTTTTTAATCTCTTTATATGTGTTTCCCATATTGCTTTGCACATATTTAGAGCCCTGTAATTCATACAAGTCCTTTATGTCACTAACACACTTATGCTTAACAAAAAACTTATCGTCAAAACCAGCACCTACAACCACCCCGCCATTTCTTATCACGTATGTTGCAAAAGCATTAAAAACTCCACCAGAAGAACTTTTTAAAACAATTTCATTTGATTTGTTGGTGACAGCATATGCCTTAATGTTGCTTTTATTTTGTTTGATAATTTGTGGTGTTAATACTGGACATACTTTGTCACATAAACCACAATTAATACATAAAGATTTATCAATTTTAGGATATAAAAAGCCTTCATCATCAGAAAGCATGGATATACAATTTTTAGGACATACCAATGCACAAGCAGAACATCCATTACACAAATTCTTTTCTAAAATATTATTCATGTTCCAATATATCCGCAATACGCTTAGATGCAAGTCCATCACCATATGGGTTGCTAGCTTTTGACATCTTTTCATATGCCTTTTTGTTATTTATTAACACATTAAAATTTTTATAAATTGTTGTTTCATCAGTTCCCACAAGTTTTAAAGTGCCAGCCTTAATCCCTTCTGGGCGCTCAGTTGTATCCCTCATTACTAAAACAGGTTTTCCTAATGATGGTGCCTCTTCTTGAATTCCACCCGAATCAGTTAAAATCAAGAAACTTTGAGCAAGAAAATTATGAAAATCTAGAACTTCAAGTGGCTCAATAATATGTATTTTATCGCAACCACTCAATTCTTCATTTGCAATTTTTCTTACAACAGGATTCATATGAATTGGATAAATTGCTTTCACATCACTATGTTCGTCGATTACCTTACGGATGGCTCGAAACATATTACGCATAGGCTCTCCTATATTTTCACGCCTGTGCGCCGTTATCATAATGAGCTTACTATCTTTCGCCCATTCAAGTTCTGGGTGCGTATAATTATCCTTTACAGTAGTTTTAAGCGCATCTATGGCCGTATTGCCCGTAACGTAAATAGTATCTCTTTTCCTACCTTCTTTAATTAAATTTTTTCTACTCAATTCAGTTGGTGCAAAATTATATTTGCTAATGATCGAAACTGCTTGACGGTTGAATTCTTCTGGCCAAGGACTATAAATATTATACGTGCGCAATCCAGCCTCAACGTGACCAATTGGAATTTGCAAATAGAAACAAGCAAGTGCCGTGACAAAAGTAGTGGACGTATCCCCATGAACCAAAACGATATCGGGTGTTTCTTTTTCTAAAATCTCTTTAATTCGTTGTAAAATAGCAGTAGTAATATCAAACAAAGTTTGTTTTTCTTTCATAATTGACAAATCATAGTCGGGAACAACGTGAAAAACGTCTAATACTTGGTTCAGCATTTGTCTATGTTGCCCAGTAACGCAAACTATTGTTTTAATAGATTTTCTTGACTTCAACTCATTTACTAACGGACACATCTTGATTGCTTCGGGACGCGTTCCGAAAACCAACATTACTTTCTTCACACTAAATTCTCCTTATAAATAATACGTTCCTTGTAATGTACAAATTTTTCTTGTGTCTAAAATAGTTTTATTTTTTAATTTGTCTAAATTTTCTTTAATTTCATTATGCCCTACCATAATAACAACAAAATCAACATCACTTAAGAATGCATCTAAATTGTGATATTGGTTTTTTACAATATTTTGTTTTATAAATGGATCATAAACTTTTAAGGGTTCAGCCAAATGTTTTTCTTGACATGCCAAAAGTTGTAAGGTAGGAGATTCCCTATAGTCGTCAACGTTTTCTTTATACGTTAAGCCATATAGCCCCACACGGCTTATATCGGTTATCCCCTTTTCTTTCATGATAGTGTGAATTCTCTCTAAAACAAATTCGGGCATTGAATCATTAATCTTCATTGATTCCCATATTACTTTAGTTAACGATGGATAATCTCCAACTAAAAACCAAGGATCAACAGAAATACAATGTCCACCAACACCTGGTCCGGGAGTTAAAATGTTTACTCTTGGATGCATATTACAAATCTTAATAATTTCATACACGTCCATATCGTCATGTCTGCAAATTTTTGCTAGTTCATTAGCAAAAGCAATATTAACAGCACGGAAGGTGTTTTCAACAACCTTTGTCATTTCAGCTGTTTTAATATCCGTGACAACTATTTCACCTAAACAAAATGAAGAATAAATTTTCTTAATTTTTTCACCTATTGTGCGGTCATCTGCCCCAATTGTTCGATTATTATGTAAAAGTTCGTATACCATATTTCCAGGAATAATCCTTTCTGGTGCGTGAACTAAATGTATATCTTTTCCAATTATAAACCCATTTTCTTCAATAACAGGTCTAACATAACGGTCTATTGTACCAGGAGAAACTGTTGATTCAATAACAACAGTTGTTCCCTTTGGGCAAACTTTCATAATTTCTTTAATCGCTACATTAACGTAGCATGCGTCAACTTTCTTAGAAAACTTATCGTATGGTGTGGGAACGGAAACAATGTACGTATCAGTCACTTGATATTGAGTTGTGAACTTAATACCAGACTTTAATGCGTCATTAAAAAGCTTGTCTAGTCCCTCTTCCTTAAAAGTTGTTCGTCCCGAGTTTAATGTATTAACCAATTCTTTATTGTAATCAGTTCCGACAACTTCAATACCGTGCGAAGCCAACATCAAAGCTGTTGGCAAGCCAATATATCCTAATCCTATAACGTTTATCATAAAATATCTCCTCTCAATAATTTTCTTTTGCTCAATGTAAATATTGAACTCTATACTTGTTCAATGCAGACACAACTACTTTTAATTTTTTGACATTTTAACAAAATTAATAGCTGATAAAAACCCCTCTGCCATATGTTGTGGCGTGCGATTCTTCCAATAAAAATCATAAGCATTTTTACCCATCTCTAAATATTTTTTTGGGTTAAAATGAATATCTTTCAAAACGTCAGCAAGTTTATCAACTCCATCCATTAAAACACCCGTTATTCCGTTGGTAATGTTTAATCGCTCTCCACCAGTATAAGCATCCTTAGTTGTCACGAATGGAACGCCATATCCCATCGTTTTTAATACTGATAAACCCGCTTGGTCAGGAGAAATAACGGCGCGTGCGTTAAAATAATATTTTTCCAATTCATCATCAGAATAAATCGCACCACAAAAGAAAACTTCGCTTTCTAGCCCCATATAATCAACCATTTGTTCTAAACGCTCACGCTCACTGCCATCCCCTATAATATACAAAGGTAACAACTTTACTCCTTCGTCCTTTAATAATTTGTACGCCTCTATTAGTTTATCGGTTTGCTTTGCTGGATACAAACTACCTACGAAAAGAATACTGTTTCTTTCTCTCTCTAACGGGATTTTATTCACAGGAGTTGTATTAGGCGCAACAAACATTTTTTCTTCTGAGTATCCAAGTTTTGCGTATTTATTTTTCGGATAATCAGTATAAAACAAGACCGCGTCAGAGTGCTTAACAAAGAAAGGCATTCTGTTTTTCACGTTTGGGTCGTCAAAACGAACAGTATAAGAAGCAGGCACTCCAATACCCCAAGTAATAATTTTACACGGATGCTTATCAAATAAACAAAAATCAACGTCTAACATATTGTAGTCCATCGGCAAGATCGCTACGTCGTATTTTTTCAACAATTTTCGAAGACTTGGTTTTTTATAACTAAATCTTAAAAGTTTTTTTTCTTCTAATTTTAATGTCTTAAATTTTGCCCCTTCTGGGATGGACACAGTATAACCAACTGTAAAATCAACGTGTTCAGCAATATAATTGTAAATATCCATCCTCACAGGCGAAACTTTTTTAGCTAATAAAAATACTTTAACCATTTTTCCCCTTAATAATTTCTTATTTCATCTCTCTTTTTTGTTATTTAGTGGTTTCAAATTTGTTTTTGTTGCTCTTTTTAAATAATTTTTTTACGATTGATAATCCAACACATAATTCTCTATTTTTTGTTATATAAGCCAAACCAATGTAAACAACTATAGCCAATATTACTTGAGAAAATAATAGCGCCCAATTATTAAACAAAATAAATTTCAAAGGATATACGGCACAAGTCATTGCAATTGTTAACAAAATTGGTCCACAAATATCCTTAACTTGCTCTTTAAATGAATAACTTATTGCGATTTTGCCAGCGCACCTATAAACAAAATCATTTAAAAATGCTGTTGCAAGCACCGCTATAGCCATTGCTTCCATACCAAAAAACATTGCGACGAAAACAATTAAAAGAGCGCCCGATTTACGGATAATTTCAGAAACAAGAATCAAACTACCCGCTCCCAATCCTTTCAACATACATTCAACTGGTCCTTGCAAACTCCACGTGGCGTATTCAAAACAATAAACTTGCAAATATAAAACGCATGGTAGCCACGCATCCGTTAATAAAAGCGAAATAAATGGTTTTGCAATAATAGCTAATCCAGCCATCATAGGAAAATATAAAAACGCCAAAAATCTTATAGCAGTGCGCGTGGTGTTTAAAAGCTGTTCTTTTTTATCTTGCAAATCTGCCATAGATGGAAACAAAACAGCTCTTAATGGCATATTCAAGTTAGCAACGATTAACTGAGGAAAATTAGCACCTTTATTGTAGTAAGCCAAGTCAGACGCCGTGTATTTTTTACCAACAATAATCTGCCTTGTTTCTCTAACACCAACGTCTATTAATCCCGTAGCTAAAATTTTAAATCCGAAAGGTAATAAAGTCTTTATTCTTTTAAAAGAAACATTGAATTTAGGAAACCACTTCAATGATATTGTCAAGCACACAATACTTAACAAACTCAATGACAATTGTTGTGCCACCAATGCCCAAACACCAAATTTTAAGTAAGCCATAGCTATACCGAGTATTGCAGAAAAAATTGTTGCAAATAAGGTAGCTAAAAAATTCTTTTTGAATAAACGATTTTTTGATATATAGGAATTTTGAATAGACAAAACGCTTGCAAAAATAACTTGTGTACCCAACACCCTAGTTATGCTAACCAACTCTGGCATTTCAAACCACTTAGCAATAAGTGGAGAGCAAAAGAAAATTAATATATATAGTAAAGTACCGAGGCCAAGATTACACATAAAAGCAGAAGAATAGTCCAACTCGTCCACTTCTTTTTTTTGAATCAATGCACTCCCCAACCCAACGTTTACAAAAACATCTGCTATAGTAACAAAAATCGTAACAACAGCAATAACACCATAATCTTTGGGTAATAATAACCGCGCAAGGATTATAGACACTATAAAAGAAACAAGTTGTGAACCTATTCTTTCTAAAAATTTCCAAATAAAATTAAGCAAATTAGTTTCTCCTTACTTTCTATCAACAATAGCAGATGATAAAAAATCTTTTGCTTCTTCTTTAAGTTTCATTAATTTATCTAACACATCTTCCCAGAGAATTGGTGTTTTCATTATTTTGTCAATTATGTCCTTATCAAACTCATTGATACATCTTTCTTGTAGTCCAACACTAGATAAAAGTGTTAAAATTCTATCGTTCATATCAGACCCCTCTACTAAAACAGAAAGAAACGGCACCTTAAAAATCATACTAAATACAATGCCATGAAAGGAGTTGGTTAAAACAAAATTTGAGTTTTTTATTGATTGCAACCAATGTTCTATACTCATATTTTTAGAAGTTTTGACCGAATTAATTGTCGAAGTTAAATAGGACTCAACTTTATCAAATAAACATTGATTTTTGTGTAATCTATACACAAATAAATCGTGCTCTTTTTTAGCATTATTTGGCAAAAAATTATAGTTATTTGCTTGTAATAACAATGTTGGATCAACAACAATTTTAGATTCAATCCCTATATCACAAAGCATTTTTTTCGCACTATTCTCACGAACGCTAATAGATGCAAAATTACTTAAGCACTCTTTAATTTTAGACTTAAACCTTGCTGTTATTTCATTTGTTCCAAAACTTGCAGCATAAGCAACTTTTTTAGTTTTATCATTTAAAAAATCCAGATAATAACTAAAGGTTAGTTTATTTTTTTCGGCATATTGTATAAAAGACATATTCCAAACCTGGTCACTACCACAGATTATAACATCATAAACGTTATTTGCTTTTATTAATGCCTTGTTTGATGAATAAACTTTTTTACTTGTGATAAGATTTTTCCGTCTAAACCTTTTCAGTTTTCTCTCTTTTGCAAAACTACCAAAGGATAAATTTTTAATCCAAGTCATCCTTTGTAAAATTATGTTTCTTAATGGTCTATAATTTATTATCTCAACATCGTGACCTTGTTCACTTAAATATGATTGGAGCGCATATGCTTGTAAAACTGCACCATAATTAGTTGCCCAATGGAATGTAATTATACCTATTTTCATAACTAATCGCCTTGTGATAGCCCCTTATAAAGTTCTAAATATTTTTTTATATTTTTATTCTTATCGAAATTTTCTCTCGCAAAATTTGAGCAAGATACTCTTAATAATTCTCTATTAGCTTTTATTAATTCGTTAATCCCAAACAAAACATCATCAATATCATCTATTCGCGCAACATACCCACATCCATCACCAACAAGTTCGGGTCCCGCCGTTGAATTATAAACAATGATGGGTGTTCCAGATGCAAGCGCTTCTGCATTCGTTAGTCCAAATGATTCTTCCTTTGATAAATTAACGTATACATCAGCATCAGCATACGTCTGAGCTAAAAGATTTTTGTCGTATATTGGTGGCAAAAAAAGAATTTTATCTTTATATTCTTCTTGAATTTTATCATCAACACTTCCAACTAATACAAGTTGAATGTCGTCAGATAAATGTTTTGAGAGTAATAACAAGTCGTCTAATCCTTTATCCTTAACCCACTTACTACAAACACCTAATACAATCCTTTTATCATTCAACCCGTGTTTTTCACGAAATTCACCTTTTTTATTTGGAGAAAAAACATTTAAATCAATCCAATTATATATGGAAACTATTTCTTTAGTTTGCAAAATGAAAGATTTTTTAGCTTCACTTTCTATCCATTTAGAAACCCCGACTATTCGTATTTTTTTTATAGAAAAAAACGAACGCTTGTCTTTTGAAAGTTTTTTTGTCTGAGAAAAAAACCAATATGGATTAGACCTGCAGCCTGGAGGGCACCTTGAACAACCTGTTTTCCATTGTTCACAATTAACGTTTTTATAATGATAGCATCTTCCCGTATAATACCAGCAATCGTGTAAATTAATTACAACTCCTATATCCTCTTTTTTCAAAAACTTAAAAAGCATAGGCAAACAAACATCATTACTATGTAAATTATGTAAATGAACGATATCTGGTTTTTCTTTTTTAATATTTCGTATTAAAGCTTTTGTTCCTAAATAAGAGTAATAACCTTGTTTACCAGTCAGCCTTGACAAAAACGCATGAATTTTATTCTCAAATCCATGTCCAAATTTTTTTGCATAAGCAGGAATATTATTTATCCCCTTTGTTTGAGAATAAAAAACAGTGACGTCTTCTCCATTTTCTATCAGATATTCACTTATTTCTCGTATTAGTCTTCCGGTACTTGTTGATTCACTGATTACAGAATTTAATATCACAACTTTCATTTCTATCCTATTTCACCACACTGACCATGAGTAAATTTCTTATCGAAGACCAATGGCATAACAAAAATAGCATTAAATAAAAACCAAGTCATTGCAAACAAATTAAAAATCGGATTTAATAAACCTAACAAAAAATAAGCAAAAATAATTGCAATCAATAAAGCATAAAAACTGTGATTTAGATTTTTCCAAATATTAAGTGCTTTTTTAAACGCTGATATCAACAACATAAAATAAGGCAAACCAAAAACTAACCCATATTGATTAAGCATTTCTAATACAGAATTGTGTCCTGCTTTTCCTTCTGTTTCAACAACACTGAAGAGGTTTTCAAAATTAGAACCAAATAAAGGATTCTTAAAAAAGCTAACTAGACTATCTTTATATCGCGTCAGCCTATCAACCGCTAAATTATTGTCACCCACGTCACCTTGCAAAGTTTTCACAACGTCCATTAAACGTTCCTTCATAGGCGAACTACTTGGTAAAGAATTTGCAATGGACGTTAACGGACTAACAAGCAATTCATCTACAAATAATACCAACAAAACTATCAATAAAGTAATAAATACCAAAGAAATTAACCTTAAACTTTTATTTTCTTTTGTTTTTGTAATTACAAACCAAATCAATAATAGCGAAATTTCAGTAATAAAAGCAATTGCATATTGCGCAGCAAACAATAATAAAATTGAAACAAGCGTCAATGCCAAAGCCAATAATCTATACTTGCAATTTTTTTTGAAAGAGAAAAACAAACCTACGGGTATAGTAAATACAATCAAATAATATATTCCAAAGTTGCCAATAGATTCATTCATAAGCCCTGATGTCTTATTTAATCTATACACGTCAGAATTAAAGCCACCGATAAGTAGTGCTCTAACCAGCACAATGACGTATAACACAACAGTAAAAAAAGCCAATGCTTTTATAATTGAAAAATCCCTATTAATTAAATTATTTCTAAATGTTTCAATGCAAATTACACTTGTTAAAAGACCAGTATATAATCCACCAGCGTTTAATTGAGGACGAATCAATATAATAGCAATAGTCATCAATCCCCAGCCAAACATACCCAAGTAAATGTAATTCTCATTAGAATTAAAGACATATCTACTATATTTTCCTAGCATTGCAGATGCCCCCCACAAAAACATAGCAAAAAGGACAATTATCGTCTTCCCACTAAAAGAAGGCACCATACAACAAAAAGCCAATATAAAGGCTGATATGTTATTTATCAGCTGCTGATTGGTTTTTTTATTCGTTTTTTTATTTATTAATCCATCCACAACGTTTTCCCCAACACTAAATTAGAGTTATCAATCATTATTTATATTTCGGCAAATAGTTTCTATAAATCTTTTATCAATTATATTTTTGTCGTGATTTTTTTTAGCACACTCAAAAGACTTGTGAGCATACTCACTTATCAAAGAAGGGTTCATTAAGATACACTTTAATTTATCTTCAACTTCTTGATAACTAGTTGCGACGATAGCCGAATCATTTTTAATAAAATAATCAATAGGAGCTATATCTTTTTTACCCACCGCAAAAACACATTTTCCGTTTGATAAGTAATCTGTAATCTTTGTTGAAAAAGATAATCTTGCCGCATTACTGTATTTCCCGTTTATAGCTTCTGCAAAAATTAAAACATCAGCATTTTTTTGAATTTCTTCAATCCTTTCTTTAGGAACAAATCCGCAATGTCTGCTACATCCAGAGTTCAACTTTTCCATTGTTTCTTCATCAACAATATCAGGAGAATAAATTTCCAGAACCGCTTTTGTTTCATTGCCATTTATTTTGTTTAACATGTCAGCAATAATTGCCAACGACTTATCTCTGCCGATTATTAAATTACCTGTATAAACAAATTTTAACGGTTTATTTAAAGGGCGTTCTTCAAAATGCCTATTAGTGAAATCAACACCTTTTGTTAAAATAACGCTATTTGTACCAAATAATTTATCTGTTTCCTCTTTTTCCTTGTCAACAATTACAAACATCTCTTTGCAATTAGTTGCAAGATATTTAACTTGTTTTCTTAACATAAAGCGGTGTACATATGACCAAAACCCTTTACATGATTCATAAGAATAATTGTCATCCGCCAAATAGCAAACAATTTGCTTTCCTGTAAGTTTTTTTATATATCTTTGAATCCTTCCCATATATTCAGTCGGATATATGGGAACAAAAATAATGTCTGGGTCAAAGTCTTTAACAAAATTTCTTAGTTCTTTACTTTTCCAATGCCCAAATTTCCAAACCATTTCTCGACAAAACGACATGAAATACGAGTGTTTTTTTCTCGCTTTAGCATATCTTTTATGCTCTTCTTCAATCCCTTTATTAAGACAAGTATGTGTGTTAAAAACTTCTCTTCCAGTTTTTACCCAAGGCTTAAAAACACTCTTTAAAACATCGTTTTCGCTAATTTGAAAAAAGCGCGAACAAACGTTAGTATTTGGTAAATCGGCACGAGTATATATCATTGCTAAACGCGAAGAGTCCCAACAAGAAAAAATATTCATAAGGGTATGTGAAGGTGCATCAGTACGCCATGCATTTATTGCAACAACTAACACTTTCGGCAAAGTTTTAATCATGATTTTCCTCTCAACTTATTTAATACATGCAAAAATATTAACGTAATTCTTAAACCAAAAATCGAACAAAACCTTTTAACAGTTATCGCTCTTTTTGTTAAACTGTATTTTAATAAAAATTTCAAACTTTTTACTCGTTGAAAATATTTTTCGACTTGATTATTAGGAAATCTTGTATATAAAATTAACATATTTACGTAATATCTCGACAAAACAGATGACAAAACATCTCTAAAATCTATAGCAAAGTTTTTTTCTTTCAAACGGTTTGACCACTTTTCTAACATCAATAAATTATCTGTTAAACTTTTTAATTTTGGAGCATGAGATATTGAACCTTCTCTTTGCCTATATACAATAAAAGCTTCGTTTACGCTATCATATGTTTTTGCCGAAACGATAACATTTAAAAACCACTCGCTGTCTTCGCTAATCATTCCTGGTTCAAACATTATTCCGTTTTGTAATAAAAATTCTCTTCTTATAGCCTTATTCCAAGCACAACCATCATACATATCTGCCTTTAATAAAGAACTTAAAGCATTAGAAGGTTCTTTATCCTTTAGCAAGGGATATTGGCAAACATCTTTTCCCCATGTTTTTTCATGTTCAAAATATTTTTTATAGCCATAAAAAATAACGTCAACATCTAAGCCCGTTTTTTGTGCAAGTTTGGTTAAAAATGAGTTATCGCATATATAATCGTCACTATCTAAATATACAATATACTCTCCTTGGGCAATATTCGTTCCTGCATTTCGAGCAGAAGAAAGGCCTCCGTTTTTCTTATGTATCGTTTTGATCCTATCGTCTTTTTTTGCATATTCATCGCAAATATCCCCACTATTATCCGTTGATCCATCGTTCACCAAGATTAATTCATAATCTAAAAAATCTTGGCTAAGAATACTGTTTATGCACTCATTTAAATACTTTTCAACGTTATACACTGGAACAATAACACTGAATATCATTTAAGACCCCCTCCTGTCACTAATTAAAAATTGATATATATCATCAGATATTTCAATGCCTGAATCATAATTATTTTCTCTATTTTTTAAACGGTCAAATCCTGGTAATAAAATCTCTTCTTCATTATTTAGTTTTCTGGAAAACTCGACCCTTTCTACATACGATTTAATTAAGGAATTAAAATTTTCTCCATAGACCTGTTTGGGATCAATTGCTATAAAAGAAAAACCTACGTTCATACATGCAAAATTTGGAGAATAAAATCTTCCAACATAGTCAAGATAACCCGCGCCTGAAAGTGCTCCCGCTAAAACATCAATCATCATTGCCAAACCATAACCTTTATATCCAGCCATTGGTAAAACGTATCCTTTAAGCGCCTCTTCGGCGTCTTGGGTTGGCTGAAAATTCTCATTTATTGCCCATCCTAAAGGTATTTTTTCACCTTTTTCTTTATATTGTTTAATCTTTGATTTTGCAACAGCACTTGTTGCCATATCTAAAATAATAGGTCTATCTAAATTTGGTATAGCAATTGATATAGGATTAGTTCCAAGTAGTTTTTCTTTTCCATTTGGAACGGTCATTTGAGCTGGGCTATTGCAAGAAACTATTCCGATCAACCCTTCATTGGCTATTTTTAATGCGTAATAAAAAGCTGGACCAAAAGTATTATTATTAAAACTATTCACAGAAAAAATCCCACTTTTTTTTGCACCTTCAACAACGTTATAAACACAATTCAATGCAGAAATAACGCCTATTGAATTTTCCCCATCTATTACTTTAAAGGCAGGTCCCTCTTTAATAACTTTAAATAAGGGATGTAAATTGTATCCACCTTTAATAATTCTTTCATAATGGGTTGGCAATATTGATACGCCATGGCTTGAAACCCCATATAAGTCTGCAGTTGAAAAACAACAGGATATCTCTTCTGAAGCTTCCTTATCTACCCCTGTTTCAACCAGCTTTTTCTTTATTAGCCTTTTTAATTCTTGATATAAAATTCTCATAAAGTTATTTCTCTATTTCACAAATTTCATTTAAGTCAAATAAAATATTCGCCACCATCTTAGACCTTTCAAAATTATTTTCCGCTCGAATTCTTCCATTTCTAGAAAACTCTTGTCTTAATTCTGAATTATTCATTAGTGACTGCATGGCTTCTTGCAAACTTTCAACATTCATGCTAGGTACCAACATGCCGCTTACACCATTTTCAACAACTTCTGATGGTCCTGGAACGTCTGTTGTAATAATTGGCACCCCCATAGCCAATCCTTCTTGCAAAACTTTTCCAAAACCCTCACGATAAGTTGGATGCACTAATATATCGAAAGAGGCCATATACTCAGAAACTTCGGAACTTTTTACTTGTCCAGTAAAAATAACTTTATTTGATTGTTTAGCCCATTGAACTAACTCTGCTAATTCCCCTTCACAACTATCATACATCCCAACAATCATTAGTTTAACATATTTACCATAATTTCCTTTTTTGAAGGCACTTAACAATTCTGTACACCCTTTATCCTTCGTAACACGCCCCACAAAACCAAATAAAAAATCATTTTCAGATATCGAGTATTTTTCTCTTATGCTTGTTTTATAAAGTGCTTTATTGGAAATATTGTACTCATTAAAATCGACGCCAATTGTTCCACCTAATCCTAGAACTTTAATCTTATTAGGCTTGCACAATTTGTCATCAATAGCAATTTGCATATTTTTAGGGCTCTGCGCTCTAATATGCGTAGACATAAGGCACGTTGTTTTTTCTAAAAACTTCATTATCATTTTCGTCACGCCATTTGCTGCGACGTAATGAATTCCCCATTGTGCATAAAGGCGAATGGGAATTTTAGCTAATTTTCCTGCTATTGATGAATAAAACGATGCGTTATCAGTAGCATAATATATTATATCATATTTTTCTCGCTTAAAAATCTTTTTCAATTTCGCAGTATATTTAAAAATATCAAAAAAGTGAAACCCTCTACGCATTTGTATGTTTATACATTTTGCATGCTTGCTATTTACCTCTTGAAAATCGTCGTTCATATTACAAATATATGTCACTTCATATCCATTTTCTGCAAGTACTTTCGCAAACGGAACAACGAAGGTTTCCATTGTTAATTGAATTGTTGTTATAAAACAAATTTTTTTCATTATTTCTTTCTTATTATCCTATAAATACGTTCTAAATCTTCCTTTCCATACCTTTGGTCTATGGTTATAGGTATCATAAATTTTGATAGCTTATATTCAAAACTGTCTATTTTCGTTTCAGTTAATAAATAACTCCACCATCTACCTTGAAAATGTTTAGCATCTATTAATCTTTGCATAATACCTTCTTCTTCTATTAATAAAGGATAAACCATGGGAACATCGTGATCATTGTTATTTAGAAAATCTTTTAATTGATTAATTTCACCAAAAAACTCATGAGCCAACAAAAAATTTTTTTTACGTTTGTCTATAATATATTGATAATTCGTACCATCTAGGATTTTTTGAGTTAAAACCGACATTTTCATAATGTCTTCATTATCAATGCGTTGCTCGTTTATCATACGGCTTTGGTAAACCTTTCCTTCACAACCATATTCGTGGCGTTGCAATAAAAAACCAGCAGTATCTGAAGAATAGCCTTGCTTATAACTATCATATCCATACAAAGCATTCTTACCAATAACGTATGCCCCATCAGGTGCACCGACAAATTTACGCGCCGAATACACGTTCATACAAAAATCTATAGGCTGAGCAAAAAATGCCTGTGAATTATCTATAATAACGTTTTTATATTTTTTAGCCAGTTCTTTCATTCTATCAGTTGGCATCACACCATAGTAGTTAACAATTAAGACTGCTTCGTTTGGCTTTTGCTCATCAAAAATTAATGGTAAAAACGACTCATCTATATGATAATATTTTATTTTTATCTCTTTCTTTATTAAAAAATTTCTGACAGTTTCACATTGATAGTACGGCAAATAAACAGTATCACAATTAAGACATTTTAATGCATGAAAAATCCCCGCACGACCACTATTTAACCTAGCAATCTGCATGCCGAAATATTTGTCAGTAGTGTACCATTCTTTGCCTTTGTCAAATTGAAGTTCTATAAAACTACCTATTTCCATTATTAATTTCCTTCACAGCATTCTTTACGTATTCCCAATCCCAACCACAATTAAAAATATAATCTATAGCCGACATGCAAGGTAAAAACTCTTTCCAACATTGATTATAGAAAATAGGTTTATAGTCAATGTATGTTAATTTAATGCCTTTATTTAAAAAATGCTCTTCCGTTTGATACGCCCGCGCCCCGTTGCCAGACAAATATTCGTCGCCGCCGCAAAATTTTGTTATATCAATAACCCTTTCTTCTCTAGTAGTTTCAATTTTCATTTCACTACTTTTCAATATCTTTTTAGGCAAAATCCCAAATCCTTCTGCTATAAAATTGTTTATTGCTATATTCATTTCTGCAATATTTGGATATTCAATCATAAGTATATCCTTAAAGACGGGAAACACCTCATTAAAATAGGCCGTTTTTTTATAGTTCATTTCTATAGTTTTTAGATGCTTGTCTTTCCACTTTAACTCATCTCTCGAACGAACATCATTAATTTTATCACCAAAGTTATAAGAGACTGGAAATTTTAATCTAAATTCTCCGTTAGATGTCTTAATAAGATTAAAATTATGCGCTGCCTCATTTGAATATTGTGCATCATCTAAATAAACAAACACGTCAGACTGAGACATCTTATAAAAAAAACCTAGCCAAGGAATATAATCGGGTTGATGAATAGATACAACCATAATAACTCTGCTCCTTCTATTTTAAATTAAAATCTAAACTCTCTTTTATATTTTCTTTGTTATTTTTTCTTTCTTCTATCAATGATTTCCTTACATAAGCACCGTATCCCGTCTTATTGCGCTTAAACAAATTACGAATAGTAAAAAATAAAATTTTGATATCAAGACAAAATGTCACATTTTTAGCATATTCTATTTCATACGAAAATTGTTCTTCCCATGTTGGCGTGACATTATCATATAAAACTTCCGGCACTGTCAACCCACCACGTACGCTGTGACGCGTACGCTCTTCTTCAGTGTAATATGGTAAATATTCAACCAAGAGAGGTCGTGGTCCAATAATCGATAAATCTCCTTTAAGTATATTGAATAATTCTGGTAATTCATCTAATGAAGTTGAACGTAAGAATTTACCTAATTTCGTCACTCGTTGCTCATCTGGCAACAAATTTCCATTTGTATCTTTTTTGTTATTCATTGTACGAAACTTATACATTGTAAAAATTTTCTCATTTTTGCCAACTCTTTTTTGTTTAAAGAAAATTGGTGCACCCATATTGATTAAAACAAGAAAACTAAGAACAATCAAAATAGGTGATAATACAAGGATTGCTATTAATGAAAGAAAAAAGTCAAAAAATCTTTTAAAAAAATGTTTATACATCTATCTCAACTCCCTAATTACCATAAAAGCTTCTGCACTTCTAACCCCAACCGTCACTCCTCTATATTTAGCAAGCGACACAACAGCTTCACAAGACCGGGCGTTTGGAAAATCTGATAGTTGTGAATTATAACACTTTAACAATTCAATCTTTTTTTCCATATAATCAGTCACGTCAACATAACGTTGTGGTATAAAAGCATTGGCCACGTGTGGGATATTCCATTCTGTTTCAGACAAGGTTTCATAGGCATAAACGCTTTCTATTTTATATGAATACTTCGGTCTTACACATACCATCGCCGCCTCTGATACAAGCGCATGATCTTTCTGCATATCACCAAAATGTGGAATATATACAACTTGCGGTTTTACTTCTTTGAAAACATCTAACATCGCACCATTTAGCTCATAACGTGATATTTCATCAAGCATGACTGAGGGAAATTCTAAAAAATACGTCTTCTTAACCTCTAATTGTTTATGGCAATTCAATGTTTCTTCTCTTAATCTTAACATAAACTCTTCAGAAAATAATGGTTGTTTTCCACGAGTGACTATACAAACATAAATCTCATCGCCTTGTTTAACGTGTTTTAATAACGTTCCCCCCAAACCTATTATTTCATCATCTGCGTGAGGAGCTATCACTAAAATTTTACTCATTACATCCCCCTAACTTTTTAAAAGAACAATTTCATCAACTTTTTGTTTAACGATATCTTTATTTCTTGCAAATTGTTCATCAGTGAAATTCACATACTCTTTTTCTTTATTACGAATATTTTTTACTCCTTCCAAGAAAAGTTTTTCTATATCACTTGGATTTTCAATGATATTAGCATCACAAAACCCTCTTGACAAAATAGCAGCCGACGAGCCCAACCTATAGTGCTCAGCAATAATATACTCGGCTGGCAACATTCCAAATCCTACTCTAGCTATCCCACCAAAGCCATATTTTATGCCATGTTCTTTCATAATACCGCAAAGTCTTTCTACCGTTCCATCCGCAAGTAGTTCAAACATAAATTTTTTCTTATAAGCAAGATGCAAATCGTTTAAACCTATATGGATTTCATCAACGCCATTTATTTTGCATATTTCTGAAATTATTGAAGCAGCCTCTGCTGTTTCTACTAGAAGTTGAACTTTCGTCCTTCCGTTTACTATAGAAATAAAATCTTCAATCTCTCTAATTGTTTTAAACATCGGTAGCATTATTATATCTGCCCCTGCACGAATAGTGTTTTCAATTTCTTCTTTTGAAGAACAATAATTTTTAGTTGCTTCGTGCATAGGATTTACCCTTGCCATAAGCTGCGAAGTCTTAACAATAGGACGAAGACGCACCAAGTCTTCTATCGTGTGATAAGATTTAACCGTATTCATTCCTTTTTGTCTTTCTTCTTTGCCAATATATTCCATATCGACCCAAATACGGTCTACTTGCGCCTTTTGAGCAATTGAAGCAATTTCACGATTATTTGTAATATACATCAAAGTTAATGGCATTTTTATTTTCCTTTATATTTTTTTGCAGGGACGCCAATATAAGTCCCTTCATTTGTTATATCATCTACAACAACAGCTCCTGCGCCAATTAAACAATTATCACAAATTGATAGATTATTAATTATAGTAGCGCCGGCCCCAATCCAAGAATTATTTCCAATTGACACATCTCCTGCCACGTGACTACCTACAGCTATATGACAAAAATTACCAACTGTACAACCATGATCAATAGAACTACTTGTATTCACAATTACCCCATCACCTATTTTTACAAAAGGATTGATAACCACTCCTGGCATGACTACACATCCTCGACCCATTTCAACGTTCCTTGCAACTACTGCACTAGGATGAATAAGCGTTGGCATATTTGCTCCAAGATAAATTAATTTTTCTATTATTTTTTTTCTAACACAATTATTCCCTATAGCGACAAAAAACTCAAATGTTGAAAGATATTTTTCAATATCGGAAAGCGTTCCCACAACCAAAGACTCATTGCTTTTTTCTAAATCATCATCCAAAAATAAAATTTTATCATAAAGGCCTATTTTACAAGCGATTTCAAAAACCACCTGACCATGACCACTAGCCCCAATAATTATTAAATTTCTCATTCTGCTCCTTCAATAGCTAAAAGCATCTCTTAATAATTTCTATAATAACGTTTTGTTGTTCTTTGGTCATCTTGTTGTCACTAGGCAAGCATAAGCCACGCTCGAATATATCTTCACATACGCAACTAATTTTATCTTCTCCACAAACGTTTGTTTTAGTTCTTCCATTCCCCTCTCTTGTAATGAAAGGATTATTTTGAAAAATAGGTTGCATATGCATCGGTTTCCAAATAGGTCTACCTTCAGCATTGATATTTTCAATCGCTTGTAAAATTTCGGTGGGACAACTTTTTCCCTTTTCCTTAAAGAATTTTGCTTGCTTGTCCCCGCGCACCTGCTTGCACATAGCATCTTTGTCTATAATCATACAAGAAAGCCAAAAATTCGGCTGCATCGTTTCTTCGTCGTAAGGATTCATTTGTATTGGCAAATCTTTTAATCCTTCCTTATAGCGCATATAAATTTCTTTCTTTTGTTTAATATGCTCTTCCAAATAATAGAACTGCCCACGAACAACCCCTGCTATAACGTTGCTCATGCGATAATTATAACCAACTTCTTCGTGCTGATACCACGGTGCAGATTCACGACTTTGCGTAGACCATTTACGTGCTTTATTGGCAGCTTCGAAATCGTCAGTAAGAAGCATCCCCCCTGAAGACCCGGTAATAATTTTATTCCCGTTAAACGAAATGGCGTTAAACGAGCCGAAAGTTCCCGTTTGCCTACCTTTATACGTAGCACCTAAAGACTCCGCAGCATCTTCAATTATTGTTATGCCGTGTTTTTTACAAACAGCAGTTATTTCATCCATTTTTGCAGGCGTTCCGTAGAGATTTGCCATTATTAAAACTTTAACGTTTGGATACAACTCTACCGCTTTCTCAAGGGCTTCAGCATCCATATTCCAAGTTTCGTATTCAGCATCAATAAATATCGGTATTCCCCTTTCGTAAACAACGGGGTTTACACTTGCCGAAAACGTCATATCTGAACAAAACACACCATCGCCATCTTTTACACTTGCAAGTTTAGTTGCTAAATGCAACGCAGAAGTACCTGATGAAAGAGCAACCGCATACTTACAACCAACCTTTTCACAAATAAGTTTTTCTGCTTCGTTAACATTCTCACCAACTGTAGACATCCAATTTGTGTTATACGCATGTGTCACGTATTCAAGTTCCTTTCCGTGCATGGTTGGTGACGACAAATAAATTCTGTTTTCAAAAGGTTTAATTTCCATTTTACACCTTATCTTTAGTGGTTTTATATTCTAAATCATACCAAATGGTAGACTTCACCCACCTTACCTATAAAGTATACACCATAAAAGAAGAAAAAGCAATAAAATGTATATTTTTATATATTTTATTTAAATAAAATTAGGCTTTTTATTAAAAATTTTTATCACTTGCTCTTCAAAAACACGCACAAAGTTGATAAAAACAACATTACAAATACAAAAAACCCGTTTTAGTGTAAAAGAATATAACTTTTATCATACCAAAACGGGCATCTTTTTTATTTAATTTTTATTTTGTTTTATTCAAACAAACCTTCTTCAACGGCTTTATAAGCACAAATGGTTGTGTTATTGTTCCATTGCAAAAGAGTTGCGGGAATTTGTGGTTGCGGTTTGTCAAACAAAACGTGTTTTACAATTCCGTGTTGCCAAGGTCTATTTAAGGCAATATAAATTTTACGCGATTGCAAAATTTGTTTCATTCCGATTGTTATACACCACTTTGGCATTCCGCGCAAATCACCACGCTGATAACCATATGCGTTTATAGTTTGAGTTTCACGTGTAATTGGCAAAACACGCGTAGGAAGATTTGAAAATTGTTCGGCTGTTATAGGGTCGTTTTCTTCAGCTGCCTCATTAAAAGCAATATGACCATTAATACCCAAACCACCGATACACAAATCGACGCCACCCAAAGATTCAATTAAGCTATCGTATTCTTTTTCTTTACCAACACAAGGAAATAATCTTTGTTCTTTAGGCATAAGCAAATCTTCGTCGACACGTGAATAGAACTCATCATCCATACGTTTTTTAAAGCTCATAACGTGATTGGGAGAAATCATTTCGTTTGGAGAAATCATATATTCATCCATATTAAAAAACCAAACGTTTTTAAGCGAAACCTTAAGTTGACTAACCAATCTTGTCAAAATTGGATAGTGGTCAGTCGGTCCAACCGGCACAATCATAACCGTTTTTTTACCGCGCGAATTGTTTTTCATAATCTCTTCCAGCATCACGAGCGCCATATCAAAATATACGTCCCATTCTTTTTCCACCGTTTTAAAAGTAATTGCGCCTACTTTTCTTTCCATTATTCTTCTCCCTTAAAGATTATAAATTATCCCACAAATTTTTAAGTTTTGCTATGGCGTTCATCACGTCTATTTTTTGTTGGTCACCTTCAATTTCTCTTTCGATTATAATATAACCATCATAACCAACTTTTTTCAAGTCTTTAATAACTCTTTCAAAATCAACGTAACCTTCACCAATAGGGGTTTCCACACCACGTCCGTAAATATTTTTTGGTGGCACAGCATCTTTTGCGTGCATATTACGAATATATTCACCGTAAGTGTAAATTGCATCAACTGGGTTACCATACCCGTAAATGATTGGGTTTGCCGTGTCAAAATTTATAAAGAGATTATCCGCACCGGTAAGCTCGATAAGCCTTTTTAACGCAATGTTAGTTTCTTGACCAGTTTCTAAAAGCATATCAACACCAAACCTTTTAGCATAAGCACAAATATGCTTAACCAATGACACCATGCGCGTAAAATCAGGTGAAAAAGGATTATTATCAACGTAACCTGCGTGTATAACAACCTGTTTTATTCCAATCCAAGACGCAAATTCAACCGCCGCCCTAATATATTCAACGCGTGATTTCCCAAATTGCGGATTATTTATACCAGCAATGTTATAATCGTGATAACCATCCCAAAAAATAAAGTTATCGCGAAAGCCTGCGAACATAGAGCAAACGTCTATCCCTGTCTTTTTTATTGCATTAATGATAATTTCTGCATCTTCTTTAGTGTAAACTTCAGGCTTATAAACTAATTGACAAGCCTCTAACCCCTCGTTTATTAAATTTTGAAATTGCGCCTCCGCCTTATTAACGTCAGACACTCTAACCATAGTCCCAAATTTCATATTTTTCTCCTTAAAAACAATTTTCAGCTTTCATGCCAATTTTATAAATATCAAATATAAGTTTATGCGTTTTTAGTGCTTCCACACCAGAAATATGAAGAGGTTCAATTCCCAAACAAGCGTTATAGAAATTTTCTATTTGTTTATCGTGTTGGAATCCCCAATAATCTTTTCCACCTTCAATTTCTTCATGCTCTAATGCATGCACTTCTTCTATTGTTCCATCTTCATATTTTATCACGGCATTATCGTAATCCATAACCACGCTACCTTTTTCGCAGTGCAACCTTATTTCTATAGGTTCATTGCAAGTGTAGTTATTAGTGCAATAAAAAACGTATCTAACCCCGTTTTGATAAGTTATGCAACCCTCAGCCGTATCTTCAACGTCAATCGATTTGTGCGCACGCGACGAAAGGTGACAAGAAAGTTCTTTAACGCTTGAACCCACAATCCAGTTAACTAAATCGATAGAGTGAATTGCTTGGTCTAACACAACGCCACCACCTGCCTTATCCCAAGTTCCTTTCCAGTCACTTGTCAAATAATAAACGTCTTCAGGTCTCCACCAAGTAAGCGTTGAGCGCGCGCCGATAATTTTACCGAGTTTTCCGCTATCAACTGCTTTTTTAACCAGTTTCGCAGAATCATTATATCTACACTGAAGAATAACCCCGTAAAATACCCCGCAACGCTTTGCCGTTTCAACAGCCTTAACCGCACTTTCATAGTTAATAGCCATAGGTTTTTCAGAAAGAACGTTAACCCCGTGTTCCATTGCGTAAACACTAACTTCAACGTGAATATGGTGTGGCAAGCAAATATGAACAACGTCTAACTGCTCTTTTGCAATCATTTCCTTATAATCATAATAAGCCTTAACGGAATATTTTTTTGCGCAAGCATCAGCCCTATCCCGCTTAATATCACAAACACACACAAGTTCGCTTTGCCCTAAATTAACGGCGGGCAATAAGTGCATAACGGAAATTCTTCCACACCCTATAATTCCGACCCTAACCTTTTTATTCATAAATCACTCCTTAACGTCTTCCCAACGCCTGTTCTCATAAGAACTCCAAACCGCATCTATAACTTTTTGAGTAATTAAGCCATCTTCTAAAGTAGGAGTATATTTGTCAGGCGCGCCTTCAATAAGGTTAACAAAGGCTTGCATTTGATTGTAATAATAATCTTCGGGAACTTTCACAACCCTATCACCTAAGTCTTTTTTACCAGGTTTATCAGTGTTTATAACAAGTTCAGTTGACTTATTTGAATCAATGCGAATAACCCCTTTCGTTCCGTAAATTTCAATGGAAACTTTATTTGCGTTACCTATAGCACAGCGCGAAATGGTGAACACAGCTTGTGCGCCGTTTTTAAGTTCGGCAATAAAACTACACGAATCATCAACCGTAACTTCGCCATACTCTTCACTATCAAGGTATTTGCGTTCTTTAACGGCTATCTTTGCGGTTGAACAAACACTTTTTATCCCACCAGTTAAAAACTGACCAAGGTCAATTAAATGCACGCCTAAATCAATCAAAACACCGTGGCCTGATAATTCTTTTCTAAATCTCCACTCCAACCTTCTGCCTTCCCAAAGCGCACTTTCCTTAAAGTGTTGTGCATAAATATCTTGAACCTCACCTATTACCCCTTGTTCCATAAGGGCTTTTGCATAGCGAAAACATGGATAATAGTGATAACTTAAACACACCATACACTTAACGCCGTTTTTCTTAAAGGCTTGATAAATTTCTTCACCCTCAACCGCGTCCATAGCAACAGGTTTTTCAAGCAATAAATGTTTTTTCGCATCACAAACAGCAATCGCCATTTCTTTGTGAAGATGGTGTGGCGTTGCAACTAAAACTGCATCAACGTCTTCACACTTAATTAAATCACGATAATCAACAAAGCGGTGAGCATTGTCTATACCTTTATCATTTCCAACTTTTTCAAGTTTATTTTGGTCAATATCACAAATAGCAGTTAGTTTAATACCCGTGCAGTTTTTCATGTATGAAAAGTGTGCACCTTGAGTGATATTGCCTAAGCCTATAATACCTAAACGAACCATAATTAACCTCCGTTCATTTTTTTGATTTAATTATACCCTTTTAAAAAGTGATAATCAATATCAAAATAGGCATAAAAATATCGTTTTTCAAAACAACATTAAATTAGTTTACTTTTCAATATTCTTTTGGTATAATCATTTAAACAAAGAAATTTTGCATTTTTCAAGACAAAACCAAGCGGAAGTTTAAAATTATGAAAAATTTAACTATTGAAAAGTTGTCTAAAACCGACTATGATTTACGATTTTTTAATTTTTTGGAACATTTTTGGTTAACATATACCAATTTCAACTGTTTCAACAAACCAAAAAAGTATGATTTGCTTATTTTTTTAAATGATTGTGACGCAGTTTACACAACAAAAGACGGCCAACGAATTTACGCGAAATCAGGCGACGTTGTTTACACGCCGATGAATAGTGAATATAACGTTGACTTTTGCAATTTTAAGCACGAAAAAAGTTCCACTTTGCAAATTAACTTTTTCGTTTTTAATAGTGATGGCGAACAAATTAAACTAAGCGACGGGCAAGTGCAAATCTTCACACCGCTCGTTCCGTTAGCAGTTAAAGAGTTGTTCCAAAAGTTAAAGTTATTATCTTTAGACGCACGCACCCTACCCACTCAAAACAAAGTTGTTTTATTTGAAATATTAAATTCTTTGGGATGTGAAAAAACTTTAGATAAAACGTCACCTTTAATCAGTGCTGGGATTGAATATTTGCACTTACATTACCTTGAAAACCCATCGATAACGACGCTTGCTAGCGAGTGCCATATAAGCGAAGAATATTTTAGAAGGCTTTTTAAAAAACAAATGGGCGTTAGTCCTTCCGAATATAGAAATAGATTAAGACTAAATAAAGCAAAAGAATATCTCAAATACGGAGATATTTCAGTGCAAGAAATCTCCGAAAACTTATGCTATGCAACCGTTTCACACTTCATAAAACAATTCAAAGCTGAATTCGGTTTATCGCCTTTGCAATTTAGATTAAACGGTTAAAAAAACAAAAACCACGTCTAACACTCTCGTTAAACGTGGTTTTTTATTATTCTAAAATTTTATTTAAAAAATATTCCGTATCCCCTACCTAACTTCTTACCTTCAAGCAAATATTTTTTTATGTTTCTTTGCAAAGAAGTTTCTTGTGGCATAGTTTCAATCTCAACGTGAACGCTGTTAAAGACAAATGGTGAAACTTCGTTAAAATCATCAAAATCTTCAACTTTAATAATTTCAAAATCGCGCATAAAATCTATCACGTTTGAAGTTGGCGACATTAACTGTTCGTTATACGGGCAAGTCATCCAAGAAAAACAAACGAATGGTATGGGCTTATTATTAAATCTTTCACGGAAAAATTCTTTTGCTAACTCATAAGATTCTTTCCTAATTTCTTTAATTATCGGCTCTTTTGTATCTGGTATGTGGATATTCAAAACAGGTTCGCCCTTTTTAAGGGCGTTGCCGTCTTTTTGATATTCATCAAACAAAAATTCGCTTATTTCATATTCAAAACGACCTATTCTATACGTTTTTCCACTAAAAATTAATTTTGCCCAGCCCCAACCGCGCACTCCGTCAACCTTAAAAATTCCATAAGTCCATTTATATTTATAATATATGCCAAGAATTGTATCGTAAGCAATTTTATCACTAACGCCCGTTCTTTTATAAAAGTCTTTTAATCTTGGAACGAGAATCGTCAATATAAACAAATAAACGCAAAACAAATGCACGTTATATTTTACAGAAAGTTCTTTTGCTAAAGCAGTCATTGCCGGATAGTCATATTCTTCCGTACTTTTATAATTAGAAAGAATTTTCTCTATTTCATCACAAGAAAACAAGTCGCAAATTTCATACATCGTTTGCTTATAAGTGTTGGGGAAGTTATATTCTTCATTTAAACTATCAATGCAATCTTTTACGTATTTTTTCATAAATTCACCGCCAAACACAACGTAGTTAACGGTTTTAATATACACAAAACAAAAAACATTGTCAATCTTTTTTAAAATTCTTTAAGATTTTTTTATTCCTTTTAAGTTGATTATCCCTTCAAAAACTTGTTTTGCATAAGGGCTTGCAACTGTGCTACCATAATATTCACCAACAGGCTCGTCGATAATTACGAGCGCTAAATATTTAGGATTGTTTGCTGGAAAATAGCCAACAAAAGATGAAACGTATTTCCCTTGTGCTATAACGCCGTTCTCATACTTTTGTGCCGTTCCTGTTTTCCCTGCCACGCGATAACCTTCAATATAAGCGTGTTTACCAGACCCGTCCGCAACTACTGATTCAAGCATTTGGTTAATTATTTTTGAGGCGTTTTCACTTATAACTTTATTCTTTAGTTTGGGCGTAATTTTTTCGGCAATTATACCGTCATTAGAGTATATTTCGCTCACTAAATAAGGCGTGTAATAATTCCCCCCGTTAATTGCCGAACAAGTAGCTGCCGCTAGTTGTAAAGCAGTCACCGCAATCGTTTGCCCGAATGCTATACGCGCTAAATCAACGTTTTGAACAGCGGAAACGGGCAACACCATACCCTGTGATTCGCCGTTAAAATCAACACCTGTGACGCTTCCGTAATTAAACAGCTCTATATATTTATACATCGTTTCTTTACCTAACGAAGTTGCTATATCTACAAATATCGGATTGCAACTGTTGTTTAATCCGCCTTGTAATGTTAGTGCAGAGTGCTTACCGTTTTGATGGTTGCTCCAACATTTTACCTTTTGCCCGTCAATATAACGATATCTTGAAGAATTATAAATATGATTAGGCGAAAACGCGCTTTTATTGCCTTGTAAATATTCTTCAACGTTAGCCGCCGCAGTTAGAATTTTGAAAGTTGACCCAGGCTCGTAAACGTCACATATTATACGATTTCTTGAAAGGGCGTTCAAAGCAGTTAAATCGTCACGTGGGGGCGCGTTTAAGTCGTAAGACGGTTTAGAACACAACGCGCGAATTGCGCCCGTGTTTGGGTCTAAGACGATGATTTGAGCCGATTTTGCCTTATGAATTTCAATCGCTTGTTCCATAGCAGTTTCACATAACTGTTGAACGTCGTAATCGATAGTTAGTTTTAAATTTAAGCCGTTAGTCGCTGGTATATAACTCGCTTTCCCACCGTCAATTTCTACGCCAACGATATCCGTCTCATAAAGTATTTGACCGTTTATACCAGATAAATATTTATCGTAATAAAGCTCTAATCCAGACTGACCTTTTCCGTCAGTTGAAGTAAACCCCAAAACGCTAGTTAAAAACTCGTTATATGGATACACGCGAGAGTTATCTCGAGAGTAATACACCCCTTTAAAACCTTTCTTCAAGAGCTCTGAAATTTTCTCTTTTGAAACTTGCTTTTTAATGGTCACTTCACTTGAAACGGTGGTGGTTAATCGATTATAAACGTAATCATATTCTACGCCTAAAATTTGCGATAACGCGTTAGAAAGTTCAGTTGTGTTGTCAACCGCTTTTTTCCTAACGAAGACGGTATACGTATCGTCGTTATCTGCAAGAACTACGCCGTTAACGTCAACAATTTTACCGCGCTCGGCGACAATGGGTATTTCACGCGTCCATTGGTCTATAGCCTTTTTTTGAAGATCTTCTCCCCAAATTATTTGAACGTAAAAAAGGCGCCCTAAGACGCATAAAAATAAAAAGGCTACCGCAACTAAAACTGCGAATAACCTCTTTCGTAAAATCGTTAAAGAAAAGTCTTTAATAATAGTCGTTCTCCTTATATATACTTTATAATTATAGTATATTCGAGCGACTTTTTTTAATTACTGTTTAATCATTCCATATTGATTTTGAGCAACGTCAATAACGTAATCGGGGCTTGTCATAGCGTCGATTTCGCTTTGGATTGCTTCATATTTTGCAACTGTTGCACTAAGTTCTGCAGATTTTGCATCAGTTTTAGCACTTAAAGATGCCAAAACACCCGTATTCATAACGATAAGCGCGAGAATAACGGTGACAACAAGCGCATATAACGTGACTACTAACTTACCTTTTTTATTTAAGTAATAGCCGTCTTCATTTTTATCTTGCGCCCTATTCATTTCTTTGCGAATATCAATATCGTCGCCAAATTGCATAGTGGTTGACGTGGGACGGATATCTTCATCAGCAAGCGAGGCTTTTTCAGTTTCAACTTCAACCGCAACTTGCTCAGAATACCTATCGTAATTCATAAGTTTTTGCAAATTGTTTTGTCTTTTAGCCTTCTGCTCTTCTAATTCTTGCTCACTAATTTCAGACACGGCAGGCGACGTGCTTGCATATTCACCGTAGTTAACGGGTCTTTCAAGTAAACCTACACCACCATTGGCAGGTTGATAAGCCGAACTGACTTCAGTTGAACGTCTCGTTGTCGTAACCATACAAATTCTCCTAAAAAATTTCTAAACTTTTTCTGCAATACGCAGTTTAGCACTTTTAGCCCTTAAGTTTTGCTTTAATTCTTCGTCCCCCGCAATTAACGGGTGGCGTGTTAGAATTTCAATTTCTTTCTTTTTCCCGCACACACATACGGGTAAGCTTTTATCACAAACGCAATCACACTCTAATTCTTTAAATGCGTTTTTTACAATTCTATCTTCTAACGAATGAAAGGTGAGTATCGCGATTCTTCCGCCTTTTTTCAGGGCTCGCGTCATTGAAATAACCGTTTCGTAAAGACCGTCAAGTTCACCGTTTACTTCAATTCTAATCGCCTGAAAAGTTCGCTTTGCGGGGTGTCCGTCTTGCTTAAACTTTTTGGGGATACTCTTTTCTATAATTTCTATTAAATCGCCGATAGTTTCTATGCTCTTGTTTTGCCTTGTTAAAACTATGTTTTTAGCGATTAAACCTGCAAATCTTTCTTCGCCGTATTCGGTCAGTATTCTTTTTAGTTCTCTTTCCGAATATTCGTTGACAACCGTTTTTGCGCTTAACGGATTATCTTTATTCATTCTCATATCCAACTGCTCTTCAGTTGCCATATAAGAAAATCCACGCGACCTATCGTCAAGTTGAAAACTTGAAACTCCTAAGTCAAGCAAGATTCCGTCAAAAGCGTCAATGCCAAGATTTTCTTTAATTTTAGAAAAATTCTTAAAATTATCTTTAACTAAAGTAAATCTACCGTCAAACTCTTTAAGCCTATCAGATGCACGCATTATAGCGTAATCGTCTAAATCAGTTGCAACTAACTTGCCGTTTGGAGCGCTTCTTTGTAAAATTCCATGTGAATGCCCGCCACCGCCAAGAGTTCCGTCAAAATATACCCCGCCGTCCTTTATATTAAGTGCTTGCATGCACTCGTCAAACATAACGGAAACGTGTTTAAGCTCAGCCATCGTTCTTTAATTCGTCAAGCGCGTCGGCAAGGTCTTCAAAATTAACGTCGCTAAAATAATCGTTCCAAACTTCTTCACTCCAAATTTCAACACAAGTTGGGCCTTTGAAAACGAGAACGTTTTTTTCTATCTTAGCGTATTTTCTCAAATTGTCTGGAAGAAGAATTCTCCCCTGCTTGTCCTCTTCAGCTTCCCACGTGTTATACAATATAAAGCGCGCTGCTTTTAATTGTTTTTCTCGGTAAGTGTTAAGGTTGTTAAGAGTAGCCTTCACTTCTTTCATCTGCTCTTTAGTATAAACGTAAAGACAACCACCCGACCCAACTGTAATTGCATAATCAGCACCCAGTTCTTCGCGTAGTTTAGCCGGTATTCTCATTCTGTTTTTGGCATCTAATTGATGCAAATAATTTTTACCGGACATAAAAATACAGACTACTCCTTGTTATGATAGTGTTATTCTAACACACATTTTGACCACTGTCAACCCTTTTTTAATATTTTTTTGCTATTTTTTCAATTTTTTTTAACGGTTTTTACCACAAATGACCACTATTGACATAGAAATTATGGTTAAATTTAGCGCAGTCACCAATAAATAAAGGCTCGTTTTGATAGTATTTTACTTGCGTTTTTTGTTTTGATAAAAATTTTTCAAGCCTTGAAACAACAAAATCGTTCCCACTTGAAATTTTTTGGGGGCAAAAGTGGTTAAAAATTTTATTTTTTATAAAAAGATAGTGCGTACAGCCCAAAATAACCGTATCGTAATACCCCTTTTTGTGTATAATATTATGCGCACGGTAATCAATATGATTTTCAAAGTTTAATTTTTCTAAATTAAAGGCGTTTTTTTCAATATCGCAAACGAGATTTTTAAATCCGACAACGTCTAAATTTTTTATTCCTTGATAATTTTCCGCAGTTTTCTCTGTTGACAAGAGCAAAACCTTTTCCCCCTTAACCAAAAATCTTTCAACGGGTGGAAAAGTGCCTATAATTTCAGTTGGACAAATCTTTTGCAATTTACCTAAAAGATTGACGCTTAACGTGTTGCAGGCTAAAACTAAAACTTTTACGTTATATTTAAATATATAGTTTAGATTTTTAAGCGTTAACGACAAAAGTTCTTGCTTACTTTTGTTGCCATACGGGGCATTAAAATTATCTCCAAAATATAAAAAACGTTCGTTCGGAAATTTTTTTACAAGTTCACTTAAAACTGAAATTCCGCCAATTCCACTATCTAAAAGAGCGATAAACGAGTTAATCATAATAAATTGTATGAAAATTCTTGCAAAAATAGTGAAAATTAAAAGAAAAAGGTGAAATTGTGGTTAAAATGTAGTTGCATTTACTTTTAATTTGTGTTAAAATAGTTAGCGACATTAAAAGAAACTAAGGAGTGCATACGAAATGCCTAACATTAAATCAGCAAAAAAGAGAGTTTTAGTAAACGCAAAAAAAACCGAACAAAACAAAGCTATTCGTTCGGCGGTTAGAACTGAAATTAAGAGAGTTGACCTTCTCATCAAAGAAAACAAACTTGAAGAAGCAAAAGCTGCTCTTTCAAACGCTTTTTCTGTAATTGATTCAGCTTGCTCTAAAAATATTTTCCACGCTAACAACGCATCTAACAAAAAAGCAAAACTTGCTAAAAAAGTTGCAGTTGCTCTTAAAAACGCAGCACCTGTAGTTGAAGAAGCACCCGCTCCCGTTGTTGAAGCACCCGTTGAACCTGCTGTCGAAGAAGCGCCTGTTAAAAAGACCACTAGAAAGACGACTGCTAAAAAAGCAGAAGACGGCGAAGCAGCACCTGCTAAAAAAACTACTACTAGAAAGCCCAGAGCTAAAAAGGCAGAAGCAACTGAAAGCGCTGAATAATTTTAATTATTTAATTTAAAAAATAAATGCTCCGCATTTTGCGGAGCATTTTTTATTTTGTTTTTTTAAGGTTGGTTGGAATTATAATTTCAAACTGAGTGTATCCCCCACCACTTTCAACGTTTATGCGCCCTTTATGGATATCGACTATTTTTTTAACTATTGCAAGCCCAACGCCGTGCCCTTCAACACCACTTGAATTTTCAGCGCGATAAAACCGCCCGAAAATTTTATCTTTTTCTTCTTGTTTAATCTCTGCGCCTTTATCTTTGATAATTACAGCAACAGAGCTTGCATCTTTAAATATTTTAATAGAAAGTTCGCCGTTTTCATCAGAAAATTTAATCGCGTTATCAATAAGGTTTATCCAAACCTGTTTAAGCATTTCTTCGTTTGCATTAACGAAAACTTCGTCAAAATCAACTGAAATATCAAGGTTTTTAGCAATCCACTTCTTTTCAGCCATTAAAACACACGTTCTTATTTGCTCAGAAAGATTAAACCTGCTAACTCCCGTCAAAATAGTTTGCTTGTCTATATTAGTTAAGTTAAGCGAATTTGTTGCAAGCGAAGATAACCTTTGCGCTTCTTCTTCTATAATGTTTACGTATTCGTTTCTTTGTTCTTCCGTCAAATCTGCGTTTTTAAGCAATTTTGCAAAGCCCAAAAGCGAAACGATAGGCGTTTTAAACTCGTGCGCATATTCGTTGACAAAGTTTGCACGCATAAGCCTTGTGTTTTCAAGTTCGGTTGCCATTATGTTAAAACTTTGCGTTAAGTCTTTTGCTAGCCCTGATTCAACTTCGGGTACTCTGACCTCGTAATTACCCTGTGCCAAGTCTTCCATACCGTCAACTATTTTATCAATATTTCTTAAGAAAACTCTACCCGTTATTATGCCTATAATCGTTCCAATGATAATACTAGCAAATAAAAACACCGAAAAGAGCATTCCTAACGTTTCAATAGAATCAAGTATCAACGCGTTTCTTCTAAAAGTTAAATAAACAACTCCTGCAACTATTGCCATAGTTAAAACGAGTATGCCAAAAACGAGCAAAGAAAATATAAGCATAACACGTTGCTGATTACGTACGGTTTTTTTCTTGGTCTTTTTCATACCTTTTTCACCACCTTATATCCCAAACCGCGCACCGAACGAATTTCAAACTCAGGATAATTTTCAAACCTTTTTCTAAGCCTTGCAATATGTACGGTGACCGTTTCCCATCCCGTGTCGCTATCCATACCCCAAATCTCATCCATTAATTGAATTCTTGTAAAAATTTTATCGGGATAGGACAATAATTTATATAATAGTTGAAATTCTTTTTGTGGCAAAATTTGCGATTCGTCACCACGTTTAACGGTGAGCGATTCACTATCAACAACAACTTGCCCAATAATAATTTTCCCTTCGCTATTGATTTTTGCACGGCGCAAAAGTGCACGAATATGCAAAACCAACTCTTCGGTGTCAACAGGCTTAACCATAAAATCGTCAATCCCCATTAAAAAGCCCTTTTTTCTATCTTCCGAAAGTTGTTTTGCCGACACCATAATTATAGGTAGTTTTGAATTCACCAAACGCACTTGCTCGGTAAATTGATATCCGTCTATATTAGGCATCATAATATCAACGATAACCATATCAACAGCTTCTTTATCCATAATTTCAAGTGCTTCTTTACCGTCTGATGCAAGAAGAACGGAATACCCTTCCCCTTTGAGCACAACAGACATAAGTTTTCTAATATTCTTATCGTCGTCAACAACTAAAATTTTAACCATAATACACCTAAATTGATTTAAGCTAACTGTTAATATTTTATCATTTATACACCAAATAGTCAAGTCGAGCACGCTTTTTGTCCTTTTAAAGTAAAAAACGGAGCATTTTGCTCCGTTTTCTTATTGCAACACTTTAGATAAAAATTCTTTAAGCCTTGGGTCTTTGGGATTAGAGAAAAATTCTTTTGGAGAATTTTCCTCCTTTATAATGCCTTCGTCAATGAATAGCACGCGTGAAGCAACTTCTTTAGCAAAACCCATCTCGTGTGTGACGACAACCATCGTCATACCGTCGTTAGCAAGGTCTTTCATAAGTTCTAAAACTTCACCAACCATTTCAGGGTCAAGCGCAGAAGTCGGCTCGTCAAATAACATAACGTCTGGTTCCATTGCGAGCGCGCGAATTATTGCAATCCTTTGCTTTTGCCCACCTGATAAAGTTGATGGATAAACGTTCGCCTTTTCTTCAAGCCCAATTCTTTTGAGTAATTCAAACGCTTTTTTCTCTGCTTGTTCTTTAGTTTTTAATTTAAGTTGAACGGGCGCAAGCGTAAGATTTTGTAAAACGGTTAGATTATTAAACAAGTTGAAGTGTTGAAAAACCATACCGATTTTTTGTCTGGTTAAGTTTATATTCATAAAATTTTCTGAATATATTGATTTAACCGCGTTATTAAAATCTTTACCTTCAAATTTTTTAAGTAAATCTTTTTCTTTTATAAGAGCAATCGTTTGTTCTTCAATTTGCTCATCAGAAAGATTAGGATTTTCAACCTTAGCTTCATCAAAAAGTTTCTTAAAAGTCTTAGATAATTTTATAACGTCGAAGTGTAAATACGGGTCAACGGGCGTTAAAATTCTATCCCTAAACCAAATTTCACCATAGGTTGGTTCTTCAAGCAAGTTCATACAGCGCAAAAACGTTGATTTACCACTGCCCGAAGGCCCGATAATTACAACTTTTTCGCCTTTTTTTATATCACAAGAAACCCCGTTTAAAACTTTAACTTTACCGAAGTTTTTATATAAGTTTTTTACGCCTATTAAAACGCCATTTTCTTTAATGTCTTCTTTCACTTCTACCCATTCTCCTTTCAAGAAGTTTTACAACCCAAACCATAAAGTAAACGACTATTAAATATAAAAGTCCAGCAACTATTGCGCACGACAAATAACTGCTAACACCTATGTTTTTAGCATAATATATGGTCGTTGACGCTGTGTTAAGGTCAAAAGTAAGCGTCCCCACGGTTGCGCCAACCATTGAAACTATTGCCGTTTCTTTTAAGAGAGCAATCATTTCGTTGCCAATTGCGGGAATTATGTTTTTAATAGCTTGAGGCATTATAATTTTAATCATAGTTTTCGTCCATGAAAGCCCAAGCGCGCGCCCTGCCTCCATTTGCCCACTATCTGTTGAAGATATACCCGCACGGATATTTTCAGAAATATACGCGCCAGAATTGATGCCGAAGGTCAAAATAACTGCATACGGCTTAAATCCACGTATAGCAAACAAACTGAAAACCATTATAAATAATTGAAGCGCAACGGGTGTTCCGCGAATAACCGTGGTGTAAACGTCACAAATAATAGCAGGGATTTTCATAAACTTAAATTGCCCTGCTGAAATTTTAACTATTGCCACAACAAACCCTATTGCTAAGCCGATTAAGGCTGCAATAACGGTCACAAGCAACGTATTTGTAAACCCTTCAACAACGTAATTAAACGCTTCTGGGTTTGTAAAAATTATCTTAAAATCGTTTAACATTTTATCCTTTTATATCAAAAGGGAAAGGCACTAAACCTCTCCCATTTGTTTTTCATTAATTTTAGTCGGTAAGACCTAAGTGTTTATTAACTAATGCTTGAATACCTTCTTCACCAAGTTCAGCGATAACTTCGTTTATAGTGTAAAGCAATCTTGCTGATTGAGTTGGGCAAACTGCAATTGCATAAACGTCTTTTGAAGGTTCGTCATCGTCCCCATCTTCACCTTGCCAATATAAAGGTGCACACTTATATTCAGATTTACCTTCGATAAGCATTTTTGCGGGAAGTTCGTCAATAATCAAAACGTCTGAATCAGAGTTCAAATCTTCAAGTGCATAAGATAATTGAGTGTGACCGGTTTTCGTTGCACCAGAACCTGCTAATGAACCGTTTTCACCAAGTTCATCACCCAAGAACAAGTCTGCAGTCGTTCCGTTTTGAACTGCTATCGTTTTACCCCTTAATGAAGACCAGTAAACACCAGTGACGTCATCAGTGGTTTCACTTTCATAAGTTGCTGATTGTGAAGCCTTATAAATAACGTAAAGGTTTGCAGTGTAATATTCGTTAGAGAAAGCAACTTGTTTCTTTCTTGATTCGGTTATTGAAAGGCCTGCAGCACCAACGTCACAAAGCTTACCACTTTCAACTTGATCAACTATGGTGTTAAAAGCAACACTTTCAAACTTAATAGTTTTGCCAAGTTTTTCGCCAACCATGTTCATAATATCTACGTCAACGCCAACGATTTCACCGTCTTTAACGTATTCAAAAGGTGCAAAACCTGCTTCGGTATATACGATAATCGTGTCGTCATCAGCATCTGGATTACAAGCCGTAAGCCCGAAGAGACAGGTCACGCTCATTACGATTGCAACGAGCAAAGTTAAAAATTTCTTCATATAGTTTCTCCTTTTAGCCATCAACGTAATTCGCGTATAGCTTATACGCGAAAGAGCCATGGCTCTTTTATTCTTCGCTCATTATACTTTATTAAAGTATAAAAGTCAATCGTTTAACACTTTTATTATTTTTTTATAACAAAATTTACCTTTTAAACATATAATGTGATGTGATTAAACAATATAACAGAGATTTTGCCCTTGAATATGCAAGGCGTTGGGCTTTTGACCGCAACCCAAATTTTTATAATTTTGACGCTCTTGGTGGCGACTGCACTAACTTCGTTTCACAATGCCTTTATAGTGGAAGTTTGGTTATGAATTTTACCCCTGTTTTGGGTTGGTATTACAATTCACCCAACGATAGAACGCCATCTTGGACGGGTGTTAAATTTTTAATGAACTTTTTAAGCAGTAATAAAGGATTAGGACCGATTGCCGTGCAAACCGACTATCACGGAGTTAGCGTTGGAGACGTGATTTTTTTGGGAAACGAAAACTCTAATTTTTATCACTCGTTATTTATAAGCGACGTTAAAAATGGAAAAATTTTCGTCGCGTCACATACGGTTGACTCTTTTAACCGCCCGTTAGACGATTATTTTATACGTAAAATTAAGTTTTTTCATATTTTAGGCGTAAACACACCAAACGAATAAACAAAAAAAGCGCAAAAACATTTGCGCTTTTAATATTATTTTTTAATTTATCAGTCGTTTACGCCACCATCGTTTATATATAAAATACCCAAACAATCTTCACCACAGTGGCTGGTTATAGTTGCGCCTGCACGAGTCACGTAAATATTTTTAAATCCGCGTTCGCTTAAATATTCTCTTGCGGTTAGCACGATATCATCGTCAGCAGTAGTATAAGTGACGAAAGCCGTGGTTAAATCCGGATTGTTGAATTTTTCCAAAACGTCTTGGCAATAACTTTTAACAACGTGGGCGTAATTTCCCCTATACTTTTTACCTGGTATCATCTTTCCGTCAGAAACTATAATTTGCGGACGAATTTTTAACAAATTTGCACCGAAAAGCGTTAGCGCGTTGCATCTTCCACCCTTATACAGATAGTCAAGTCTTTTAAGTTCAAAACTTGCTTGAATATAAGGAACACGCTTTAAGCATAAATCATAAATTTCCTTTGCAGTCATTCCTTTATTGACAAGTTGCTTTGCATAAAGGGCAAGCAAACCTATTCCCGTTGAAAGTGAACGCGTGTCTACAACGTAAACGTTCTTAAAGTTTTGGCTTGCACGAACAGCATTGTTATACGTTGCAGAAAGTTCAGAAGACAATGCAAAGTGGATAACAGCATCGTAATCTTTTAGCAAATTTCCAAAGTGTTCGGTAAAGCGGAAATCGTTTACTGCAGAAGTTTTAGGCAAAACTTTATTTTCGTTAACAAAGTCTATAATTTGACGTGTAGTAATTTCCCCATCAAACCCACTCGTTTCTCCAAGTAAAATAGGATAAGCAATAATTTTAAAATCATTTTCGATAATAATTTCTTTCGTAAGGTCTGCCGTTGATTCGGTTGATATGGCAATTTTCATAACATTTTCTCCGTTTAATTTCTACCTTTATAATTTAAACTATTATTAAAAAATATTCAACCTACTTCTACGTATATTATATCTACCTTTTAAAATACGCGCGGTAGAGTTGTTTTTCAGCCACTCTACCAAAAGTAGAAAGTAGCTATTACTATCAAAAAAACTTGCATTTATATTTTATTTGTGTTAAAATTGAAATATGGATATAAAAGAAAACCTTGCAAATAATTTAATAAAATATCGCAAAATCGCAGGCATAACACAAGCGGAACTTGCCGAAAAATTAAATTATTCGGATAAAGCCGTGTCAAAATGGGAACGTGGCGAATCCGTACCCGACCTTTACGTATTAAAACAACTTGCTGATTTTTACGGGACTTCTATCGACACGTTGATTAGCGACCCAATGGCAAAGCCGAAAATAAGTAAAGACAAGAAACGCTTACGCTACGTTATTGCAATTTGCGCAACCATGCTCGTTTGGCTAGTTGCCGTGTGCGTGTTCTCTTTCGTTGACATAATTATCCCAACGATAACTCACACTTGGATGACTTTTATTTACGCTTTGCCAATAACTTTTATAGTTTTAGTTGTGCTAACTGCCGTGTGGAAAAAGAAAATAACAACTGCAGTTATGGTTTCCGCACTCGTTTGGACGGTGCTTCTTGCCGTTTACTTATCCCTTTTTCACTTTTTAGTCGCACCACCTAAGACTCTTTGGGAAATATTTTTAATTGGCATACCACTGCAAATTATAATCGTTTTCTGGTCAATATACAAAAAAAATAAAAATTAAAAAAAGCCGTTTTAACGGCTTTTTCTTTTGTTTAAATATCGTTTAATTCATTGTCACGTCTTTTAATTTTTCATATTTTTTGATGGCAACTTTTTTAATCTCACCAAGTTCACCACCACGTTCAAAAACTTCGTCACTAATCTTTTTTGCCAAAAATATGCAATCGGTTGAATAGTTAAGCGCACCCAAATCGGTTATAAACTTTCCACTTTGTTTATCCCCCATAAAGTCGCCTGCGCCTCTAAGTTTATAATCATATTCCGAAATTTTAAAGCCATCAACGTTATCTTTGATTATCTTTAAGCGTTCAATAGAAACGCCTCCTGTTGCCTTGGTCATTAAAAAGCAATAACTCTTAATATCCGAACGTCCAACGCGTCCTCTCAACTGATGCAGTTGTGATAGCCCAAACCGTTCAGCGTTATAGATAACCATAACAGAGGCATCAGGAACGTCAACGCCAACTTCAATAACGGTTGTGCTAACCAAAAGTTCTATTTTCTTATCCTTAAAATCTTGCATTACGGCATTTTTTTCTTTGTCTTTTAATTTGCCGTGCAATAAGCCTATCTTTACGGTAGGCATTTTATTTTTTAAATCTTCAAATAGTTCGGTCACACTTATAACCGAGCCTTCTTCATCACCTTCAATTTTAGGGCAAACGAAATAAGCCTGCCTGCCACTATCAATTTCCTTTTTAATAAACGCAAGCATATCGTTATATTTTTCACTTGGAACTATATTCGTTTGAATTGCAACGCGTTCTTTTGGCTTATCTTTTATAGTGGTTATATCTAAATCCCCATAAAATATTAACGAAAGCGTTCTGGGAATTGGTGTTGCACTCATAACCAACACGTCTGGCGTAATTCCTTTATTAAGCAAACTGCTCCTTTGAGCAACGCCGAAACGTTGTTGCTCGTCACACACGCAGAGCGAAAGTTTTTTAAACTCAACGTCTTCTTGCAACACGGCGTGAGTGCCAACCAAAACGTTAATCCACCCTAATTTTAACGCATTTTTTACTTCGCGTTTTTCTTTAGCAGTCATTGAGCCTGTTATAAGCGCAACGTTATAATCGGGAAAGGCTTTTGATAAAACCGCGTAGTTTTGGCGCGCCAAAACTTCTGTTGGCGCAAGCATGCAAGCCTGATAACCACTATTAAGCGCAATAAAAATGGCACAGGTACTAACGGCGGTTTTACCACTTCCAACGTCACCCTGCATTAACCTATTCATAACTTTCCCGCCTGACATATCCGCAAAAATTTCGTTAACGGCACTCTTTTGCCCGTCGGTAAACTCAAACGGGAATTTATCGTGTATAAAGGTTAAAAGTTCTTTCGCAGTCGTTGAATATTTATTTATTCTAACTTGCTCTCGCCCACCTTTGATGAATTTAAAAGCCGAAATAAGCGCAAAATATTCTTCAATAGCAACCCTTTCCGCGCCCTTTTTTTGCGCGTCAAAACTGCTTGGATTATGAACTTCTCTATACGCAGAATATAAATCGCTTAAACCGTATTTTGCTTGTAAATCACTTGGGATTATGCTTTTCGGTTTTTCTAAATCAACAGCCAATCTAACGGCATCTCTAACCAATTTTTGATTGAGAGAGCCTTTAAGCGCATATTGTGGAACTATACCTTTAAGCCTAAAAACTTTTTCACAAAGTTCAAACGAAGGATTAACTAAACTGACTTCAAACAAGTCTGCTCTAACCCTGCCGTAAAACAAGTATTCTTCGCCAACTTTTAGCTTATTTGCAACGTAAGGTTGATTAAACCATACTACCGAAAAGACGAAACCTTCTTGTTCACAAACAGCCTTAACCAATCCGCCTCGCCTAAAATTTCTAATCACGGGCATGCTAACTATTTTACCCGCAGTTAAAACGATATCGTTATGATAAGCATATTTTAAAAGTTGTTTTTCACGCAAGTCTAAATAGGCGCGCGGAAAATAGCGGACCAAATCCGCCGTGTCAAAAATACCTAGTTTATTAAATTCTTGTTCGCGTTTTTCATTTATACCGCGAATTTTAGTTATTTCCATACTTGCGCCTAAAAAATACGGGAAAGAGCTAATCTTTCCCGTGTTAATAACTTTTATTCTAATGCAATATAGTAGTAATAGATAGGTTGACCGCCGTAATGAAGTTCAACGTCACAGTCGGGATATTTTTCAGAAAGAATTTCTTGCAACTGAACGGCTTCTTCTTCCTTAACGTCTTGCCCGTAGTAGAGAGTTATAATTTCTTCACCGCTACGCATTTTTTCAATAAGGTCGATAGTCACTTGACCAACGTCTTTTCCCTTTGCCAAAATTTTCTTATTGTCAAGCCCCATAACGTCACCAACTTTAAGGTCAAACCCGTTAAGCCTGGTTTCTCTAACGGCATAGGTCACTTGTCCAACGACCACGGTGTCAATAGCGTGCACCATATTCGCCTTGTTTTCTTCAACAGGAAGTTCAGGGTTAAACGCAAGTGCAGCGGCAAAACCTTGTGGAATATTCTTGGTTGGAATAACATGAATTTTCTTGTTTTCCACTAATGATTTTGCTTGTTCCGCAGCGAGAATTATATTCTTATTATTCGGGAAGACGAAAACGTTATCAGCGTTGATACGGCGAACTGCGTTTGCTATGTCGTTTGCAGAGGGGTTCATTGATTGACCGCCTTCGATAACGGCATCAATCATAAGGTCTTTAAATATACCTGATATGCCGTCACCCGCAGAAACAGCCATCATGCCCATTTCTTTCTTTTCTTCTTCGTATTTTTTCATTAGAGCGCGGTTTTGCTCTAACATATTTTCAATCTTAAGCCTATCAAGTTCACCAAGTTCAAGCGCTTCGGTGAGTGCTTTACCAGGTTTATTGGTGTGAACGTGAACTTTAACGAACTCTAAGTCACCGATAACGATAACGCTATCACCGATTGACATAAGTTTTTCACGCAATCTTTCAATATCGGCAATCGTAGTCTTTTTCTTTAAGTTTATTATAAAGAATTCGGTGCAATATGCAAATTCGATATCGCCCAAGCTCATTATATCAGCATGGTCCATAAGTGAATCGGCAGAATCAACTTCCGGCGCAACGGCTTCTTCACTTACGCTTTCTCCCATAACTGCTTTATACATACCTTCGTATAAAAGCATAAGACCTTTACCACCTGCGTCAACAACGCCCGCTTTTTTAAGAACGGGAAGTAAAGTCGGCGTGAGTTCAACTGCCCTGTTTCCTTCTGCAATAATTTCAGGCAAGAAACTTTCAAAATCTTTATGTTTGCCACGAACTGATTGAGCGTGCTCTGCAACCATACGGGCAACGGTTAGCATAGTTCCTTCTTTAGGCTTACTAACTGCGCCGTAAGCAATTTCAGCACCAGATTTTAACGCTTGAGCGAAAAGTTTAACGTCAATTTCTTCTTCTTTTTTAAGAACGCTACAAAAGCCCCTTAAAACTTGTGATAAAATAACGCCTGAATTTCCCCTTGCGCCTTTTAACGCGCCTTTGCTAACTGCTTCCGCAACGTCAGTAATTTTATTGCTACGGCAGTTAACTAATTCTTTAACCGCCGATTGAATCGTAAGTGACATATTCGTTCCCGTGTCACCATCTGGCACAGGGAAAACGTTAAGAGCGTCAATATTTGCCCTATTTACTTCTAAAAGCTTTGCTGCAGTTAAAACCATTGATTTTAACATTGCACCGTTTATAGTTTTTTGCATAATATCTCCTGCCTAAAAAGGCGAATAGTTAATTTTAAAACGCTTAACTCTTTACACCCGTGACTTTCACGTTAATAGTGTCGACAATCATACCCGTAAAACGCTCAACTTTATACTTAACTGATTCTTTAAGCGCTTCAACGACAGCTTTAATCGACACACCGTATTTTACTATCACGGCAAGGTCAATAAAAATCCTATCCCCAAAAGAATGGACTTTAACACCCTTCGTGCTATTAACGAAGAGTAAACTAATAACGGAATCAATAAAGCCGTTTGAAGAAAATTCCACGATGCCATAGCAATCCATAGCAACGTTTGCTATGAATTTTTCAATCGTTTTATCCGAAACAACTATCTTTCCGTATATGTTATTAGTTCTTACAGACATAATGACCTCACAATTAGCGTTATAATTATTTTACAATATTTATGACTATTTTGCAACACTTTACAATAAATAAATTGAATTTTTTATCCCCTGCCAAAATTTTTAATTTAAAATTTTACTAAATTGCCCTTTATTTTGTTGCTTTTTACAAGATAATGTGATAGAGTATTTGTTGTTAAAAGATAAATTATTCCAAAAGCGGAGGATATTGATATGAGTAGAGTATGCAGTGTTTGTGGCAAAGGTAAACTTTCTGGCAATTTAGTTAGCCACTCAAACCGTAAAACCCCTAAGTTATACGAAGCAAATCTCCAAAAAGTAAGCGTTAAAAGTGAAAACGGCACAGTTTCTAAACAATACGTTTGCACGAGATGCTTAAAGAGCGGTAAAGTTGAAAGAGCATAATTTTTGATTTTGCAAAAATTAAAGCCACCTTTTCAGGTGGCTTTTTTGTCGTATATATCATTTTAGATATACTTATTAAAACAAATCGGTTGATAAATATCTATCCCCCGTATCGGGTAAAATTGCAACTATAATTTTACCTTTATTCTCTTGTTTTTTAGCAAGTTCAATCGCCGTGCATAGCGACGCACCTGCAGAAACCCCAACCAACACGCCTTCTCGTTTTGCAAGTTTTCTTGCCCAAAAATAAGCATTCTCATCACTGACTGAAACAACTTTATCACAAACTCTTTCATCAAAGTTTTTAGGGATAAAATTCGCGCCTATTCCTTGAATTTTATGCGCACCACTCTTTCCCTCGGTTATTAGTGGCGACGATTTTGGCTCAACACCCACAACCTGAATTTTCGGGTTGTTTTCTTTTAAATATTTTCCCGTTCCAGAAAGCGTTCCACCCGTGCCGATACCCGCAACGAAAAAGTCAACATTTCCGTCCGTATCATTCCATATCTCAGGGCCCGTTGTGTTATAATGCGCAAGTTTATTCGCTTCGTTTTCAAACTGCCCCAAAATTATACTATTTGGTATGTTTTCATTTAATTCTTTGGCTTTTTTTATTGCGCCATCCATACCAAGAGAGCCGTCCGTTAAAACAATTTCAGCACCGTATGCACTAAGTAGTTTTCTTCTTTCTAAACTCATTGTTTCCGGCATAGTTAAAACAACTTTATATCCGCGCGGTATTGCAATTGCGGAAAGACCTATTCCCGTGTTTCCGCTCGTTGGCTCTATTATCGTTCCGCTAGCCTTTATCTTACCGCTTTTTTCAGCATCGTTAAGCATTTCAAGTGCAACTCTATCTTTAACGCTACCTGCGGGATTAAGATATTCAAGTTTAACTAAAACGCGCGCAAAAAGTTTTTCTTCTCTTTCAATTTTTTTAATTTCCAAAAGTGGTGTTTTTCCCACCAACTGTTCAATGCTTTCAAAAACTTTCATATTATACCTTAAAACGATTAATTTTTAACCGTTTATTTTAATTTATCCTTTAAGGCGTCAATAGCGCGGAAACGGTGACTTATGGTATTTTTCTCTTTATCAGTTGCAACGCCTAAACATTTTTTCAAGTCGTAGCTAAAAAACAACGGGTCGTATCCAAAGCCGTTTTCACCTTGCTCGCTTTGCATAATTTCACCGTGAGTTTCACCCGTTGCAGTTATAATAGTTCCGTCTGGCTTATAAAAAACCATGCAACAAACGAACTTGGCTTTTCTATTTTTTACGCCTTTCATATTTTCAAGTAGTAATGCGTTATTATGAGCGTCAACGCCGTCACCAGCATACCTTGCGCTAAATATCCCCGGCTGACCGTCAAGCGCGTCGACACAAATTCCACTGTCGTCTGCAAGAGCGGGTAGATTAAGTGCAAGAGAAACGGTTTTTGCCTTAATAAGTGCGTTTTCATAAAAAGTTGAGCCGTCTTCAACAATTTCTTCATTAAAGCCCAATTCTTTATACCCAACCACTTCAAATTCTGGCAACATTTGTGCGATTTCTTTTATTTTATGCGCGTTGCCACTTGCAAGAACAATCCTTTGTTTTTCACTCATAATTTAACACCTTTATCTTTAAGCGCGTTAGTCAATAAAACAAAATTTTCCGCCGTTAAGTTTTCGGCACGCGCAGTAATTTCAGCACCACAATTTATAAGCGCGGTTTCCGCATCTATACGTGAAATCTTAAAACCGTTCATTAAATTGTTCACAAGCATTTTTCTTCTATTTTGAAAAGCAATTCTAACTACGTTTCTAATCGAAGATAAATCCGCGCCGTTAAACTTATCTTTCTCAAGCACTATTTTAACTACGGCAGAATCGACGTTTGGCGCAGGCGTAAATTTTTCTCTCGGAACGCGCAAAACGACTTGTGCACTTCCCCTTAAATTTATCGCAACGGTTATCGCGCCGTAATCAGAAGTGCTTTCTTTTGCCGAAAGCCTAAACGCAACTTCTTCTTGCACCATAATAACCATCGCTTTAATGTTTTTTGCATTTTCTAAAAACTGCATAATTATGGGCGTGGTTATATAATACGGCAAGTTAGCAACCATTATATACTCTCCGCCAAGTTTACTTTCAACGTCACAAATCTTTTGCTTCATAATGTCGCCAAACACGATTTCAACGTTATCTAAACCATCGAGAGTTTGTTTTAAAACAGGCTTTAACCTGTTGTCAATTTCAAATCCAACAACCTTTTTGGCCTTCTTTGAAAGAGCCTTTGTTAGCGCGCCCGCACCACAACCGATTTCAAGAACGGTATCGTTTTTATTGACGCCCGCCTTTTCAACTATTTCATCAAGTAAAAAAGTATCGGTTAAAAAATTTTGACCGTACGCCTTTTTTAATATTAAGCCGTGTTCGGCGAGCAAACTTTTAAGTGGTTTTTCCATAAATTACCTGTATTTTTTGTAGTATAAAACAAAGTTGTTTACACATTATAATAACGTAAAGAGAAATCTTTACTGTCAATCATTTTTACAAATGAAGTGGAAAAAATACAAAATAAAGTCGAAAATTTTTCGGCTTTATTTTGCTTTTAATTTATAAAATAAAGTTTGTGCGTTTTTGCTTAAAATGCTTGCAAATTCAGTGAGTTCAATCCCCCTTAACTTTGCCAAAAACGCTGTGGTTATAGCCACGTTTTTAGGTTCGTTAACCGTTCCGCGAAGTGGGTGTGGTGCTAAAAACGGACTGTCAGTTTCAGTTAGGCATTTATCTAACGGAACTATTTTAGCAACGTCTAAAACAGAGCGCGCGTTCTTAAAAGTGAGTGGGCCTGCAAAAGATATATAAAGCCCTAATTTTAAAAGTTCTTTCGCAGTTTCAACGCTACCCGAAAAACAATGCATAACAGCACCGTACGTGAGTTTATCTTTGTTGTCCTTTAATATGCTTAGCATGTCACCTGTCGCATCGCGAGAGTGAATACATATGGGCAATTTTTCACTTTTAGCGAGTTCTATTTGTGAAATAAAAGCCTTCTTTTGCTTTTCTTTATCAAATGGTTGCCAATAATAATCTAAGCCTATTTCCCCAACCGCAACACATTTTGGGTGAGAGCATAAAGACTTAATTATATCAAACTCTTTTTGGTCAAACGTGTTAACGTCACTTGGGTGACAACCCGTTGCAAAATAAACTGAGGGATATTTTTCCGCTAAATCTCTTCCGCCTATACTCGTTGCCGAACAACACCCCATATTTATAACCGTGTCAACGCCGTCACGAAGATACGAATTAACCACTAAATCGGTATCGGGCAACTTTGCGTCGTGCAAATGACAATGGGTGTCTATAAACATTAGAAAATTTCGCTCCCGTCCGCAATATCTTTTTCGGGCGTTAAATATGCAAGTTTACCGTTTTGGTCTTCGGCACAAATTATCATACCTTCACTAACTATTCCGCAAAGTTTTGCAGGTTTTAAGTTAGTTATCATTGCAAGTTTTTTACCAACCAGTTCTTCGGGTGAATAAGCAAGTGCAATACCGCTAACAACCGTTCTAACTTCATCACCAATCTTTACGGTAAGTTTTAATAATTTTTTGCTCTTTTCAACCTTTTCACAAGCCGTCACGAGCGCGATTTTTAATTGAACTTTTGCAAAATCATCAATTTCAATAGCAGGTTTAACGTTAGTTTCTTCCACTTTCTTTTCTTCCTTTTTATTTTCACTCTTTTGAATTTTTTCTTTTCTTTCTTCTATCATTGCGTTAACTTTTTCCATAACTTTTACCGAGTCTAAACGGGCGAAAAGCATTTCTGGATTTTCACAAACTTTAACGCTTTTTATAAGCCCGAACTTATCGGTATCTTCAAAACTTCTAAGTTCAAGATTTAAGGTGTTTGCAACCTTTTTAGAAGCGTCTGGAAGATAAGGGCTAAGAAGTGACGCACCGATGATGATGCTTTCGGTTAAGTTATACAAAACCGTTTTAAGCCTATCTTTTTTGCTTTCGTCTTTAGCGAGCGCCCAAGGCATAGTTTCATCAATATATTTATTTGCCCTGCGGAAAAGTGTAAAGATTTCACCAATAGCATCGGCAACTCTAAACTCATCCATTTTTTCGGCAACTTTTTTAGCAGTTGATAAAACCACTTGCTTTAATTCTTGGTCAATTTCCTCGTTTACACCGGCATCTTCAACCACACCGCCAAAATACTTATTGCTCATAGCAACGGTACGGCTAACTAAATTACCGAAAACGTTTGCTAAATCGCTATTTATAGTGTCAATAACAGATTCCCACGAAATAAGCCCGTCGTTATCTTGTGGCATAGCAGTCAAAACGTAATACCTAACCGCGTCTTTTCCAAAAAATTCAACTAAGTCGTCCGCATACATAACGTTGCCTTTAGACTTACTCATCTTTCCGCCGTCTTGCAAAAGCCAACCGTGTCCGTAAACCTTTTTAGGCAACGGAACACCGAGAGCCATAAGGAATATCGGCCAATAAATAGTGTGAAATCTTATTATATCTTTACCGATAATATGCACGTCTGCCGGCCAAAGTTTATTAAAGTTTTGTCCATTATTGCCGTCAACGTCATACCCGATACCCGTGATATAGTTAGTTAAAGCGTCAAGCCAAACGTAAACTACGTGCTTATCGTCAAAATCAACGGGAATACCCCACTTAAACGAGCTTCTCGAAACACAAAGGTCTTGAAGCCCTGGCTTTAAGAAGTTGTTAACCATTTCGTTCTTTCTTGAAACGGGTGTTATAAATTCGGGGTGTTCGTCGTAATACTGCATAAGCCTATCAGCATACTTCGCCATCTTGAAAAAGTATGCTTCTTCTTGTGATTTTACAACCGGTCTACCACAGTCAGGACACTTTCCGTCAACAAGTTGACTTTCCGTCCAGAAAGATTCACACGGCGTGCAATACCAACCTTCGTACGCCCCTTTATAAATATCGCCTTGTTCGTAAAGTTTTTTGAATATTTTTTGAACTTGCTTTTCGTGATAATCGTCAGTTGTTCTTATAAACTTATCGTAAGAAACGCCAACCAAATCCCAAATATCTTGAATTTCTTTGGCTACTTTATCAACAAATTCTTTAGGTGAAACGCCTGCGCTTTTTGCTTTTTCTTCTATTTTTTGACCGTGCTCGTCAGTTCCCGTTTGCAAAAAAACGTCATATCCTTGATAACGCTTAAAACGTGCGACGCTGTCCGCTAAAATCGCTTCGTAAGTGTTGCCGATATGCGGTTTGCCAGAAGTATACGCAATAGCGGTGGTTATATAATACTTGTCCTTCATAATTATTGCTCCTTGATAAATTTAATTTCCGTATTATCGTCACACGTGCTTGCGTTTTCAACGACCATAACGGTTGCATCTTTACTGACGACTATGTGGTGAAAAACTGCTTTTGGAATATTATAAACCACGCATTTTTCCATTTTTACTTGCTCGGTATCCGTATAAAGCACGGCTTCGCCATTTAGCAAAATAAACGCTTCGTCAGTTAAAAGATGGCGTTCTAATCTATCGAACTTAGAAAATCTTTCACTATATCTTAAAAGCCCAATCTTCCAACTTTCAAACTGCATTGCAACTTGAAAATCTTCCCCATCAAATCTAAATTTTTCAATCATATCGCATTTTCTCCATTTTATACCTTATTATTTTACCACATTTTTCTTTCATATTCAAGGATAATTCAGCATAAAGTTTTATTATGAACGCAATTTTTGGTCTTGTTTTAATTTCCTCAACCATAATTTTGATTTTTAACCATCCCGATAAAGTTTTATCGGCTATGCTTTTAGGCGGTGAAAAGGCTTTATCGCTAACCCTTAAAATGGTAGTGGTTTACGCCGTGTGGCTTGGGGTTTTTGAACTTCTTTCTCGTTCAGGGCTTTCAAATAAAATTGCAAAAGCTTTCAAGCCTTTAAACAAACTCTTGTTTGGCCCACTCCCCGAAAAAGCAAACGACTTTATGTCTTTAAATATTTCGGCAAACGTTTTAGGAATGAGCGGTGCAACCACGCCTATGGGCATAAAATCAATCCAAGAACTAGAAAAACACCCCAACACTAATTACGCCATAACTATGTTTTTCGTTATAAACGCAACAAGCGTTCAAATTATCCCTTCGTCAGTTATGGCGCTTAGAACTTCAATGGGGTCTTGCGCGCCTGCCGATATTATTTTGCCAACTATTTTAGCAACCGCTCTTTCAACCGTTATAGGCGTTCTTTTAGTTAAAATTTTCGTTAAAAACCCAAATAAAAATGTCTAAATATTTTATACCAATTTTATTCTTAATAATCTTTTTTTATTCGCTAATAAAAAAGGTCAAGCCGTATGATGCGTTCACACACGGCGCAAAATCAGCCGTTCCTTTTGCCGTTAGCATTTTCCCTTATTTAGTGAGCATATTCGTTTTGACGGAATTATTTGAAGTTAGTGGAATTTCAAACGCAGTTTCAAACTTTTTATCCCCTGTTTTTACGCTTCTTGGTATCCCAAAAGAATTAACTAAACTCGTTTTAATTAAACCATTTTCGGGAAGTGGTTCTCTTGCCGTTTTAACTGACATTTTTAACACTTACGGCGTAGATAGTTATATTTCGAGATGTGCATCGGTTATTTACGGCAGTAGCGAAACGGTGTTTTACGTTGCATCTGTTTACTTTGTGGGCGCAAAAACTAAAAAGTTGGCTCTACCTATCACCATCTCTCTCATAGCAAGTTTTTTCTCTTGCGTGTTCGCTTGTTTCATTTGCCTTTTGCTATAAAAAAACCGCTTGGAAGTCAAGCGGTTTTTTCAACTTATTTATCTCGTTTTAGGCTTTTTTAGACTTATCTTCTTCAATAAGTTTAGCGGTGATTTCATCTAAACTCATAACGCCTAAATCACCATCTTTTCTTGAACGAACGGAAACTTTGTTTTCTTCTTTTTCCTTATCCCCAACGATAATCATATAAGGCACTTTTTCAAGTTGAGCTTCCCTTATTTTATAACCGATTTTTTCGTTGCGATTATCAACTTCTGCACGCAGACCAGAAAGGTTAAGTTTTTCCATAATTTCTTTTGCGTAATCAGCCGTTCTTTCGGTAAGCGACATAACTTTTACTTGAACGGGACAAATCCAGAACGGGAACGCGCCTGCATATTTTTCAATGAGCATTGCGAGAGTTCTTTCATAACAACCGATTGAACTTCTATGGATAACGTAAGGATATTGTTTAACACCGTTTTCATCAATATAAGTCATATCGAAAGAGTGAGATGCTGCAAAGTCTAACTGAATAGTGATGATGGTATCTTCTTTGCCGTAAACGTTGCGCGCTTGAACGTCAAGTTTAGGTCCGTAGAAAGCCGCTTCGTCATCTGCTTCAACGTATTCAATGCCGATATTATCCAAAATCTTTTTCATAAGCGCTTCAGTCTCGTTCCACGCTTTATCGTTATCAATATACTTAGCCTTGTTTGATTTGCCACGTTTGCTGAAACGGAAAGTCACGTCACTTCTCATTCCCAAACAGTCAAGGAAGAAATAACTGAGTTCTAAGCAACGCTTAAATTCTTCTTCAATTTGTTCGGGTGTGCAAACGATATGCCCGTCAGACAAAGTGAACTGACGCACACGGATAAGACCGTGCATTTCACCGCTAGCTTCTTTTCTAAACAAGGTTGCGGTTTCACTATAACGGCAAGGTAAATCTCTATAACTCTTTAATCCGTTTTTATAAATTTGGTATTGGAAAGGACAAGTCATTGGGCGAAGCGCCATTGCTTCGGGTGAATTTTCGTCACCAATAATAAACATTTTATCTCTATAGTGGTCCCAATGCCCTGAAATGCGATACAAATCGTTCTTTGCCATATAAGGCGTTTTGGTTATCATAAAACCACGTCTTTCTTCTTCGTCTTCAACAAAACGCTCTAAAATTTGCAATATTTTTGCGCCTTTTGGTGCTAAAATTGGCAAACCTTGGCCAACCACTTCTTCGGTTAAGAAAATGCCTAAATCTCTGCCGAGTTTATTGTGGTCACGCTTTTTGGCTTCTTCTAAAGCGGTTAAGTGCTCTTCAAGTTCGCTCTTTTTAGCAAACGCCGTACCGTAAATACGAGTGAGCATTTTATTCTTTTCATCACCGCGCCAATATGCACCCGTCACCGAAGTCAACTTAAATGCCTTGATTTTACCCGTTGAAGGAAGGTGAGGTCCACGGCACAAGTCCATAAAATCACCTTGTTTATAGCAAGAAATAACGCTACCTGCAGGCAAATCGTTTATAAGTTCAACCTTATAAGGTTCTGAAAAATCTTTGAACATTTTAACCGCGTCACGCTTAGAATACACAAACCTTTCAATTGGAAAATCGCTTTTAATAATATCTTGCATTTCCTTTTCGATTTTAACAAGGTCTTGTTGCGTGATTGGTGTTTTAAATTCTATATCGTAATAAAAACCGTTTTCAATAGTCGGTCCGATTGCAAGTTTTGAAGTTGGAAAAATGTTTTTAACTGCTTGCGCCAAAACGTGAGAAGCCGTGTGGCGATAAACTTGCAAACCTTCTTTATCTTTCAAGGTTATAATTTGAAGTTCAGCATCCTTTTCAACCAAATGTGACAAGTCAACGAGTTCCCCGTCAACCTTACCGCATACGGCGTTTCTAAATAGACCTTCGGATATAGCCTTTGCGATATCCCCCACGGTAATCGGCGCATCAAACTCCATAACTGAACCGTCTTTTAACGTGATTTTCATAAAACTTTCCTCCTAAATAAAAAATCCTTAAAGCACTCTGCTTTAAGGACGAAATATTTTCCGCGTTTCCACCTTAATTGCCGTCTAAAAAAGACGACCACTCTAACCCGACTATAAGGAGCGGGGACCCTGCCCGAAAGAACGGTGGTTTCATTACGGCATACGTTTACGGGTTTCCAGCAAACACCCGCTCTCTGAAAAACGAAATACTGCACTACTTGTCCGTACCCAAATGGGCTTTTAACTTACCTATATATTAAACGATAAAAAATTTTTTGTCAACTGTTTATGCGGTTATATTGCTCTCTTAGTTAATTTTTCCGTTAGAAAAAATTATTTTGTCACTATAATATTCTCTTAAATAAAACTCGTCTTCTTCTGGAATTTGCCCCGAAAGTTCAACTTCCCCACAATTGCTAAGCAAAACTTCTCTAACAATTTTCGCGCTTTCTCCATCTAGCAAACTGCTACGCTTTAACCGTCTATAATGCCAATCGTAAACTCTGCCGTCGTCAATATATACGCGCTTTTTCTTGTTTTCTAATAGGTATGAAATAAACTCTTTCAACTGTGTGTTCAAAAAGCATTGTGGAACGCAATCGGCAACTTCGCACCATTTGTTTTTTAAGGGCTTTAATCTAAAATTATAAGTACCGTCTATCGCTATTTCGTCATTACATTTAAACTTATCAAAAGCATATCGTTTATCGTCTTCTAAGTCGGCGGCAATTAGGCTTGTAAATAAAATTTCCCTTTCTAAACTTGAAAGACCGCCAACGTGCAAGCAACCCTTAAAAAAATCGTATTTATACTTAATCGCAACGATTTCTGCCACTTTATCAATTATCTCGCTTTTAACAGCGTCTTTATAATATTCAGGGCAATTTATCTTTAATAAAATTCTCCCACTCGCTTTCACTATCCTTGCCGTGCAACCTGCGGTTGAAAATATTTCACTTGACGCAGACTGCACGTACATAAGGTTTTCTTCATTTCTTTCATTTTCACTTACCGTTATTTGTGTCATATAGATATAGTTTACGCTCCGCAATAAATTTTATTTATCCACACGCCGTGTTTTAAACTTTAAAAACCTTTCTTTTTGCCAAAAACCGCGATTTATATTTCCATTTTTCAGCAATCTATACACCGCCTTATAAATTTCCGACACCCCAACTATTGAAAATGAAGTTAAGAAAATTTTTATATAACACCAAAGACTTAACGGTCTAACTGCAAAAACAAACGGGAAAAACTGTACGACTATAACGTGAACGATTAAAACGCATAAAAAGGTTAACACCATAATTTTGTTTTTTCCTATGCCGTTAAAAATGCTCTCCGCCCCTAATTCTCTGCTGTTAAAAGCGTTCATAAGTTGAAAGGTTATAAACAGAGTGAAAAGCGCGCCCGCCCCTTCTCTTTCGCCCACTTTTAAGAAGTTAGTTAAGTATTGCATAAGCATAACCACGGCAACGAAAACACCGTTAAAAATAATGCGAACAAGCATTTTCGCGCTCACTATACCCGTGCTCTTTTTGACGGGCTTTAAGTCCATTAGTTTATCACTCGCCCGCTCTAATCCAAGCGTTAGGGCAGGTGGGCCGTCCATTATAACGTTAATCCACAATAATTGAAGTGTATTAAAAGGTGCTCTTAACCCTAAAATAGCACACACGGTGACGAACAACAACGCAGATAAGTTAACGGAAAGTTGAAAAAGAATAAATCGTTGTAAATTCCTATAAACGTTTCGCCCAAATGAAACGGCTTTTACCACCGTTGCAAAACTGTCGTCAAGCAAAACCACGTCTGCCGATTCTTTGGCTATTTCGCTACCTGCAACACCCATCGCAATACCAACGTCCGCGTGCTTTATTGCAGGCGCGTCGTTTATTCCGTCACCCGTCACGGCAACCACTTCACCCATGCTTTTAAGCGCTTTTACAACGCGCAACTTTACTATAGGCGTACTTCTTGCGATAACAGTCACGTTCTTTAAAGCTTTTTTAAATTCATCGTCATCTAACTTTTCAAGGTCGCTTGCATTTATCGCTTGATAATCACTTTCCACAACCTTTAGTTCGCGCGCGATAGACAATGCCGTTTCAATATTATCCCCCGTTAAAATTTTTATCTTGATGCCCGCTCTTTTACAGTCGGAAACGGCTTTATAAACTTCTTTTCTTATAGGGTCGGCTATCGCAACGAACCCATCGTAAAAGAGTTTTTCTCTATCTTCCGTCTGTTCAAAATCAACGTGAGCAAAACATAAAACCCTTCGCGCTTTTTTTTGGCTTTCGCGCACGTCGTTTGTTATTTTTCGTATTTGCGCACTCGTTAAATTGCAAAGTGGCAAAATATGTTCGGGCGCACCCTTAACGAGTTTTCTAAGCTTTCCACCGATTGAAATAGTTGTACTCATGTATTTTTTGTCACTGCTAAACGGCTCTCTACTAACTATTGGAAACTTATCCCTAAACTCAGCGTAAGGTAGGGTTTTATTGCTTTTTGCATAAGCGTGCAATAAAGCGACTTCCGTTGCGCTTCCACTTGCTTTTTCACTTTTGTTTTTACATATTAAATCAGCCGTGGAATTACAAACGAAATTTTGGAGCAACGCTTGTTCACTTAATTTATCGGGAGCAATGCAAAACTCATTTTTGCACACGCTTAGAACGGTCATTTTATTTTGCGTTAAAGTTCCCGTCTTATCAGAACAAATAACGCTAACTGCACCTGCAGTTTCAGTAGCCGTCATTTTTTTAATAAGCGCGTTTTCTTTAGCAAGTTTTATCATATTTAGTGCAAGCGACACGGCAACGATAGTTGGCAAACCTTCAGGCACGGCGGCAATAATTAAAACTATAGACGCGATAAATAGTTCTTGAATATTAGAAAAATTAAACCCACCGATTAAAGCAAGTTTTACGGCGGAAAGTATAAACACTACGGTTGCCGTTATCGCCCCTATCGTGGTTATAATTTTACCAAGTTTAAAAAGTTTATTTTGTAAGGGTGATTGCAAACTTTTTTCCCCAAGTTCACCTGCAATATTACCCATTTCCGTTTTATTTCCTATCGCCGTGACAACCATTTTGCCGTTGCCCGCCGTCACAAACGTTCCCGAATATACCGAATTTACGCGTTCGGCAAGCGGGGTAGTGTTTTTTAACGTTGCGAAAGCGTCTTTATCAACGGCGTTTGATTCGCCGGTTAACGCCGATTCGTCAATGCTTAAAAAATTGCTCTCAATAAGCCTGCCGTCCGCAATAATTTTATCACCGCTTTCTATAATTATAACGTCGCCAACAACCACGCTATTTTGTGAAATTGACGTTATTTTTCCATTTCTAAGCACTTTTACGCTTACGTTTTGATATAATTTTGAAAGCGTTTCAAACGCTCGTTCAGAACTTCCTTCCATTATAATCGTAATAAAAACGGATAGCAAAACGGCAAATAATATACCAAAACTTTCGGCAAAATCCATTTCTCCCGTCTTAAAATATTTGCCAAGCCCCGTCCCAAACGCAATCATAAAGCCAAAGCATAGAATAATTAACATCGGCTCTTTTAAGGCGTCTACAACACGACGAAAAAATCCACGTTTTTTGCCTTTTGAAAGCGTGTTGTTTCCATATTTTTCGCAACTCTTTTTTACGCCTGTTTCGGTTAATCCCGTATTTTTGTCAACGTTAAGTTTAGTTAAAACGGCTTGAACGGTCAAATCGTGAAAAGTCATAAATACCCCCGTACGTTTTCTATAAAAATTATGCGAAAAATTTAAAATATATGATTGTATAATGGACAATCGTTAAAATTTGTGATAAACTTAAAGCGAAAAATAAAAAGAGGTAAAACAAATGAATAAATTTTATCCTGTTGACATAAAAGGCATGCAAGTTGATTTGCCAATTTTGGCACTTCCAAGCGGAATAAATATTGCGTTTTTTAATTTACACGGCAACCCAGCCCTTACCGAACATTGTGGAAAAGAACTTGCAAAAATTGCAAAGGATTGTGACGTGCTTTTAACCGCTGAATCAAAGGGACTTCAATTAACACACGTAGTTGCAAGGGAACTTAATCAACCCTTTTACGCCGTTGCTAGAAAATCTAAAAAACTTTATATGCAAGACGGAATTTCGGTTGCTTACGGCTCTTCAATCACCACGGGCAAAAACCAAGAATTTTACCTTTCTAAGCATGACGTTGACTTGATTAAAGGCAAAAAAGTTGGTATCGTTGACGACGTTATTTCTACTGGTGAAAGCGAAAAAGGCTTAGAAATGCTAGTTGAAAAAGCAGGCGGAATCGTTTATAAAAAACTTTTCGTGCTTGCAGAAGGCGATTCTAAAAATCGTGCCGACGTTGATTATCTTGCAACTATTCCACTTTTATAAAATTACTTTTATTTAAAAATCAATCGCCACCAAATTTGGTGGCGATTTTTCTTTTATTTTTAATTATTCAACGCTTATCTTTTCGACCTTAAACCCTGCGTTTTCTATTGCTCTAACTAATTTTTCATTATCAATTTTCAACTCTTTTTTCAAGGTCGCTTTTTTTGTTTGCAAATTTACGTTAACTTTACAAACCCCCTTAACTTGCGATAGTGCGCTTTTAACTTTCTCTACACAATGATTACACGTCATACCATCTATCGTGATATTTACTATTTGAGCATTTTTAGTAATAGGCTCTACTTCTTCTTTATCAATTACTTTTTTCTTTTTAGCAATTCTTAGCGCGTTTGACACTACGAAAAGCGAACTGCAACTCATTAGCGCCGACGCTATAACAGGGGTTAAACTTAGACCCAAAAACGCAAATGCGCCACCTGCAACGGGTATTCCAAGCACGTTATAAAAGAACGCCCAAAATAGATTTTGTTTTATTATTCTAACGGTTTTGTGTGAAAGTTCAATCGCGCGTGGAAGCGCGGTTAAACTGCCGTTTGCTATAACCATTTCAGAACTATCTATTGCAATATCCGTTCCCGTGCCCATAGCAACGCCAACGTTTGCGCTTTTTAGTGCTGGGCTATCGTTAATTCCGTCACCTACCATAGCGGTAAAATATCCTTGGTTTTTATATTTTTCCACGATAGCGTATTTTTCTTGGGGTAAAACTTGCGCTTCAATTTCTTCAATTCCAACTTCTTTTGCTATGCGCTTTGCAGAACTAATATTATCCCCCGTGACCATAACCGTTTTTATGCCCATATTTTGAAGTTCTGCTATGGCGGACTTGCTGTCTTCTTTAACGAAATCGGCAATTAAAAACACCGATACCACTTGAATTTCGTCTGCAAAATAAAGCACGGTTTTCCCGTCTAAAAGGTCGCTTTTTATTTGTGGAAGTTCAACTTCATTAGGCATAAGTTCGGCGTTGCCGATAAAATATTTAACACCGTCCACTTCGCCCGTTATCCCCTTACCTATAACGTAATTGTAATTTTCAACCGCTTTATCACTTTCGCCACAAAATTCAGCAACACAGTTAGCGAGTGGGTGATTTGATTTTTGTTCTAACGCGCTTATTATAGGAAAAAGCGTTTGGTCTGATTCGCCCGTATAATTTATATAGTCGATAACTTTTGGCTTACCAACAGTTATCGTTGCCGTTTTATCTAAAAGAACGCAATTTATTTTACAAGCGTTTTGTAGTGCCTCGGCATTTTTAAATAACACGCCTTGTGAAGCCCCACGCCCTGTTCCCGCCATAACCGCAACGGGTGTTGCAAGCCCAAGCGCACAAGGGCAAGATATAACTAGCACGGTTATGCCGTAATTAAAAGCAGTTGAAAGATTTGACGACACTATTAGCCAAACGGTAAAAGTAATAACTGCAATAAGCGTGACGATTGGCACGAAAACGCCCGAAACTTTATCGGCAAATTTTTGGATTGGGGCTTTGCTTGCGCCAGCCTTTTTAACGATATCAACAATTTTTGCAAAAAGCGTTTGCTCGCCCACTTTTTCTGCGCGAACGATTAAATATCCGTCTTTTAATATACTACCCGAAGTGACCGCGCCACCAACAGAAATTTCTACGGGCAAACTCTCGCCCGTGATTGCCGATTTATCAATCCCCGCAACGCCTTCTATAACCGTGCCGTCAATCGCGATATACTCACCTGCTTTAATAAGAACTTTATCACCTACTTTAACTTCAGAAGTGAGCACGGTTTTTTCTTTGCCGTCAACGATAATCGTTGCGGTTTTTGGCAAAAGATTACCTAACTTTTCAATCTCGTCACCAGTTTTAATTTTTGAAATTTCTTCTAAATATTTCCCTAGCGTCACGAGAGTGACAACCATTGCAGAAGATTCAAAAAAAGTGTGAGAAGGGTTTGCTTTACCCGTTAAAATAAATATCAGTTGAACAATGCTATAAAGGTAAGCCGAAAGCGAACCGATTGAAACCAGAGTGTCCATATTTGGCGAGCGGGCAATCACCGCCTTAACACCGTTTATAAAAAATTTTTTATTCAATATCAATATTATGGTTGCAAGCACTAACTGAATTATAAAGTTAATTTTTTTATTTGGCAAAGGAAGCGAAAGCATACCGCCCATACAAAAATACATAAGCGGAATTAAAATTAAAAGTGAAAAGATAAAACGCCTTTTCATCTTTTTTGCATCGGCGTATTTATCTTGCGTTTTTTTGCCGTATTCAAAGGCGGTGTAGCCAAGCTTTTCAACCACGGCAACAATTTTTTCAAGTGAAAGAATTTGACTATCAAAATCAATAGTCATCGACTTATCCATAAGCGAAACGTTAACTGAATTAACACCGTCAAGTTTTGCTATATTTCTTTCAATTCCTGCCGAGCAAGCAGAACAAGACATTCCGCTCACCAATAATTTTTTAATCATAATTTGTTCGTTCCTTTTTTTCGCTAAATACAGTATATCACTAAACTTAAAAATTTTCAATCGTTGTGATAAACCCCGCGGTAAAAAATACCGCGGGGTTTATCTGATTAGCGATTTATTATAATTTGTTTGTATCTTCTTTTTTCGGTTCAACTTTGCAAGACGAACAGCCAGAACATTTTGAACAATCACACCCGCACGAAGTTTTACCTTTCTTTTTATCTATTATACTTTTAATTATTACGCCGAATACGATAAGCACGCACGCAACGATTACTAAAACTTCAATTAGCGTCATTATTTTTTATCCTTTGCAAAACGTTTTTTGTTATACGCCCTTACCCCAAATATAACTGCAACTGCAACGCCTAAGTATATAAAAGCAGTCCACCAAAAAGAGCCTATTAAGTAAATTCCAGATGCAACTATGTAAGAAGTTATTACCCAGAACACGAGCGTCCACTTAAATTTATTCTTATCAGGCATTTCACCACGTGCCGCCGCAACCGCTGCAAAGCACGGAATGGTGGTCATATTAAACGCAATAAATGCAAGCAATGCCGGTAAAGTTATATTGGTGTTTTCTATCATAGTGGTCACGGCACTTAATCCACCGTCAAGTTCCACGTCGAATATCATACCAGTTATTATGCAAGAAGCAAGCGTTCCAAGTGTTGAAACAACGTTTTCTTTCGCAATTAAACCCGTTATTGCCGCAACTGCAAACACCCAACCAAATCCTTGCAACTGACTGCCGAAGCCAAGCGGTGTAAAGAGCGGTTGAATAAGTTGCCCTACCCCTGCTAAAATGCTGTGTTGCATTTTATCGTCGGGTAAATATTGCCACGAAAAACTGAAATGGCTAATTGCCCAAATAACTATGGTTGATGCAAGAATAATAGTGAAAGCCTTTTCAATAAAGTGCTTTGCCTTATCCCATAATAGCATCATAAGATTTTTAAACTGTGGTGCGTGGTATGCAGGAAGTTCCATAATAAAAGGTGGCACATCGCCTTTAAGAGTGGTTTCGCGCATTAATATAACAGCAATTAAAGCAGTTATAACCCCGATTAAATACATACCGTAAGTTATTAAATCAACGTTGCCAACGCCAAAATAAGCAACTATTCCCCCTGAAATTGCCGTTAATATAGGCAATTTTGCACCGCAACTAAAAAATGGGATAACCCTTATAGTTGCAAGTTTTTCCTTTTCGTCAGCAAGCGTTCTCGTGTTTATCATTGCGGGAACGGAACAGCCAAAGCCCATTATCATAGGTAAAAATGCTCTGCCCGAAAGACCGAATTTGCGCAACGCACGGTCAAGAATAAATGCAATTCTCGCCATATAACCGCTGTCTTCAAGTATAGAAAAGAACAAGAATAACAATAAAATTTGCGGTAAAAACCCTAAAATAGCAAATATTCCGCCTAAAACACCGTCACAAATAAGCCCTGAAACCCACTCGGGTGAACTTGCAAGCCACCCCGCGACGATTTCTGATAACGTATCCGTTAAAACGCCCATAAGATTCATTAGCGAAACGCCTGGTGCGTTTATTCCCCCCTCACCAAAAACGCCTTCAAAAGCCGTTCCTGATAGTGTGACGTAATCTGCAGGTAAAAACGCGCTTAAATAAAACAAGTTTTCCGAAAAAGTCAAATGGAATATTGCAAATAATACTAACAAGAAAATTGGTATGCCCCAAATTTTATGCGTTAAAACCTTATCCGCCTTGTCGGACGGGGTGACGATAAATTTATCTTTATTTTTGCGCCTTAAAGTAGGTGAAAAATATTTAGTTATGTATTTATATCTTGCGTCGGCAATAAGCGCTTCAAAGTCTTCACCAAAAATTTCGTCTTTATGCGTTCTCTTAAACGCTTCAACCATATTGACGGTGTCTTTGTGCATTATAACTTCAAGTTCGTCAAGTTCGGCAAGTTTTACGGCGTGGAAAGTGGGATTTAACACCCCTTGCCCTTCAAGTGCAATTCTTATATCGCCAATAAGATGCTTTAGCGCAGAATCTTCTATGACCGTTTTGCCTTCTCTTTTGATTTTGCAAGTTTCATAAGCGCGTTCCATCAACTTATCAAGCCCCGCGCCTTTGAGCGCGGAAATTTTAACGACGGGCAAACCCAATCTCTTTTCAAGTTCGTTTGCATCAATTTTATCCCCGCGTTTTTCAACTGCATCCATCATATTAAGCGCAAGTATAACGGGAACGTCAATTTCCATAATTTGCGTGGTCAAATATAAGTTCCTTTCAAGATTAGTTGCATCAATTATATTTATAACGCAATCGGGTTTTTCGTCAAGAATATAATTTCTTGCTATAACTTCTTCAGAAGTATATGGCGAAAGCGAATATATCCCTGGCAAATCGACAATCGCAATAGGTTCAGGGCATTTTCTATAAACACCTTCCTTTTTATCAACAGTGACACCTGGCCAGTTGCCAACGTGTGCGGTTGACCCCGTTAAGTTGTTAAAAAGCGTGGTCTTTCCACTATTCGGATTACCCGCCAAAGCAAATCTATACATTAGGCACAACCTCCAACGTTATGCAAGATGCTTCGGAATTACGCAAAGACAATTCATAACTTCTAACGCTAACTTCTATTGGGTCCCCAAGCGGTGCTTTCTTTCTTAAATATATTTCCGCACCGTTAGTTATGCCCATATCGTAAAGCCTTCTCTTAATTTTTCTCTCACCACTAACGGATACAACGATTCCGCTTTCACCGATAGAAAACTTATCTAACGTTTTAACCATACAACCTCCTAAATGTGAAATAAGTTTCAGATTTTTCGGTATTATATTATCATTTATATTCAAGTTTGTCAAACAAAATGTGAAACTTTTTTCATTTTTTAAAAAAAATTTTTTTGCTTGACATTATAAGGCGTTTAGTATACAATATATAAAGATATGAAAAATCCAGTTAGAGAACCGCGCCAAGAACGGTCGATTGAAAAGAAAAATAGAATTATTGAAGCGGGTTATCAACTTTTTTCAGAAGTTGGGTATTACGGCACAAACACCGCGGAAATTGCAAAGCGAGCGGGCGTTTCAACGGGTATCGTTTACGGCTATTTTCAAGACAAGCGCGATATTTTAATAAGCGTTTTAGAACTTTACATCGAAAAGGTTTTCGACCCGTTTTTAAAAATGTTTGATAAAATTACACTTCCCGTTGATTTTTCCGCACTTATTACTAAAATTATCAATCAAGCAATAAACACGCACAAAAGCAACCGCAAAATTCACGAAGCCTTACACTCTCTTGCAGGGTCTGACGAAGCGGTTGGCGCGCAGTTTATCGAATTAGAAGATGCAATAACACTTAAAATTGCAGAAAAATTTACCCATCTTGGCTTAAACGTTGAAAACGCTATGGAAAAAATCCATTTATCTATGGATATAATACAGTCTTTCTCTCACGAATACGTTTTTGACAAACACGACTATATTGATTATTTCGTTATGAAAGAAATGGTTATCAACCTAGTTAAAGGATTGTTTGAATAATCCAAAGGATAAAAGTTATGAATGATTTACCATTAATCAGCGTGGTAGTTCCCTGCTACAATTCGCAAAGATTTTTAAGCAACTGCTTAAAAAGTTTAGACAAACAAACTTACCAAAACGCTGAATATATTATTGTTGACGACGGAAGCACAGACGATACTTATAAAATTTTAACAAAACACGCTAAAAAGCACCCTAAGTATAAAATTATTAAGACGGAAGGGGTTGGTGTTTCAACCGCCAGAAACATAGGCATTGATAACGCGAAGGGTGAGTTTATTACTTTTTTAGACTCTGACGATATGTTTTCCCCTTACCACTTAGAACTTTTAAAAGATCACACGCTAAAAACGGGCGCTGACACAGCAGTTATCGATTATTATAAAGTTCCAGAAGGGAAATCTTACGAATCGCATTATTTTGCCCTGCCCGACTATAAACACGTTCCAATAGAGGTGTTCGATAACAAATCTGCGCTTGAAGAATTCCTTGCCCAACTTAAATTTGAGTTCTCGGTTTGGAACAAAATGTATTCAACAAAAATTATCAAAGAACACGGCGTTAGGTTTTTAGACGGGTGCAGATATAACGAAGACTCGCTTTTTAATTATAAATATTTCAAGCACGCGCAAAAAACCGTGCTTATACATTGGCTAACTTACCTTTACGTTCAAAGAAAAAATAGTTTAGTTCATATGCCCTTTAACGAATATAAGTTAGACGCTTATTTTTCGCTTAACAACATACTTAAAGATGCGTATGAAAATCGACCTGACGTTATACATTACGCACACTCTATAAGGGTTGCGCTTTCTTGCGAAATTATCTATATCATAAAACGCAGTAAGTATAAAAACGGCGCAGTTATAAGAAAAATTATCGACTACATTAAAACGGATTGCAAGCACCTTAAATTTTGCAAACGCACTCACCGTTATAGACGAGTTTTAATTCCGCTCGTTCCCCCCGTTGCAAAACTTCTTTTATGTCGTAGAAGAAAGGATAAAACGGGAACTTTACCCGAACAATTTAATATTATTGATTTTTAACAAAGAAAAAAAGGCACTTCATCTTTAAGTGCCTTTTTTATTTTTATTCTATGCTTAATTTTGTTTTTAGCCTTATATCACGTGAAGATGCGCCGACTTCTATTTCAAACTCGCCGTTTTCAACCGTCCAATCGTCATAAACCACACTATAATATGCAAACGCTCTTTTATCTAATTCTATGCTTACGCGCTTTGTTTCACCAGCCTTAATTAAATCTTTTGAAAAGGCTTTTAATTCCTTTTCAGGTCTTATAACCACGGGGAAAACTTCTTTTACGTATACTTGCGAAATTTCTTTTGCATCTATATTAGAAAGGTTTGTTATATCGAAAGAAAGGGTGTAATTATACTTTCCATTTTTTACAACTTTTATATTTGAATATTCAAAGTTGGCATAGGACAAGCCGTGCCCAAACGGATATAAAACTTCTTTTTGACATTTATCGTAATAACGATATCCAACGAATACGCCTTCGCTATACCATTCAACTTGTCCGTCGTCAACTTTTCCTGCCGTCACGCTATCGTAAACGTTTAGTGGGAAAGTTTCTGAAAGTTTTCCGCTTGGTGAAGTTTCGCCCGTTAAAATTGATGCAACCGCTTGGTTAACACCTTCCCCTGCAAAACCAACGAATACCACTGCTTTAACTTTATCAATCCAAGCGCTCATATCTATTGCACCACCACAATAAAGCACCACTATCAAATTTTTGTTATACTTACTTGCTGAAATTATAAGTTCTTCTTGCGAAGAAGATAATCTCATACTTTCTCTATCGTAATCTTCTGAAACAGCCAAATCGTTTTCACCCAAACACAAAATCCCAACGTCTGCATTATAAAGGTTTTTATAAAACGCCTTGCTGTATTTTATTTTGTTTAAAGCACCTGGCAAGGTGACCGCATCATAAACGGTTTTTGCACCCGTCATTTTTTCTAAAAGTGTTGAAAGTGCAGTTTGTTTATGCGATGTAACGACTTTTGCAGAGCCACCACCACCGATAGGTGGCATTTCGTTATAATAACCGCAAACGGCAATATTTTTAACGTTTTTCAAGGGTAAAATATTTTCTTCATTTTTAAGCAATACTATGCCTTCTTTTGCAATTTTAACAGCATTTTCGTGCCTTTGCTCTTTAGACGTGGTCACTTTTCTTATTTTTTTGCTTTCAATTTTTTTATTTATTAAGTTAAATAAATTGCCTAAACAATAGTCAACGGCTTGTTCTGAAAGTTCACCTTTATCATACGCCGTCTTTAATTCTTGATAAGCACTTTCTTCATACGGCATGCGCAAATCAAGCGTTGCGTTAACTGCTTTGGGGTGATTATGAACGGCACGCCAATCGGAAACGATTAAGCCGTCAAATCCAAACTCTTTGCGCAATAGCCCATCTAATATTTTTTTATTTTGTGACGCGTATACACCGTTTACGGGATTATAACTACACATAACCGTCCAAGGCTTCGCTTTTAAGGCTTCTTCAAAGGCAGGGGTGTAAATTTCACGCATAGTTCTTTCGTCAATCTCGCTTGACGTGGAATTTCTATCATGCTCTGAATTGTTGCCTAAAAAATGTTTAAGGCTAGTCCCCACGCCCTTATCTTGAACGCCGTCAATATAGGCGCGCGCCAACTTACCCGTTAAAAGTGGGTCTTCTGAAAAATATTCAAAATTCCTGCCGTTTAAAATATTTCGTTTAATATTTACCCCCGGAGCTAAAAGTATATCAACGTCTGCTTCAATGCAGTCGTCTGCAATAGTTAAGCCTTCAAGATAAGCCATCTCTTCACTCCAACTGTTCGCTAAAACAGACAGGTTTGGCATTGCAGTTGCATATCTTGTGTACGAAACGCCAACAATGTTTAAATTTTGCGCGTTGTTTTCCGTTTTTTCAAACTCAATTTTTCTAAGTCCGTGAGGACCGTCTGCCATAATAACGGAAGGGATTTTTCCATTTAAATCACATGTTTGCCAACCGTTTTTTCCCGTTAAAAGTTTTAACTTTTCTTCAATGGTCAAGTCTTTTATACTTATCATTTTCGAACTCCATTTTACCGTTTTTTCTTTATTATACAACTTTTTTTTGCTTAAACTACTACAAAATGCTTTTATTTATTCTCATTTCTTGATATAATATGGTTATGAATAGTTTTTATCAACAAACTCAAGACGACGATAATAAAGTCAATTTTTCATTAGGCCCTAATTTTACCTTTCCTGCACACTTCCACCAAAAAGTTGAAATCTTTTTTTTGCTAAGCGGTGAGTTTGGCGTTTGGAAAAACGGCAAGCACTATACCGTTAAATCGGGCGAAATTATGTTTTTTGACAGTTATGACGTGCACACTTACGACAAACGCGTTTGTGACGTTAAAGGATTAGTTATAATTGTTCCACCTACAACAGCGCCTTCGTTTTTTGAAAGAAAAAACGGAAAAAGAGTTGTAAATCCGCTCGTTTCAGACGCACGATTGTGCAAGGAACTTTACGATTTATCTAAAACTTACGTGACTGACAACTCTCTCCCCGACACCGTTAAATCAGGCGCAGTTGAACTAATTTTATCTCGCCTTGAAACCGCTCTTAAATTTGATGATTGCGCTCAAAGTGACGAGACAACACTTGCACAAAACTTATTAGTTTTTATCAACGAAAATTATCAACATGATTTAAGTTTAACCTTTCTTGGCAAAAAATTTGGATATTCCCCTGAACACGTTTCACGCGTTTTCCACCGATACTTAAACTGTGGTTTACCTAAATACGTCAATAATCTAAGATTAAAACACGTTAAATTTGCCTTAGAAAAAGACAAAAAAGCAAACGTGACCGACTTGCTTTTTGAGGCTGGGTTTAAGAGCATTCAATCATATTATAGAGCAAAAAACAGTCAAAACTAAATATAAAAATCAAAAACCGCACGAATAATTTCGTGCGGTTTTGTTTTTAATTTTCTATTCTCAATACGTCGCCTGCTTTTAAAGGAACGCTTGTAAATAATTTTAACTTTTGTTGAACTATCTTTGCGTCTTCAACAATATTTCCTTTTTCATCTTCAAGTTTTTCAACTTGAATTATCTTATTAAACGAATTTGTCGGCGACAAAACTTCTAACTTATCGCTAACCTTAAAGCGATTGCGCATTTCAACAACGGCGTAATCTTTGCCGTCGTTCCCTTCTACTACGCTTGCAATAAACTTATGCGTGCCTTTACTTTGACTGTCTGAATAATTTACCGTGCGATTGTTTTCCCCTAATAAATAAGCGGTTGTAAATTCACGGTGCGCCGTCTTTTTAAGTTCGGTTTGATAAAGGGCGTTGTTTTTATAATCCCTTCCACACTCGTAATAAGCGTCTAGCGCACGGCGATACGCGTTGACGACGGTTGCAAGATAATATTCGCTTTTCATTCTGCCTTCAATCTTAAAAGAACAAACACCCGCCCCGTCAAGTTCGGCAATATAATCTAAAAGATTTAAATCTTTGCTATTCATAATATAAGTTCCGCGCTCATCTTCTTGCATTTCCATAAACCCACAATCGGAGCCCTTTTCGCGTATCTCATAATTCCAACGGCATGCCTGAACGCATTCACCACGATTACTGCTTCTGCCCGTTCTATAATCGGATAATAAACACCTTCCGCTATACGATATACACATTGCGCCGTGTATAAACGTTTCAATTTCTATTTCAGGCACTTTTAAGTGTATTTGACCTATTTCATTAAGTGAAAGTTCACGCGCAAGGATAACCCTTTTCACCCCTTGCGTTTTCCAAAATTCCACAGTTTTATAGTTTAACGTGTTTGCTTGAGTGGAAACGTTTATTGGTAATTTTGGCGCGACTTGGCGTGCAAGATAAATTAAACCAGGGTCTGAAATTATTGCGCCGTCAATATTTGCGCTCTCTAAAAACTTAAAATATTCTTCTGCGCTTTCAATATCGTCATTACGCCCGAAAATATTTACCGTCACGTATATTTTTTTGTTTAGCGCGTGCGTATACGACACCGCTTCTAAAATTTCTTCGTTTGAAAAGTTGCCTGCTAACGCGCGCAAACTAAATTGTTTTCCACCTATGTAAACGGCGTCGGCACCAAAATACAAAGCCGTTTTTAATTTTGACATATCACCCGCAGGTGACAAAAGTTCTATTTTTTTCATTTGAGTTTTTTAGTAATACTTACTCCGTCTTCAATTTGATATAATTCAGTACGTAAATTCTCATCTTTCGTAATCGCGTTAATAAAATTTTCCATACTGTGCTTTGTAGTGTTAAACCTATGTGGCGTGTTTTCTGAAAACACGTATCCGCGGAACAAAACGTTATCCGCAAATAGCGTTCCCCCAACTTTTAGAACGCTTAAAAGATTAGGCAAATACTCATAATAATGCCCTTTTGGTCCGTCTAAAAATATAAAGTCGTATTCACCGGTTAAAACAGGAATTATTTCGGAAGCATCACCTTGAAAAATCTTTGCCCTATCAAACACCCCAAACTTTTTATAATTATCTTTTGCGAGTGCAATCTTTTGTTCGTCAATCTCAATTCCAGTTAGGCTTGCGCCACTTTCAGTAAGTAGCATAGCGATACCCGATAGCCCTAAATTAACACCTATTTCAAGTATTTTTTTCGGTTTTTCTTCTTTTACGGTAGTTAGCAAAAGTTCAAACGATTTATCCCTTAAAACAGGCTCGCCGTTTTCTTTTGCTATTTCACGCAAACGTATAATCTCTTTTATCAATTAAACCACCATCACCACGGGAAGTATCATAGGATTTTTCTTGGTTGCTTTAAACACGTAATTTTTGATGCTTCTTCGTATTATTCCGTTTAGTTCAGTTTCGTCACGCACGGTGCGTAAATCTATATGTGAAAGAGTGTTGACAACGCTCGCCTTTGCTTCGTCAATAATAGCGTCGGTTAACACTAAACCTTTACCTATTATTTCTATTGAAGTTAATCTTGCGCTGAGTTCTTCAACACCCACAACTACGACGAGCAATCCGTCTTCAGAAAGGTGAATTCTATCGCGCAACACGAAACTATCCGCTCCGTCTATTCCAACACCGTCTACAAAACGTGACCCTGCAACGAATTTTTCACCGAACTTCATAGTGTTTTCGGTAAATTCAACCGTGTCGCCTATTTGAGCAATAGCGATATTCGTTTCTCTCATACCCAAACTTTCGGCAAGCATAGCGTGCTTTTTTAAGTGACGATATTCACCGTGAACGGGAATAAAAAACTTTGGTTTAACCAAAGAGTGTAAAACTTTAAGTTCATCACGACATGCGTGCCCCGAAACGTGAATAGGTTCTAACGATTCGTAAATAACTTCTGCCCCTAATCTATAAAGGTTATTTATAACACCGTAAATCATCTTTTCGTTGCCAGGAATAACGGACGCACTTATTACAACCGTGTCGTTTTTCCCTATAACAACTTTGTTGAATTCTCCGCTAGCCATACGAGTTAACGCACTCATAGGTTCGCCTTGAGTTCCGGTCGAGATTATTAAAATTTGTTCATCCTTAAAACTCTTAGTCTTTTCAACGTCAATTATAAGCCCTTCAGGAATTTTGAGTTCGCCAATTTTTGCCGCCGCCTCAGCGATGTTTATCATGCTTCTTCCTGAAAAAGCAACTTTTCTTTTATACTTGACGGCTAAATCGAGAATTTGTTGAAGCCTATGAACGTTAGATGCAAACGTTGCAATAATCAAACGTTTTTTTACGTTATCAGCAAAAACGTGGTCTAAGGTATCTTTTACTACGCTTTCACTCATAGTTGTTCCACCGATTTCTATGTTAGTGGAATCAGCCATCATTAAAAGAACGCCTTTTTTACCTATCTCTGATATTCTTGATAAGTCCATTGTTTCGCCGTTAACAGGCGTAAAGTCTATCTTAAAGTCTCCCGAGTGAAAAACTACGCCGACGGGTGTGGTTATTGCAAGCCCCACCGCCCCTGCGATAGAGTGGTTAACGTTAATAAATTCAACTGAAAAACACCCTAATTTAATAACACTCCCTGGCTTAATACAGTTAAGACTAACGTCGTTAAGTTTGTGTTCTTTCAACTTGTTTTCGATAAGAGTTAAAGTCAATTTCGTGCCGAAAACGGGAGCAGATAAATCTTTCATTATATAGGGCAAACTACCTATATGGTCTTCATGCCCGTGTGTTATAACTATTCCACGTATGTGCGACTTGTTTTCTAATAAATACGTGACGTCTGGTATAACCAAGTCAACACCCGGCATATTATCCCCTGGGAAAGTTAAACCTGCGTCGATTAAGATTATATCCTTACCGAATTCTAACGCCGTCATATTTTTGCCTATTTCACCAACACCACCGAAAAACCTAACTTTTAAGGTCTTTTTATTGTTTTTTTGCGCGGTGGGTTTTAAGATTGGCGCAACTTTTTTTGTTGCCGAAACGGACTTAAACTGTTTTACAGTTTTTTGATTTTTATTTTCTTTTGCGGTAATTTTTCCGCTTTTTTTATTATTCAATCTATCAATCTCCTTGATGTGATAAAATATTACGTTCGCACTTATTATACACTTTTTTGCCAAAAATGTAAACAGTATTGTAAAGTGTGTAAAATTATTTAATAATTTTGCCCTTAAAATACTTGAAAAAAAAGTCGTATGATAGTATAATTATTAGAAAAAAGACGATTAACACTTTCGTTTTTATTTTATCAGTCTTTTTTAAATTTTAATTTGTTAAATTTATTTCTTTTTTAAGGAGATTTTTATGCGAGTATATAATTTTGCAGCAGGTCCTTCAACACTTCCCGTTTCAGTTTTGGAACAGGCACAAAAAGAACTTCTTGATTATCAAGGCACAGGCATGAGCATCGTGGAGATGAGCCACCGCGGTAAACCCTTTATGGCTGTTAACGCCGAGGCTAATCAACTTCTCCGTGAACTTATGAATATTCCTGACGATTATTCTGTTCTCTTCGTTCAAGGCGGTGCGTCACAACAATTTGCAGCAGTTCCCCTAAACTTACTTAAAAACGGCAAGGCTGATTATATCTTAACGGGTAATTTCGCTCAAAAAGCGTATGAAGAAGGTCTTAAATACGGCGATATGGCTGTTGCAGGTTCTTCTAAGGAAGATAAATATACCTATATTCCCGATATGAAGTCTATTTCTTTCCGCGATGGTATTGACTACGTTCACACCACTTACAACAACACCATTTACGGAACGAGATACACCGAACTTCCTAAAACAGATGCAACGCTAGTCACCGATATGAGTTCTTGCATTTTAAGTGAAGAAGTTGACGTTAAGAAGTTTGGGCTTATTTACGCGGGCGCGCAAAAGAATATTGCCCCTGCAGGTTTAACTATCGTTATCGTTAGAAAAGATTTGCTCGGCAACGCTTCACCTATTTGCCCCACCATGCTTAACTACGCTATTCAAGATAAAAACGACAGTTTATATAACACCCCGCCTTGCTTCCCAATTTATATGTCTCTTTTAGTTTTCAGATGGCTTAAAAATTTGGGTGGCGTTAAGGCTATTCAACAAATCAACGAACAAAAAGCGGCTATGCTTTACGATTTTATTGATAACTCTTCTTTCTATAAAAACAAAGTTGCTAAAAAAGACCGCTCTATTATGAACGTTCCGTTCGTTTCACCAAGTGAAGAACTTGACGCTAAGTTCGTTGCAGAAGCAACCAAGGCTGGCTTAGTTTCACTTAAAGGTCACAGAGTGACGGGTGGTATGAGAGCTTCTATTTATAACGCTATGCCTATCGAAGGCGTTAAAGCACTTATAGACTTTATGAAGAAATTTGAAATGGAGAACAAATAATAATGAAAAATATTTTAACTCTTAATTCTATTAGCCCCGTTATCAACGATATTTTTGATTCTACTTATAACGTTGCAAACGACGCGGAAAAACCCGTTGGCATTATGCTTCGCAGTTTCAAAATGCACGGTTATGAACTTGATGAAAACACCGTTGCTATCGCAAGGGCGGGTGCAGGCACCAACAACATCCCCGTTGAAGAATACGCTGATAAAGGCGTAGTCGTTTTCAACACTCCCGGCGCAAACGCAAACGCAGTTAAAGAACTCGTTCTCGCTTCACTTCTTATCGGTTCAAGAAACATTATGAACGCAACCGATTGGGTTAAAACATTGAAAGGTCAAGGCGAAGAAGTTGGAAAGTTAGTTGAAAAAGGAAAATCAAACTTTGCCGGCCACGAAATTAAAGGTAAAAAACTTGGCGTTATCGGTTTAGGTGCTATCGGCGCACTCGTTGCAAACGCTGCTCTTGATTTGGGTATGCAAGTTTATGGCTATGACCCATTTTTATCAGTTGGTGCGGCTCTCCGCCTTTCTTCAAGCGTTAAAATCGTAAAAGACTTAGGCGATATTGCAAAGGAATGCGACTATATCACTATCCATATCCCCTATATTCCCAACGAAAACAAGGGCATCATCAACGCAGGACTTATCCGCAAAATGAAAGACGGCGTTGTTTTAATCAACTGTGCAAGGGGTGAACTCGTTGACAATAACGATATAATCAAAGCTACCGAAAGTGGAAAGGTTGCAAAATATATTTGCGACTTCCCTGCTGATGAAATTATCGGTGCTAAAAATATTATTTGTATTCCACACCTTGGCGCATCTACTGAAGAAGCAGAAGAAAATTGCGCTATTATGGCTGCAAAACAACTCATTGATTACATTGAAAACGGAAACATAGTTAACAGCGTTAACTTCCCCACCTGCTCTATGCCGAGAACTACTGAAAATAGACTTGTTATCCTTCACAAAAACACGGCTAATATTCTTGCTCAAATAACGGGCACGGTTGGTAAGGAAGGAATTAACATTTCAAACTTAACTAACCAAAGCAAAGGTGCTTACGCCGTCACTATTCTTGACGTTGACGGAAAAGTTTCAGACCAAGCAATCTCTCACATTTCACAAGTTAACGACATCATTAGAGTTAGAGTTATAAAATAATTTACTCAATTCAATTTGATAAAACTAACAAAAGGAATTAAGAATAATTTATCTTAATTCCTTTTATATTAAACAACTAACTTTTTATTGACTTGAAAGATTTTCAAGTTAAAACTTTAATAAAAACTAATTACACTTTAACTTTTTAATGTTATAATCTTCTTACGATATCTTTTAGGAGAGAAAACTATGAACTCTAATTTCGGCGCATTTTTAAAAGAAAAACGCCAAGAAAAGGATTTAACGCAAAAGCAACTTGCTAAACTCTTATACGTTTCAGAATCAGCGATTAGCAAGTGGGAAAAAAACGTTGCCCACCCAGATATTTCACTTCTTCCCAAACTCTCTAAAATTTTGGGCGTATCTGAACACGAACTAATAACGGCAAGTGTTGACGAACAAATGAGAACTGAAAAAAGACAAGCAAAAAAGTGGCGAACCCTTTCTTTTACTTGGAGTTTGTTTTTCTATATTTCTTACGCTCTTGCCCTTATCCCTTGTTTTATTTGCAATTTAGCGATTGATAAAACGCTTTCTTGGTTTTGGATTGTTTTATGCTCTTTAATCCTTTCTTTCACCTTTACTAACCTTCCAAAACTTATTAAAAAATATAAACTCATTTTTATTCCACTATCTCAATTTTTAGCACTCACACTTCTTTTAGGCGTTATAGCACTATACTCAAACGGTAAGTGGTTTTGGATTGCTGTTTTATCTATCTTCTTAGGAATATTGATGATTTTTGCTCCTATTTATATTTCAAAATATAGCTTATTTAATAAAATAAAAAAATATAACGACTTTGTCTCTATTGCAATTTGTTTCATTTTTCTTAATATTTTACTTGTTGTGATAGAAAATTACACTATAAACGAATATTCGATTGGCGGGTGGTATTTTTCATTAGCGTTGCCTATCTCTTTATCTTTCTACTTGTTCTTGAATTTATTGTTAAGTGTTAAATTTCTTAAACTAAATAAACTATTAAATGCTGGAATTATTTTATTCCTTATAGACCTTTTATATTTAATCCCACCGTTTATAAAGGTTAAAAATCCGTCAATGCAAAGCGAATTAAACGATATGAATATATTTAATGCAAATTTTTCACGTTGGATTGGCTCAACGATTGAACAAAACGTTCATTTGATTATATTTTTAACTACCCTTTTGTTATCAATAGTTTTCCTTTTCTTTGGACTTATAAAGCATTATAAACGAACATATAAAAGTTAATATAAACAAAAAACACTTTATCAAATTGATAAAGTGTTTTTTTATTTTTTTAATTATCTAATTAAAAAGCCATTGTGGTGTAATATGCAAGGTTGGTTTGACGGTTATCAAGCCTACCGTATTGTACCACGATTTTTTGCGTGCTTGAAAGTTTCATAGCATATTGTGTTTCCAAAGGAATTTCAACGCCACACATATGTTCAATGTTATTCATACGGAAACATTTAACGGTTTGTGCAGGAACTTTCCAAACGATTTTGCCAACGCAAGGTGCTGTGTCAACGTAAAAAAGTTTAACGTCAATAACCGCTTCTTTATCGCTGTCGTTAACGATAACAACGCTTTCGTGACCTTTTAACACGCCTTCGCCTTCGGGGGGAAGTTCACAGTCTGGTATAATCCAATATTTTTTACCAACTACCATAATTACACCTCAAATTAGAAGCCGAGTTCGATAAGACCGTGTTTTTCAAGATAATCGGTGTAAGATTCTACGCCGTTTTCTTTAATTGCAATACCCTTTTCCCAACGGCAACCAAAGGTTGAACCTGAAACGAAGGTGTCAACTTGGAAGGTCATGTTAGGTTGGAGAGTATATTGAGAAGAAGTTTCCATCCAAGGTGCTTCAACTTCAATCATACCAGTGCCGTGGCAAGGTCCGTAAACGTAATTCTTTTCGTAGCCAGCGTCTTTAAACATTTGCAAGAATTGTTTTGGAACTCTGTCTGCAGGGATACCAGCCTTTAATTGTTCGGTAGTCCAGTTATGCATCTTCAAGCAGAATTCAACGATTTCTTTCTTTTCGCCT
>SVHO01000028.1 GCA_015055725.1 Clostridiales bacterium | reverse complement strand
CCCACTTTTGGGAAGGTGTCCACGCTTAACGTTTCAAGTTTAGGGGCAGACCGCCCGTTTAAGACGGATGAAGACTTTAATTCTCACATTGGGGAAAGGGTTGAAGTTAAACTCGTTAACTCTATTAAAGGCAAAAAGTTTTACGATGGAATTCTTGTTTCTTACGACGGCAAGATTATAACCTTAAAGGTTGATGAAAAAAACACTTTTACCATCGACCTTAAAAACACCGTTAAAGTGAACGAATATATCGACTTTGACTAGTGATTAAATTAAAAGAAAATATTTTTATATAAATTTGTGAAAAATTTTTAGGAGAAAATTATGATAAATCAAGATTTCTTTTTAGCACTTGAAGATTTGGAAAGGGAAAAGGGTATATCCCAAGCAGAGTTTATTTCTGCACTTGAAAACGCGCTCGTTATCGCTTACAAAAAAAGCACGGGTACGTCTGGCGGAGTTGAAGTTAGGCTTAATCCCGATAAAAAATCTATTAAGATTTACAGCACGAGAGCGGTTGTTGAAGAAGTTTTAGACCCTGAAAAAGAAATTTGCCTTGAAGAAGCGCAAGAAATTAAAAAGAGCGCTAAAGTTGGCGACGTTTTGACCACGGAAATTATTTCTAAAAACTTTGGTAGAATTGCTGCTCAAACGGCAAAACAAATCCTTTTGCAAAAACTTCGCGAAATCGAGCGTGAAAACACGGTTAGCGAATTTGAAGATAAAGAAGGGGAACTTATGGTTTGCACCGTTCGCCGTATTGAAGACGGCAACGTTTACGTTGAAATGGGCGGTAATCAAATAGAAGGAATCTTAATGCCAAAAGACCAAGTTCCCGGTGAAAAATATGAACTTAACCAAAAATTAAACGTTTACGTTAAACGCGTTAAAAATAGCGGTAAAATTGCGCAAATCGTTGTTTCAAGAACTGCAACGGGCTTAGTTAAACGCTTGTTCGAAAATGAAGTTCCTGAAATTAAGCAAGGCGTTGTTGTCGTTAAAGGCATCGCGCGTGACGCAGGGCAAAGAACTAAAATTGCAATCACTAGTGAAGACGCTATGGTTGACGCTGTTGGCGCATGCGTTGGTAATAAAGGCGCAAGAGTTAACGCAATCGTTAGCGCGCTCGGTGGTGAAAAGATTGATATAATTCAATGGAGTGAAAATCCGCTTGAATATATTTCAAGGGCATTATCTCCCGCTCGTGTGACCAAAGTTATTCAAACGGGTGACGACAGCGCAATCGCAATCGTTCCAGACGATAAGTTGTCGCTTGCAATTGGTAGAAGCGGACAAAACGCAAGACTTGCAGTTCGCTTAACCGGTTGGAAGATAGACGTTAAGAGCGAAAGCGTTGCCGCAAGTGAATTAGGCGAACTTTCCACTGGAGAAATTGAAGAAGGAATAGAAGAATAATACGGGGTTAATAATGGAAAAGAAAATACCTATGCGCACTTGTATTGCGTGCAGGGCGGAAAAACCCAAGCGTGAACTTATCCGCGTTGTTAAATTTGGTGAAGAGATTAAACTTGATTTAACTGGCAAGGCTAACGGGCGCGGGGCGTACGTTTGCAACGATAAAGAGTGTATCGAAAAACTTAAAAAAGGGAAACTGTTAAATCGCACGTTTTCCTGCCAAGTTTCCGACCAAACTTACGATTTGATTACGGAGGAGTTTCTTGGACAACAAAAGTAAAGCGGAAACCTATATTGGTTTCGTTATAAGAACGGGAAAATTCCGTATAGGAGCAAACGCTTCGGCAACGTTAAAGCGTGCAGAACTTATGATAGTTTGCTCTTCGGCAAGTGATAACACTAAAAAAGAAGCGGAAAAACTTGCAAGAAAGTTCGGTTGTAAATTGCTTGAACCGATTAAAAAAACACTTGACGAGTTAACGCATAGGGAAAATGCAAAAGTTATGGCGATAACCGATAAATCGCTGTCAAATGCTATTTTAAGCAATTCGGAAGAAGATTTTATTGCGAGAAATTAGGAGAATTTAAATGGCTGAAAAGAAAGAAATGCGCATCGATAATATTAAAAAATTGAGCGAAATTTTAAAAGACGGTAAAATTGACGAATTTATAAAAAGCACTAATGCTTTTGAAATTGAAATCAAAGGCATTAAGTCGGCTTTGGAAGAAAAACTTAAAGTTTTGGTTGCTGAAAAAAAGGCTAAGGAAGAGTTAGAAGTCAAAAATTTAGAACCAGAAAAGCAAGAAGAAAAACCCGAAGTTAAAGAAGAAATAAAAATCGTTGAACCTAAAAAGGAAAGCGAAGAAGTAAAAGAAACGGTTGAAGCCGAAAAAGAACCGGTTAACGAACAAGTAAAACAAGAAGAGCAACCGGCTGTTAGTGCTGAGCCCGCTAAGAAAAACGAATTCGTTCCACCTGAAAGGCCGTCGTTCATAGTTAGGCGTGAAGTGCCAATTAGGCGCGCGGAAAAACCGCAAAGTGAACGTGGCGAAAGACCCCAACGCAACGAATTCCGCCCACAAGGCGATAAGCGTGAATCGTTTAAGCCTCAAGGTCAAAACGCGTTCAACCGTGGTCAAAAGCCCGAATTTGCTAATAAAACGGGTGCTAAAAAGCCACAGGGAACGTACGTTGCTCCACCTATCGTTCCAACTTCTAACGATAAGAGAAATTTCAATAAGAAGAAACAGTGTGGTGAAAAACAATATGAAGATAAGCACGTTATAAACAAGCGTTCGCTTATTAAAAACCAAATTGATATTGATGATTTTGACGAAAATAAGAGCGGTTATAGAAAATTCCGCCCTGTTAAAAAGGCAAAAGAACAAGTTGAAAACACGGTTATTAAAATTGAAAAGGCTGTTATCAACACCGAAATTATTCCGCTTAAAGTTTTAAGTGAAAAAATTGGCATAACCGCAGCGGAAATAACCAAACGCCTATTCAAAGAAGGCATCATGAAAACTATAAACGATTCTATCGACTTTGATACGGCGGCGTTTATTGCAGACGATATTGGCGTTGAGCTTGAACTCAAACTTGATAAGACTGCAGAAGACGTTTTAAGCGAAGGGTTTGATAACGAATTGGACGATGCAGAAAAGCTCGTTAAACGTCCTCCGGTCGTCACCGTTATGGGTCACGTTGACCACGGTAAAACGTCACTTCTCGATAGAATTAGAAAAACTAACGTCACCGCGGGTGAAGCAGGTGGTATAACCCAACATATCGGCGCTTATCAAGTGACCGTTTCGGGTGAAACTATCACTTTCCTTGACACCCCTGGACACGCAGCGTTTACGGCTATGCGTGCGCGCGGTGCGCAAGCAACTGATATCGCAGTTTTAGTTGTTGCTGCGGACGACGGAATTATGCCACAAACTATTGAAGCGATTAACCACGCTAAAGCGGCTGACGTTCCTATTTTAGTTGCGGTTAATAAAATTGATAAACCCGAAGCAAATCTTGAAAGGGTTAAAACTCAACTTACCGAACACGGTTTGCTTCCTGAAGAATGGGGTGGGGACGCTATAATTTGCCCCGTATCTGCTAAAACGGGTGAAGGTTTTGATAACCTTTTAGAAAATATCAACCTTCTTGCAGAAATTAAAGACCTCAAAGCAAACCCCGATAGAAAAGCAAAAGGCGTTGTTATTGAAGCCAAACTTGACCAAAGCAAAGGCCCGATTGCAACTATACTCGTTCAAAACGGAACTTTGCGCGTTTCAGATAGCGTTGTCGTCGGCACGGTTATAGGTAAAATTAGGGCTATGGTTGACGATAAAGGTCGCCGTGTGACTTCTGCTGGTCCGTCTATGCCAGTTTCTATAATGGGGCTTGATGAAGTTCCTAATTCTGGTGACGTGCTCTTTGCTGTTGATGAAAAACTCACCAAGATGGTTGCCGAAGAAAGAAAGAACAAAGAAAAAGAAAACATGCTTAAAGCGTCGCAAAAAGTCACGCTTGACGACGTGTTTAATAAGATTGCCGAAGGCGAAATGAAAGTGTTGCCTATTATCGTTAAAGCAGACGTTCAAGGCTCGGTTGAAGCGGTTAAAGCGTCGCTTGAAAAACTTTCTAACGAAGAGGTTAGGGTTAACGTTATTCATGCTGCGGCAGGTGCTATTAAAGAATCTGACATTATGCTTGCGGAATCTTCAAACGCAATTATCATAGGCTTTAACGTGCGCCCCGATTCTAACGCTAAAATTATTGCTGAAAGAAGCGGTGTAGACATCAAACTTTATAGGGTTATTTACGAAGCGATTGAAGACGTTGAACGCGCGCTTAAAGGTATGCTCGCTCCTAAGTTTACCGAAGTTTATATGGGTAAAGCAGAAGTTCGTGAAGTCTTTAAGATTTCTGGCGTTGGTCAGGTTGCTGGGTGCTACGTCACCGAAGGTAAGATTATTAGAAGTGGTAAACTTCGCATTTACCGTGACGACGTTATGATTTGCGAAGGCAACGTGTTGCAGTTAAAGAGATTTAAAGACGACGTTAAGGAAGTTGCGCAAGGCTTTGAATGTGGTATGTCTATTGAAAAATTCAACGACATCAAAGTTGGCGATTTTATTGAAAGTTATCAAGTTGAAGAGAATAAAGAATAATGAGAAAAACTTCTAAAGTTAGCAGAAACGATAGGTTAAACGGCGAATTTCAAAAAGAAATTTACGAAATTATTACAAGACGGCTTAAAAATCCACTCATCACCGAAATGTTTTCGGTGCTTAAAGTGGATAGTAGCCGTGACCTTTCGTATGCAAAAGTTTATATTAGCGTGTATTCTAAAGACGAACAAAAAAAGATTGCAACATTTAACGCTATTTCGTCAGATGCGAAAAAAATTCGCTATGAACTTGCAAAGGTTATACGCGCGCGCACCGTTCCTGAACTTCATTTCGTTTTAGACGATTCTATGGAATACGGCGACAAAATGGATAAATTGTTTAAGAGTATTAACGAAGGAGAAAAACGTGATTAGTTTACGCGAACTTGCCGAAAAAATTAAAGGTGAAAAAAGCGTCGCTTTATTTTGTCACGTCCGTCCCGACGGGGATACCATAGGTTCAGCCCTTGGGCTTAAACTTGCGCTTGAAATTCTCGGCATTAAAGCGGACGTTTTTTGCGACGACCCTATTCCGTCGAGATTTTCTTTTTTAAATGCCGTTTCGCAAATTAAAAAAGATTTTTCTGGCGAATACGACGCGCTTATTGCGATAGACTGTGCAGACATCCAAAGACTAAATAATTTTAGTGAAAAGTTTTTATCGCATAAAAACACGTATACCATAGACCACCACGTTTCAAACACTCGCTTTTCAAAGATTAATTACGTTTTTGATAATGCAAGCAACTGTGAAAACGTGTTTGAACTTATAAATGAATTAGGCGTTGAAATAAACGAAGAAATTGCAAACGTGCTTGCGCTTGGAATAATCACGGATACAGGCAATTTTAAGCATAAAAACGTCACGAACGAAACGTTTTTGCGCATGTCAAAACTCGTTCAAAAAGGTGCGGATTTAAATGCAATTATTTTCCATATGTTTTCTGCTCAAACAAAAGAGCGCGCTAAACTTTTTGGAAAAGTTATGCAAAAAATTAGATATTTTTTTGACGGAAGGTTTGCCGTTGCAACGGTTAAGCTTAGCGACTTTAGTGACTGTGGCGCAAAGCAAGATGAAACCGAAGGGTTTATCGATTTCGTTATGGGCATAATCGGGGTTGAAGTTGGTGCGTGCGTTATGGAAATTGCGCCAAATAAGTTTAAAATTAGTTTTCGTTCAAAGTCGGCAGACGTTAACGCCGTTGCGAGAACTTTCGGCGGTGGCGGACACACGCTTGCAAGCGGTTGTCAAATACACGGCGATTACGAAGATGTTATTGATAAAATTCAGTTTGCTGTTTCAAGGGAGATTCCCGATTAAATGTTAGGCTTTATAAATTTAATCAAACCAAAGGGTATGAGTTCGGCTTACGCCGTCGGTGCGGTTAAGAAAAAATTTAATACGCCGTGTGGGCATATGGGAACGCTTGACCCTATGGCGTCTGGCGTTTTGCCCGTTGGGATTGGAAAAGCGTCAAGACTTTTTCAATATCTTTTAGATAAGGAAAAAACTTACGTTGCACGCTTTAAGTTTGGGGTTTTGACAGACACGCTTGACGTGACGGGTGAACAAGTTAGCACTTGTGCACACGTTCCAACACAAAAAGAAATTTTAGACGTTTTGACCGAGTTCGTTGGCGAAATTGACCAAGTTCCGCCCAAATATTCTGCTAAGTGTGTTGACGGAAAACGCGGTTATCAACTTGCAAGAAAAGGCGTGGAATTTGAACTTGCGCCTAAAAAAGTTTGCATTTTAAGTGCTGAGTGTTTAGGACAAACTGATGAAAACGAGTTTGAATTTCGTTTTCGTTGTAAAGGCGGAACTTATATTAGGTCGCTTGCGCGCGATATAGGTGAGCGCTGTGGTTCTCTTGCCGTTATGAGCGCACTCGATAGAGTTGGCGCAGGTATTTTCGACTATTCTAACGGTGTGACGGTTGATGAATTTAAGAGTTGCGATAATCCCGAAAAGTATTTGATAAAACCAGATTCGGCGGTTAATTTTGAAAAATTGATATTAGATAATAAAAAAGCCACCAAAATACTTAACGGCGTTTATGAAAATTACGGCTTTAAAGACGGAATTTATAGGGTTTATAACGAAAGTGAATTTTGGGGCGTTGGCGTTGCTGAAAACGGCGCGCTTAAGATAAAGGCTTATGTCAGATAAAGAGTTAAAGCGCGCGGTTATCGCTTTAGGTTATTTTGATAGCGTTCACCGTGGGCATAAAAAAGTTATAGAAAAGGCTAAAGAATTGGCAAGTTCTTTAAACGCAATCACGGTTGTTTTCACTTTTGAAGGCAACCTTAAAGCCGTTTTAGGAAATAACCAAGAAAAAGTTGTTTTCACGCCTTTAGAACGCCAAAAATTTATCAAAGATTTGGGGGCAGACGAGATTTTTTTCGCGCCCGCGAACAAAGATTTTTTGTCAATGGAAAAAGGCGATTTTTTGCGCTTGCTCAACAAATCTTATAACGTTTTATCTTACGTTAGTGGACAAGATTATCGTTTTGGAAAGTTTGGAGAAGGAACAGTTGACGATATAGAGCATTATGCGTTAAATCACGGACAAACCGCGCACGTAGTAAACACGCTTTGCGTAAATGGAAAAAGGGTTTCTACCACGGCGATAAAAGGGCTTTTAAGCGCAGGTGACGTTGAAAATGCAAACCTCTTGTTAGGTAGAAAATATTCTATCACGGGAAAGGTTGTTGAAGGTAGGAAGGTTGGCGGAAAAATAGGCTTTCCGACCGTAAACGTTAGCATTGATAAAGATAAACACCGCTTAAAAGACGGGGTGTATCAAGGGGAAGTTGATATTGATGGCAAAACGTATGTTGCAGTTATAAATTACGGCGCGCGCCCAACCTTTAATTTAGATGAAAAACTAATCGAAGCGCACGTGATTGATTTTAACGGCGTGATTTACGGAAAGACGCTTACTTTGTGTTTTAGCCGATTTATGCGCGAAATAATAAAGTTTAATAATTGTGACGAGTTGAAAGAACAACTTATTAAAGACGTTAAAAGAGTTAAAGGTGATATATGATAAAGTTTGGTCCAAGCGGAAATTCGGTTGCGTTTACGTTATCGGGTAATTCAAAAAGCGAACAATCTGCGGTTTGGGTTAAAAATATGGGGCTTTCTTGCTTTGAATATTCGTTCGGCAGGGGTGTTTCTATTTCTGACGAAAAAGCAATATCTATAGGCAAGGCGTTTAGTGACGCGGGCGTCGAAATAAGCGTTCACGCACCCTATTACATAAATTTTGCTAATCCTGATGACGATATGGCTGAAAAATCGTATGAATACGTATTGCAATCGGCTAAAAAGGTTAAACTTATGGGTGGGAAGAGAGTTGTTTTTCACCCTGCAAGTCAAGGAAAAATGAAGCGCGAACAAGCGGTGGAATTGACAATTCGTCGTTTAGAAATTTTGCGCGATAAAATTTATGAAAACGGACTTGACGATTTGATTTTTTGCCCTGAAACTATGGGCAAACTTGGGCAAATTGGCACGATAGAAGAAGTCACTCGCTTTTGTTTAATTGATAAAATTTACGTGCCGGCAGTTGATTTTGGGCACGTTAACGCGCGTGAGTGTGGGAGTTTAAAAACCGAAAAAGATTATCTTGATAGGCTTAATTACATGTTAAACGAATTAGGCTATGAAAAAATGAAGAATTTCCATATCCACTTTTCAAAGATAGAATATTCGGCAAAAGGGGAAGTTAGGCACTTAACTTTTGAAGATAATCATTACGGACCCAACTTTGAACCACTCTCAAATGCGCTTAAAAAACTCGGTTTAGAGCCTTTTATAGTTTGTGAATCGGCAGGAACTCAAGATATTGACGCATTAAAAATGCAAAATATATATCTTGGTAATTGACTTATATATAAAATTTTGGTAAAATAAAATAGTTAAATGAAAAATATTGTTGTTGATAACGATTGCGCTTTTTTAATAACCGATAGGTTGACGCGTAAATACGTGTGCGGAGTTGATATTGCCGAAGGCTTTTTGATTATTTCTAAAACGCTTACGGTTTTTACAGACGCAAGATATTTTTATCAAGCAAAAGAAACGCTTAAAAAAGTGGGGATAGAGTGTTTGCTTTATAAAGGTGAAGCCGACTTAAAGATTTATCTTAACGGATTAAACGTTTCTACTCTACTTCTTGATTATAGAAAGACAACTCTTTACGAACACGAAATTTATAAGACGTTTGGTTTAGAGATTAAAGACGGTTCGCATCTTTTAGAACTTAGCCGAAGCGTTAAAACCAAAACCGAACTAGAAAACGTTAAGCGCGCTTGCGCTATTGCCGAAAAGGCTTATCACGTTGCAATCCGTTCAGTTAAAAAGGGGATAACCGAAACTGAACTTAAAAATAAAATTGAAACATTGATGATTGAATACGGTGCGCACGATATTGCGTTTGACACAATCGTTGCGTTTGGTGCAAATTCCGCCGTTCCTCATCACGAAACTGGTGATGCCGTTTTGCAAGATGGTCAAGTTATTTTAGTTGATATGGGTTGCAAGATAGACGGGTATTGTTCAGATTTAACGAGAACGGCGTTTTTTGGTCAACCGTCAATTAGGTTCTTAAACGCATACACTTGCGTGCTTATGGCTAACGAACTTGCTGAAGAGCAAATTAAGGCGGGTATGAGCGCAAAAATGGCGGACTTAATTGCGAGAGACTATTTGGCAGAAAACGGATATGGTGATTATTTTACTCATTCGTTAGGGCACGGCGTCGGGTTAGAAATTCACGAATATCCAACCCTTTCCCCAAAATCAAATGCAACGCTAACCGAAGGTATGGTTTTTACCGTTGAGCCAGGCGTTTATTACGACGGGGAGTTCGGCATAAGAATTGAAGACACGGTGGTTATAGAAAACCAAAGCGTTAAAAGGTTGTTTACCGACGATAAAGAACTTTTAATTTTATAAAAAAATTTAATTTAGATAAACATTTTAAGGAGAACACATTATGATATCAGCAGGCGATTTCAGAAAGGGCGTGACCTTTGAATTTGAAAGCGGAATTTGGACTATAGTTGACTTCCAACACGTTAAACCTGGCAAGGGCGCAGCGTTCGTTAGAACTACTATGAAAAACGTGGTGACTGGTAAGGTTTTAGAAAAAACTTGGAACCCCACCGAAAAAATTCAAGAAGCGCAAATCGAAACCAGAAACATGACTTATTCGTATACCGACGGCGAACTCTATTACTTTATGGACCAAGAATTCAACCTTACGCCACTTAACTACGAACAAGTTGAAGACGCACTTAAATACATTAAGGAAAACGACCCCGTTATCGTTCGTTCATACAAGGGCGTTGCTTTCTCAGTTGAATGCGAAAACTTCGTGACGCTCCGCGTGACGCAAGCAGACCCCTCAGTTAAAGGGAACACCGCAACCAACGCAACCAAAGAAGCAATTTTGGAAACGGGTGTTAGCATTCAAGTTCCTATGTTCGTTGAAGAAGGTGAACTCATTAGAGTTGACACCAGAACGGGCGAATACATGGAACGCGTTAAAGGTTAATTTTATTAAAACGCATCAAATATTAAACTAAAAAGTTGCCCGCAAAAGTTTTTTTTGCGGGTTTCTTTCAAGTATGAGGGATAAATTGAAAACAGCACTTATAACGGGCGCAAGTGGTGGAATAGGAAGGGCTATCGCTCTTAAATTCGCAAAAGAAGGGTATTTCGTCGTTGCGCAATACAACTCTAACGAACAAGGAATTGAACTTTTAAACGCTCAACTTAAAGAAATAGGTAAAAGCGAAAATTGTTTTGCTTGTCAATGCGACCTTTCGGATAATAATTCCGTTTTGGGTTTTATAAACCAAGTTAAAAAGAGTTTTAAGCGTGTGGACGTTATAGTGAACAACGCGGGCGTTGGGCTCTATAAACTTATAACTGACACAACCGAAGAAGAGTGGGATAAACTTTTTTCAGTTAACGTTAAAGGTACGCACCTTATCAATAACGCTTTTCTTAAACAAATGATTGATTACGGCAAAGGCAAAATCGTCAACGTTTCGTCTATGTGGGGATTGGTTGGCGCAAGCATGGAAGTTGCTTACTCTGCATCTAAATCGGCGCTTATCGGCTACACTAAGGCGCTTGCAAAAGAAGTTGCGCCAAGCGGTATAAACGTAAATTGCGTTTGCCCAGGCGTTATTGATACGCCTATGAATAAAAGGTTTTCAAATGAAGATATGGCAGACCTTGCAAATCAAACGCCCCTTTTAAGAATAGGAAAAAGCGAAGAAGTTGCAGAACTAGTTTGGTTTTTGTGTAGCGATAAATCGGATTTTATCACGGGGCAAGTTATTTCTTGCGACGGTGGTTTTACTTTGTAAGTTATTAAGGGTGCATAAAAGATAAAATATGGAAAGACAAAGTGGAATTTTGATGCCAATCTTTTCTTTGCCTAATAATTACGGCATTGGCAGTTTTGGAAAAGAAAGTTATGATTTTGTGGATTTTTTGGCGAGTGCAGGGCAAAAAGTGTGGCAAATTTTGCCGTTAGTTCAAACGGGTTTTGGTGATTCACCATATTCGTCCGTTTGTTCATATTCGTTTAATCCTTATTTTATAAGTGTTGACGCGCTTAAAGAAAGTGGACTTATTACAACGTCTGAAGCAAAATTTTCACGCGCTAACGGCTCGCTTATTGATTATGGCAATCTCTACGCGGTTAGATATCCGCTTTTAAGAAAAGCATTTTCTCGCTTTGATAAAACTGATAAAGAGTTTCTAAAATTTTTAAAAAAGAAAGAATTTTATGATTACGCTTTGTTTATGGCTATTAAATACGCATCAGGGCAAAAGCATTTTAACGAGTGGGAAGATGGCTTAAAAAGGCGTGACAAAAAGGTTTTAAGAGAATTTTCACGCTCTTATCATGACGAAATAGACTTTTGGCAATTCGTTCAGTTTATTGCGCAAAAACAATGGTTTGAACTTAAAAAATACGCTAACTCTAAAGGCGTTAAAATAATGGGCGATATGCCTTTTTACGTTGCCTTTGATAGTGTTGACGTTTGGGAAAACCCAAACTTATTTAAACTTGATGAAAACTTTTCGCCGTTAAAAGTTGCGGGCGTTCCACCCGATTATTTTTCTGAAGACGGGCAACTTTGGGGCAACCCCGTTTACGACTATAGTGAGCATCAAAAAGACGGGTTTTCTTGGTGGACGAAAAGAATTAAAAAAGCACTTAACGTTTTCGATTACGTGAGAATAGACCATTTTCGCGCGTTTGATAGATATTATGAGATTGAAGCAAACGCGGTCAACGCTAAGGTGGGTGAGTGGATAAAAGTTCCGTCAAAAGAACTTTTTGATGCCGTTCACGAATATATTGATAAAACGAGAATAATTGCAGAGGACCTTGGAATTATTGACGACGGGGTTAGGGAATTATTAAAATACGTGGGTTATCCGGGTATGAAAATTTTATCCTTTGCGTTTGATGGAAAATCGGATAATTTATATTTACCCGAGCGTCTAGAAGAAAATTCCGTTTGCTATACGGGTACGCATGATAACGACACGCTTATTAGCCTTATTGATAATGCAAGCGAGTGGGATAAAATAAACCTTATTAACGGCGTTAAAAATAGCCTTGAAAAATTGAATTTAAAAGTAAAGGTTTACGATAATTTATCTCTTGCAAACGCTATAATACAATTAGGGTGCGCGTCGCGTGCGAAAACGTTTATTATGCCTTTTGGCGACTTATTGCTTAAAGACGACGGTTATAGAATAAACGAACCGGGTACGACTAAAAATCAAAACTGGGCGGTTCGATTTGATAAAAAAGATTTTACCAAAACAGTTTTATTAAAGTTGAAAAAATTAACGCTTAAAAACGGCAGGTAATTCGATGCAATTAAAAAAGAAAATTAGAATTATTATTCTTATTTTTGCACTTGCTTTAACGTTAGGCTTTATATGGGGCAATTCGCTTAAACCGGTTAGAGCGTCGCTTGAAAGTTCGGGTGGTCTTTTCGATAGGGTTAAACCGATATTTGACGCGCTTTTTGGCGAAGGCAATTTTAAGCATTCAGATTTTAGAAAGCTTGCGCATTTTTGTGAATTTTTTCTTTTAGGGTTTGAAGTTTCACTTTTGTTTTTAGAGTTAAACTGGTTGAAAATAGAAAAGGCGTATCAATTATCAACTGTTGGCTTAATAATTTCAGTTATAGATGAAAGTTTGCAAATGATTACCGACCGCGGTCCTGCCATAATAGACGTTTTGGTTGACTGTTCAGGGTATCTAAGCGCAGTTTTGTTTATTTGCTTTATATCGCTTATCGTTAGCGTTATAAAAAACAAACGAAAAAACAAGAATAAAAAAGAAAAGGTCGTTCCATAGCCGAACGACCTTTATAATTTTTAATGCAAAATTATCTATTGTTGATAAGTTTGGTGAGTTCAACGGGGTCAACGATTTTATCGCCCTTATAAACACGCATATTGCCAGAAGCAATTTCGTCAATAAGAGTAACTTCGCCGTTGTTATAGCCGAATTCAAACTTGATATCCCACAAATCAAGACCGATTTTCTTCAAGTCATCAGCAACGATTTTGGTGATTTTTAACGTTTGTGCTTTCATGCTTTCAAACATTTCATAATTCATAACGCCAAGCGCGTTTAATCCTTCAGCAGTCACTAGTGGGTCACCCTTTTCGTCGTTTTTGAAAGTGCATTCAACGTATCCGCCGTCAAGAATAGTGCCGTCTTTAATATATTCACCGTACCTACGGACAAAACTACCCGTTGCAACTAAACGGCAAATAACTTCTAAGCCGTTGCCACCTTGCGCTTTACCGAAACATTCAGCAGGAAGAACTTCCATCGTTGCGTTTTCAAGGTCGGCAGATATATAATGAGTTTTAATGCCTGCTTTTTTAAGCATTTCAAAATAGTAAACTGAAGTTTGAAGGTTGGCTTTACCTATACCGTCAATGGTGAGACCCACCGCGTTTTCACCTGGGTCAAACACGCCGTCTTTACCCGTGCAATCGTCCTTAAACTTTAACATAACGTTGCCGTTATCAAGTTGATAAACGTCTTTAGTTTTTCCTGAATAGAGTTTTTTCATATAACGAACCTCTTAAATAAATATCTTATAAAAATATAATAATTTATTCTTAAAAATTTTGCAAGAATTTGATAGGGGGATTTTTAAATTTTTTTATTTTTTTATCGTATATTTAGCACTTAAAGGTCCATAATTGTATTAAATAATACGGCTAAACTATAAATGCCGACAAAAAGGAGAACAGTTATGAACCCATTTAAAGAATTACCAAAAGATAGGAAAATCACTTATTCTAATTGGAACACGCTTGCTGAAAAACCATATGATAAAAATACGACCGGCCCTTATACCAAAACGCGCGTTATTTTGATGAACGGCACGGAGTTTGAATCAAACTGGTTTTTGCATCAATTTAATAGACATTGTTTAAACAATGACGTTCGCCGTGTTTTAGCCGAAGTGCGCCGTCAAGAACAACAACAGCAAAAAAGAATTTCGGCACTTAAACCTATTGATGAAACTATTTTAGAAACCACCATCGGCTATGAACAGCTTGCCGTAGATTTAACTGCTGAAATGGCGCAGAAAGAGCCTAATCCCGTAGTTAAAGCACAACTTGATTTTGCTTTACTTGAAGATTTTGACCACCTTTATAGATATTCAAATCTTCTAGATATGGAAGAAGGCGTGCATGCAGAAAGGTTGGTTGGCGGATACACGGAAATCACGCCTGCGCGCCCAACGATTACCGAGCATAGACACCCAAACGACGATATTAGGTTTTATATAAATTGTTGGCAAGACGCTTTAATCACGAGATTACACACGGGGATTATAACCGCTGCGGAACAACAAACTATGAACTACTATATGAACGTTGGTAATTTTTATCATAGCGACTTAGGGCGCAAACTTTATACGGAAATTGCTATGATTGAAGAGCAACACGTTTCTGGATACGGCTCTCTTATGGACCCATCTTCAACTTGGTTTGAAAGTTGGGTTATGCATGAATATACCGAATGTTATCTCTATTATTCTTGCTATCAAGACGAAAGCGACCCAAAAATTAAAAAGGTTTGGTTAGAACACTTTGAACAAGAACTCACCCACCTTAAAATTGCAAGTGATATGCTTTATAAATATGAAGGGAGAGAGTGGGAACAACTCTTTGTTGGTGGGGCTGAATTCCCGTCGCTTTTACGCTTAAAATCAAACGTTGATTATATTAGAGAAGTTATAAAGGACGTTAGACTTACCGGATACAAAGAAACAACCGTTAAAATTGACGAACTGCCTGATAGCGCAGACTATTTCAAATATCAACGCCAAGTGAATTCTTCTATTTCTTCGGTTGCATCTCACGCGGTTATTGAAAAATATATTAAGCGCAACGGCGAAGATTATCGCTTTGAAGTCAAGCCAAACCCAGAAAAAACACTAAGAGATAGAACGGTGGATAACGTTTGTTTAGGCAGAAAGAAAGGTTGCTAAATCAAAAATAATTTAAAATAAAGTGTATTTAAGTTTAAAGTAAGTAAAAAGGGTGTTAATTGAACGCCCTTTTTGCTTTTTCCATTGACATAAAAAGGTTTATGTTGTATAATAATTTTGTATGTTTATGTACTTTTGTGGTGATTGAAAAACTGCAAAAACTTTTTTTGGGATTAAAGGTATGAGTTTAGCAAACGAAAACAAAGAGCAAAATACCCTTGTGGAAAATTATAAGCAAACTAAAAGTGAATTGATTGACCAAAGTTTACAACAAGCGTGCGCAACGGGGGATTGCGAAGATTGTTTTAAAGACGGAAAATTGGATTATAAAAAAGAGTATTCCGACGAGTTTTATAGCGAATATATAAAGAATTTCAAAACAAACGCAAAAAAACGCTACGTTTATAGGTTTTTTAAACGATTTTTTGATATTTTATTTTCGCTTTTGCTCCTTATCATTCTCTCACCCGTGTTTATAATCACTTCTATTGCTATTTTGTGTGATTCTAAAGGTGGCGTTATTTTTAAGCAAAAACGCTTAGGTAGGGGCGGAAAACCTTTTAACTGTTATAAATTTCGTTCAATGTACGTTTCTGCGCCTAAAAACTGTGCAACTTCACTTTTAAATAACCCTGAAAAATATTTGACGCGTGTTGGAAAAGTTATAAGAAAACTTTCTATTGACGAACTTCCACAATTATGGTGCGTGTTTATCGGCACAATGTCTTTTATAGGTTATCGCCCCTTAGTTTTAACTGAGGAAAAATGCAACGATATGCGAAACGCGCTTGGAGTTTTCAAAATGCGCCCGGGAATATCGGGTTATGCGCAAGTTTACGGTAGAGATGACGTGCATTATAAAAACAAAGCCATTATGGATGCTGAATACGTGAATAAGGCGTCTTTGTGGTTAGACTTAAAGTTGGTTTTCAAAACGGTTGGCGTTGTGTTTAACCGCAAAGGAAATCACGACGATAAAAAGAAAAAACAAAAAAATAAAAAAGATTAAAATATGAACGATAAAAAAATTCTTATGGTTATGACGGCGTCTAAAATGGTGCTGTCTTTTAGAACGGATTTAATAAAAAAATTTCAATCACAAGGGTATACGGTTGGGGTGACCGCGTTTGACGATATTTGCCGTGAGCAAATTGAATCGCTTGGCGTGGAATTTTTTTGCATTAGCGATAACAATCGCAGTTTAAGTCCGTTTAAAATTTTATCGTTAGAAAAAAAATATTATAAAATTATAAAAAGTTTTAATCCGTCAATCATATTTACCTTTATGTTAAAGCCGAATATTTTTGCAACGCGCGCGGGCAAAAAGGCAGGGGTTAAAAAGATTTATTCAATGGTTGAAGGTGCGGGTGACGCGTTTATTTATAACACGCTAAAATGGAAAATTATTAGGCGAGTTATGTCGTCTATGTATAAAAAATCGTTTAAGATACCTAAAAAGGTTTTCTTTCTGAATACGGATGACCAAAATGAATTTATTAGGCGTGGTTTAGTTAAAGAAGATAAGTGTGAAATTGTTCACGGCGTGGGCGTTAACTTAGATAAGTTTGCTTTTAAACCTATTGAAAACTTTGCTAATTTTTTGATGGTTGCGCGTATGCTTGAAACCAAAGGTGTTTACGAATATGCAAAAGCATCGAGAATAGTTAAGAAAAAATATCCCCAAGTTGTTTGTGGATATTTGGGCGCGGAAGGAACGGTTAAGGTAAGTGATTTAAAAGAATTTATCGACGACGGCAGTTTGGTTTATTACGGTGAAACAAGAGACGTTGTTAAGTATTACGAAAAGGCTACCGTTTGCGTTTTGCCATCTTATAGAGAAGGTTTTGGGCTTGTTAACGCTGAAGCAAACGCGGTTGGTAGACCCGTTATCACTTGCAACACAAACGGCACGAAAGATACCGTTAAAGATGGTTATAACGGCTTTTTAGTGCCTGTTAAAGAAGTTAAAGAACTTGCCGAAAAAATGATTTATTTTATCGAACACCCTGAGAAAGCGGTTGAAATGGGTGAGAACGCAAGGGCGTTTGCCGAACAAAATTTCGACCAAAAATATATAAATCAAAAAATATTTGAAATCGCTAATTAAAGGAGAAAAGATGCTGTTTTCGGTTATAGTGCCCGTTTATAACGTTGAAAAATATTTAAAAGACTGCGTTGACAGTATACTTTCTCAAACGTGTGCTGATTTTGAATTGATTTTGGTTGACGACGGGTCTAAAGACGCTTCGCCACAAATTTGTGACGACTATGCTAAAAAAGATAGTCGCGTTAAAGTTATACATAAAGAAAACGGCGGACAAACGAGCGCAAGAAATAAAGGTTTAGAAGTTGCGTTAGGGGAATACGTTGTTTTTATAGATAGTGACGACTGGGTTAGCGAAAATTACCTTAAACTTTTTGAAAAACCGATAAAAGAACACGGCGTTGACGTCGTTTGTTGTGGCTATGCAGAAGTTGACGGGGAAAACGTAAAAAACGTTCAAATTAACTTTGAGAGTGGTTATTACGATAGAGCGTCAATGGAAAAAGAAATTTTTCCTGTGTTAGTCGGTGGAAACGTTAACAAAACTATTCCTTCTACTCTTTGTGCAAAAGCGTTAAAAAAAGAATTGGTTGTTTCTTTTATCAAGCAAGTTGACCATCGCATTAAAATAGGGGAAGACGACGCAGTTGCTAAACCCACCGTTTATAACGCGAACGGAATTTATATTTATAAAGAGTGTTGTTATTTTTACCGCACCAACTTAAGTTCGGTGACTAAAAGTAAAAAGGCGTATTATTGGGACGGGCCAAAACTTCGCGGTATGCTTTTAGAAAAGCAATTTGATTTAGATAAATTCAATTTTCAAAATCAAATTTATTGCAGTGTTGTTCACGCGTTATTTACCGTAGTGGTTTCTCAATTTAATAGGCAAGAAAAATATTCGGTTATCGTTAAAGACGTAAAAGAACATTTAAATGACGACTATTATAAAAACGCAATAAAAAATTGTAAAACAAACGATAAAAAATTAAAGTTTGCGCGTTTTGCGCTCAAACACAAAATTTTATGGCTTATAAAACTTTATAATAAAACGAAATAATTATGCAAAAAAAAGTACTCAAAAACGCAGGTTGGATAGTCGGTTGTAAAGTGGTGAAAGCCATTTTAACCTTGATTGTCACTGCCATAACCACGCGATATTTAGGCGTGGAAAAATACGGGCTAATCAGTTATGCGGCAGGGCTGGTTGCTTTCGTTATGCCTATTATGCAGTTGGGGCTTAACTCAACTATGGTGCACGAAATTATTGATAGACCTGATGATGAAGGAAAAGTGGTTGGAACGGTTATCGGTATGACGGGCGTTTCATCGCTTTTGTGTATTTTGGGTATAATATCTTTTTCTATGATTGCAAACGCAGGTGAAACGGATACGATTATAGTTTGTGCAGTTTATAGCGTAATGCTTCTTTTTCACTCGTTTGAAATGATTCATTATTGGTTTCAATCAAAACTAATGTCAAAATATTCGTCAATGGCAATGCTTTTTTCTTACGTCGCCGTGACGGTTTTTCAAGTGGTGTTAGTTATACTTAAAGCGGACGTTTATATGTTCGCGATATCTTATTCGCTTGATTACTTTTTAATTGCGGTCATTTTAACTATCGTCTTTAAGAAAAAGTGCACGCAAAAACTCGCGTTTTCTTTTAGCCTTGCAAAACAAATGTTTTCCGTGAGTAAGTTTTACATAGTTTCAAACTTGATGGTTGCAATTTTTGCGCAAACGGATAAAATAATGCTTAAACTTATGGTGGGCAACGCGCAAACGGGTATTTATTCCGCAGCGTACACTTGTGCGCTAATGGCAAACTTTGTGTTCGCGGCAATTATTGATTCCATGCGCCCAGATATCTTTAATGCAAAAAAAGAAGGCAATCAACAACTGTTTGAAAATAGAATGAGCGAACTTTATAGCGTGCTTATTTATTTTTCGATTATAATGTGCGTTGCAATAACTTTGCTTGCGCCTATCGTTATTAAGGTTATGTGCGGTGACGGATACGCCCCGTCTATAGACGTTTTAAGGGTATCCGTGTGGATGACCGTGTTTTCTTATATAGGCTCTGCAAGAAGCATTTGGATTTTAGCGGAAAACAAACAAAAATATTTGTGGATATTAAATTTAAGCGGTGCGGTTATGAACGTAGTGCTTAACTATCTGTTAATCCCAACTATGGGGGCGATGGGCGCGTCGATAGCGTCGGTTGCAACTCAACTTTTCGTAAACGTTATAATTGATTTTATTATTCCGCCTATGAGAAGAAACAGCCTTATTTTGTTTAAGGGATTAAACCCAAAATATATTAAAAATTTATTTAGTGCATTCGGTAAGAACACTAAGGAGAAACAATAATGGATGAAGTTTTAAAAAAGTTGCAAAAAGTTGAATTAAAGATATTGTGTGACTTTGCCGAGTTTTGCGAAAAACACGATATAAAATATTCTATTTATGCAGGCACGGCACTTGGCGCAGTTCGTCACGGTGGCTTTATTCCGTGGGACGACGATATCGACGTTTATATGACTAGAAACGAATACGAGCGTTTTTTGAAAATTTATAGAGAAAACGAGCTTGAGGGATACTTTTTGCAAGGGACTGACGACCCTAATTATGAATACATAAACTTTTCCAAATAGGGTCGTCAGTCCCTTGCAAAAAGTATCCCTCA
>SVHO01000027.1 GCA_015055725.1 Clostridiales bacterium | reverse complement strand
ATGATTATAAAACTAACAACGTTTATCTCAAAGTAGGGTATAAAAGCGTTCTCGTGACGTCGCTTTCTAACAGTGATATTTACGGTAGTAAAGTTTTCTCTGGCTTTTCTATGGATAAAGTTAAACTCAGCATTTATATGAGTGACTATATGTTCGATAATATGGCTAGGGTTGACGTGACTGCTATCGGCAATAAGTCTGGTTCGGAACTAGTTGAAAGTTTTGATAAAAACGGCTTTCTTGATGACGTTGCACGCCCAGAAATTGAACTTGACGTGAAACTCACTGATGAATACGGCGTTTACGCACCTGTTGGTTCAAAATTTAAAATTCCTGGCACAAGTGTTGTCGGTGGTGATGATTCTCAACCAACTCTCGTCAATGCTTATTTGAATTACGGTTCAGCATTACAAATGGACGTTCCTATCGTTGACGGCTACATATCGATAGAAAAAAACGCGCAATACACCGTTAAATACGTTGCTAAAAACGCCGTAGGCGTTATGGGTGAAAAACTTTTAAGAGTTAACGCCGTTGAAAACGCTCAAAAAGCAATTACGCTTAACACAGAATATAGTTTTGATACCGTAAATGCTGGGGATAATCAACTTTATTTGCCCACTTACACGATTGAAACTATAAATAGAAGTGAAGACGTTAAAGTGCAAATTAAGGCAGTTCACGATAGAGAAACGGTGATAATTGACCCAATAATTAGAAAATTCGTTCCGTCTTATAGCGGTGAATATAAGATAATTTATACAATTTCAGATAACGTGTTTACCGTTAACGAAGAAGTTGTGCTTAATTGTATGCCTTCTAATAACGTTGGATTTTCAAGCAAGATTAAAGCACCTAAGTTTTTGATGAAGGATGCAGAATATTCGTTTGAAAACGTTAGTGCATATTCATTCAAAACGGGCGAACCAAAAGATATCCCCGTTAAAGCCTTTATTAGTTTTGACGGTGGCGCTTTCGTTGCTATTTCCGATATAAATAGGGTTAAAATTTTAGGCTCTCAATACGCTGTGCTTAAATTCGTTTGTGAAGAAGGTTCAACTTCTGAGCAATTATTAAGTGATGAAATCCAAATTATAGACGTTAACTATGCGTCAGTTAAACAGTTGGCTATTCAAAATTATTTTATTCACGACGATTTTGACTTTATACCTTTTGATATAGTCACTAACTTTACCTATGACGTTAGATATGAAACAAAATCGAATACAGGAAACGCTGAACTTCAATTTATTAACGCATTAGACGTTGATAACTTACGTTTTGATTTTAAGACTGCTGTTGAACACGCAAAATATAATTCGGTAAACGTTGTTTTAACTGATAGCGTTGACACTGATAAGTTTGTCGTTATCGAATTTTCAAACGCAGACCCGTGGTGTGCTGTTTCAATTAACGGCAAAAATAGAACTAGAACAGGCATTAAATTTGCTGACAATGCAACTAAAAAGTTTGAATATAATCCTAAACTTAAAAAATTAACTGTTTTAGATACTTCTTTTGACATTGATTTGAGCGAATATTTACCGTCTGGTTTATGTTATCTTGACGTTGAACTTTGTGATATTTACGATAAAGGTGCAATCGTTGTTTCAAACGTAAACGGACAATCAATTTTGCAAGATTTCTATGAAGTTAAAGACACTACCGCGCCTTTGATTACAGTTGAAGACTTTTCTGGTCAATATTTGGTTGGTGACGTTTTAACGTTAAGTGTTCCCAAAGTGACGGACGTTCTTTCTCCAATGCTTAACCAAAACGTTTCTATTGCAGTTTATAAAAATGACGCGCCTATTAAAGACGTTAATAAGGTTTTACTTGACGGCTCTACGGATGCATTTAAGGCTTATCAAATTAAACTTGATACGTATGGCGAATATAAGGTAGTTTATACGGCTACAGATGGATTTGGCAATTCTTATTCTAAAAACTATTTCGTTAAGGTGGTTGATAGTTCTGCACCGATAATTAAGTTCGTTAAAAATTACGGTGAACAATTAACTTGTAAGGTTGGGGAAGTTGTCGACTTGTCAATAACCGTAAGCGACGATAAAACGCCGGATAATAAAATTAAAACGGACGTATTGTTAAAAGACATATCCGCTGGCGCATACTATTCGTTTAGCGATTATAAAGTTAAGTTCGGTTATACGGGTAAATTTGAGATTTACGTCACCGCTCAAGACGAAGTGGGTAATTTCTCTTACGTAAAACTTTCAATTACCGTTGTAGAAGAAGGAGGGGTTGCGTGATGAAAAAACTATTTAAATCAATAATATCATTATCTATTGCTTCACTTTTAACCTTTGGTGCAACAGCTTGTTCTTCTACTTCGAAAGGTGAACATACAGTTAGCACGGATACTTTTACTGAAATTACTAATGAAAATAGAGTATCTTATTACGGCACGCACCAAGAAAGCGCCGTTGATACGGATAGATATTTAGTTAGAGACGGCGTTAGTGAATACGTGGTTGTTTTACCCGCTGGCGCTCAATCAATGCTCGTTGACGCTAAAAACGATCTTTTGATTTTATTCAAAAAAGCAACGGGTGTTGCACTTTCGTTTAAGTATGACAATTCTGTTGTCGATTTTAACACTAATCAACATTATATTTCGCTTGGCGAAACTACTCTCGTTGCCCAAGCAGGCATTGATAAAGAAGAATATTCTTACGATAAACTTAAAAGCGAAGGTATAAGGATTATCACCAAAGATAACACCGTTTTCCTTTTGGGCGGAAGTGATTTTGGTGTAAATAACGCAGTCTATAAATTCTTAGAAATATATTTTAATTTTGACTATTACTATAGGAATTGTATAGATTTAGACGTTAACGTCACTAACTGCAAATTTAAAAATATCGACGTGACTGACGTTCCTGATATCGACCATTTCTTTGGGGCGGACAACGTTTTCCATTGGGGAAGAAATACCGTTGCTCCACTTGATTCTTTGGGTTTAGGCGCACAAACGGCTGAAGAAGAAGTTTCTTATAAGCATCATAGAGCGGGCAATCACGCTTCTTCTAATGAATTACTTATGCCAGTTCACTTAGAAGTTGGCAAACAAAATAGCTCTTCTGAGACCATGCATAACGTTTTAATATATTTGCCAAAGTGCTCAACGCCTAACTGTAAGTGTCACTCAAGCGGTAATCAACTTTGCTATACCGCTCACGGCGATGCTACCGTTTTGCAACAAATGATTGACACGTGTGCTGAAAAAATTATTTTTTCGTTAAAAACTTATACTCCTGATAGATATCCTTATAAAAATTATATTTCTTTCACGATGGAAGATAACTCTGATATATGTCACTGTGAGTATTGCAAAGCTGAATATGCTGAAATTGGTTATTCAGGAAACTTAATTAAGTTTTCAAATAAAATCGGCGAGAAAGTTGATGCTTGGTTAGAAGAACAAAAAGATGAAAACGCTGAATTTCACAATGCGTATCGTGAAAATTTCACCATCTTGATTTTTGGTTATAACGCTTATACAGATCCGCCCGTTGATGAAAACGGTGACCCAATCAATAACGACGTTATATGTCATAAAAGAATAGGCGTTTGGCACGCAAGTTCAAGGGGTGTTAGTGCACATGCAGACGTTTACGACCCAAAATGGATTGACGGCGTTTGGGAAGGTGGCGAAAAAATGTATATGGGACCCGTCGAACAAATAAAAGGTTGGAAAACCATTACTCAAAATTCGCTTCTTTGGTTCTGGCACAACAGTGGAAACGTTCTTAATAACGAACTTTTCTCTGATGGATTTACCATTTATAGCAACAATTTTATGGAACTTATGGCATATGCGGGATATGAATATATCTATGCTGCGCACTTCCTTAACGGTGGAAGTGATTTAAGTGCTTGGCAAAATCTTTTAGTCTATATTCAAAATAAGATTAGGTGGGATTGTCATAGAAACATGGATGATTATATTAGGAAATATATGAATGCTATGTTCCAAGATGCAGCTGACATTATGTACGACTTGTTGCAAGATGAAAGAACTTATTATGCAAAACTTGTAGTTAACGCTAAAGAAAACAATAACTGGGGTAGAGAAATCAAGACTAAGGAAAATTATCCTTATTCAATTCTAAACGGTTGGTTAAAACAATGTGATAGTGCTATAGAAGAAATTTCAATGCTTAAAGAAACGAATCCTGATTTATATACGCTCGTTAAACACAGAATAGAAATTGAAGCTTCGGCACAATTATATAGAATAGTTTCTCTATACGGAAGTGACCCGATGAAACCTTTTAGCGACACGCAATTAGACGTATATAAACAAAGATTACGCAATATAGGCGATATGACGCCCGGACTTAAACTCAGGGGCGTTAGCCTATCAGATATAGTGTAAAAGGGGGTTATAAAATGAAAAGATTATCTCAAGTTTTATTAACTATCCTATCAACCATTTTGCTTTTGTGCGTTTTAGGTTTTGCCGTTAGTTGCTCTGAGAAAAAGCCTACGGGCGACGGTGGAGATACTACTGCTCAGATAGTTCTAAACCGTTATGAAATAAATGCAATTATCGGTGAAAAAACCGTTTTAAAAGCTAAAAACGATTACCTATTTGACAGTATAACGTGGCAATCTGAAAACGAATCCGTTGCTATTGTTAGTGATAAAGGTATCGTTGAAGCGTACGGCGTTGGAACAACAAAAATTAAAGCAATCGTTTCAAACGATAACGTTGCAGAGTGTGTGATTACCGTTGGTATGGGCAACACTTTGCCACAAATCGTTATTGAAAACGAGTGTGCTGAATATAAAATCGGCAAAAGCGCGCAATCTTTTCCGTTTAACGTATACGTTTTGTTTAACGGAAATAGGTTTTATGACGTAAACGTTGAATATAAGTCTTCAAACGAAGAAGTTCTCACTATTGATAGTGATAACAACAGTTTTATCATCAATACCGTAGGGCAAACGCAAGTTTCGTTAAACGCAACTTGGCGTGGAATTAGTTTTGCTGACGTTCCAGCTCTTTATAAAATTGTAAACGTTTCAGTTGTTGATGAAGTTTATTTTTACGTAAACGACAAGCAATTTGCCGACCTTACGTTATATACGGTTGATAATTTTTACGGCAAAGATTACGTAAGTCAGATGCCGTTTGTTCCAACTATATCAATCAATGGACAAACGAGCGATGACGTGACTGTTTCTTTACCAAACACTTTGGTTATGGATGGTGAAAATATCGTTGCCGACAATTACGGAACAGGCAAAATTATCCTTTCCCACCAAGCGTCTGACGGAACGGTGTATAGTCAAGCAATAGACGTTTCAGTTCTCCGCCCAGAAGCAACGCATACGAGAAACTTAAAATACTTCTCGTCGTTTACGGGTACTTTTAAAGATGATGATGCTGATTTCCAAAACAAATCTATCGTTCAAGAAATTTTCGGCACGACGGAAGTTGAGGGGATAAAAGCATATCAAGGCAAGAAAGAACTTACCGTTTCAGATGGAAAAATTTTAGGTGTTAACAATCCAACTTCCGATAAGTATAACGCGACTATTCGTTTAGAAACGGACGACGTGGTTTGCTACGTTAATATGAGCGTTTACACACTCGTAATTCAATCGGCGGAAGACTTGGAATATTTTGATTTAGAAATTCTTAAGTCTGACGACCCAACTACTCCTGGATACGACGAAACGGAAGTGACGCTTATCGACGGGTATTGTGAACTTATAAACAATATTGATGCTACGGGTATTAAATTAGCGCACTCAGCCCTTAACACAACTTACGATATGGTTGACGAAGATGGCAACGTTAAACAAGTTGGCATAAAGTCAGATAGATACGGCACTCCTGGTGGGTTAAGAAGATATGGTTTTTGTGGTGTTTTCAACGGCAAAGGTTATACGATATCTAATCTTGACACTTCTGTTGCAGAAGGGGTTATCGGTGGCGGATTGTTCGGCTATATATTAGGTGGTGCAGTCATTAAAGACGTTGCGTTCACCAATATGAATATATCAAATTCTTCAGGGCTTACTTATGGCTTACGCGTTCCCACTCCCGTTGGAGGATTTGATGAATTGGGGACTAAGAGAGCTTATACGGAATTCCGCAATATTTATATAAGTTTATCTACGGATACCGTAAATCCTAAGGGTGCAATTTTATATGCAGTTCACGATGCGTGGAACGGACTTTACGATTTCACTAACATTATAATAGACGCGCGCGGGGTCGAAATTAAAAACAGCACGTCTGGTGGGGTTTTAACAAACGACGGGGTTATGCTTTATCGAGAGGGTGGTTATAAAACCAAACAAAACGTGTTTGTAATTTCAGATGAATATCCTATAAGTTTTAATTCAAGCTTATGCGTTTTTGGTCAAAATGAGGCTAACGGTAAAGTTCTTGATGCCCTCGTTGGAAAAGAAGCCTATGCGTCTAACATTTTTGGTTATAAATCGTTTGATGAATTAGCAAGTGATAAAAAGGATTATTCAAGTTTTAGTTCTTCGTGGAGCATATCAAATTATCCTATATTTAAGACTGCACATGAAGTTCTTCCCTCGTTAAACGACCAAATGATTTACGACAAGCGTTTAATCCTTAATTCAACGGCAAACGCAAAATCGTTAAAACTAATTGAAGTTTCAAGCGGTGAAGAAATAGCGTTCACTATTGATAGTTATGACCAGGCAAAAATTACCGTTGATACTGACGGCGCGTTAAAACTTGCAAATGACGTTCTAAGTGAAGAAAGCACGAGTTTAGTTATTAGTTATCATTATAAAGATAAAGATTTAACCATGGAATTAGTGGTTAGATTGCTTCCATCGTTAATTACCGTTGACGAAGAATTTATTATGACGACCGTGGACGGCAATTTCGATACAGGGGATACTTTTGAGAGTGGTGAATATATTCTTTCGGCTTGGCAAATAGATGGCCAAAACGAAAGAGAACTCACGGTTGATAACGGCAAGATAAAAGACGTTAAAGTTAAGATTAAAACTGATTATAGTGACGTTGACTACGTGACGATAAAAGTTAGAACTAACGTGACTGATTATTTGTTTACGGCTATTAAAGCGTATAGCAAAATAATTAAGACTGCAAACGACTTAAAAATTCTTCAAAGGTCAAATAGTGTAGAAAAAACCACGGGATATTATATTCTTGGCAACAACATTAACGCCGACGGCTTTACTATTCAACATAGTGGTATAAAACTAGGCGACACTAACAACGTGTTCCAAGGCGTGTTTGACGGAAGAGGGTATACTATCAAAGGCTTTAAGCCTGGCGAATACGGTTTATTTGGTGCTATTTATTCTGACGAAGAAGAAAACGGTGGAAGAACTGTTATCAAAAACTTAGGTCTAACACACGTTCAATCTGAAGCCGATAAAAACTTTACGATTTTCGGTCATTATTTAGACTCTTCTGCAGAAGGCATTATAAACGAAATAACCAACGTACACGTTCAAATTGATAAAACGCATTCTTGCTATAATTACACTTCTAACTATAGAGGACTTTTCTTTAGCAACTCTTCTGAACGCAACGGTGGCATATTCAATAACTATAAGATGACCAACGTTTTGGTTGAAGTTAGTGAAGAAGTGTTTAACGGTGTGGTTGAACTTTCGTTCGGAACTATTATGTCAAGAGACCACTTGATAGGTTTACGCACACCCCAAGAACGTTCTGCAAGATTTGCTAACGTGGTGACCATAAGTAGAGCAAGCCCAATAGTTTATCGCCAAACCATAGGCGGTGAATATGCAAACGAATGGGGAGAAAACGGAATTTATATGCACTTCGTTTATGCTGAAAATGAAGTTGGCAAAGTTGGTTTAGGATACAAACAAACCCACGCGTCAACCGAGGCAGTATATCCGCATAATCCAGTTAAAGAAGACGGCCCAAACGGTTCGTATATATTAAATAACGTTTATAGATACGATAACATCAGCGAAGTTGATTCCGAAAAGGTTGACACGTTTATAGAAACGGGATTGTGGAAGATTATGGATGGAAAACTCAGTTGGGCAAAAGCGCCGTTAAAAGCCGAAGCAACGGAAGATAACGGAAACTTCAACCCTGATTGGCTTGATAAAATTCAATAGGAATAACGTTAGCGCCTTAACCGGCGCTAACCAAAAATATTTATTTAGGAGGTAAATGTAGTTATGAAACACAAATACGATAAGCCTACGTTTGAACTAGTGCAGGTTTATCAAACCGACGTTCTTTTTGCGTCAGAAGTCCAAAACTTTAATAAAGATTGGCTTCCATCGATAGGGGAGAACGATATTTAAGGAGGAGAAAAATGAAAAAATCTATTAACAGAGTTATGATTATGCTTCTTGCATTTGTCTCTGCTTTATGTTTCGTTTTTGCTATCGCAACGGCAAACTTGAAGATTACTAAAGCAGCCACAACCCAAGAAGTTGAACCACAGTTTTCTATCGTTAAAAGCGCACAAGTTTACACGGGCGCAAAAGACGATTCAACGGGCATTCGTTTTAGCGCTACGCTTAATAGCCAATGGTTAAGCCAAAAAGTACAAGAAATTGGAGATGAAACCCCTATTTATTTTGGTATTGAACTTTCCGTTGACAACAACAAAGATACCGCTTTAGATTTTTGTTATACGGCTAGTCAAGACGGAATCACAGGCTTTAAGAAAATTGATTTTGAAAAAGCAAATGAGTTCACTTATAACGCAGCATTGATGTATAACAAGAAGACTCTTGCAACCGAATTGTTTGATAGACATAGCGATTCTTTTGAAACGCTTGAAGAATTTATGCAAAGCGCGTTATTTGAAAAATATTTGCAAGCGGCTTATAAAACTGAAATCACCGCAGTTGCATATTATCAAGTTGGCGGAACTGAAGTTGCTAAAAACTACATAGGTGATTCAGCAACCTATTCAATTTTTGGTGTAGGTAGTAAAGTTTATTCTGGTTGGGATAGCGAACTTGACGGTTCTCTTACCAATGACGAAACTGGTGACTTTATTCTCGTTGGTAAATATTTTTCCAGCGCAAGCAAAGTTGACGCTAAAGTTTATTTGCAAGAAAACGGTGAAATTATCGGTTATAACGCATTCAACGAAACTGATTTGGTTTACGTAAACGCTAAACCTACTGAAGTTGAAGAATACGAAACTGGTAAGTTTAAGATTAAAGATACTTCTATGTTAGATGGTATTGACGTTCGTGATAAAAAAGTTATCACAATCGCAACTATTTCTGATGCGGGTGTTTTGACTACCGTGCAAGCAGATTACGTGACCATGATTATTGACGAAGCGTCTGACTTCGAAGTGTTCGATTTGGATACCGAATATACCCTTCAAGACGGCACTATTCTTGGTGAAGTTGTTAACGGCTATTTTGTTATGACTGAAGATATTGATGCGCAAGGCACAAACTTAGGTCTCGACCACGAAAAATATATGTCGGGATCAGATGTAAACGGTAGATATAACGTTAAAGGTTCACTTTTAGGTGTTGGTTTTACTGGTGTTTTCGACGGACAAGGACACGTTATTAAAAACTTTGTTCCTGGTGTAGGCGGTTTATTCGGGCGTTTGGCACAAGGTAGTTATGTTAGTGGTATAGGTTTTTATAATGCAACGTTAAACGCAAGCACTAACTTAATTGCTTATAACGGAAAAGCTGAAAGAACCGTTGATAATGGTGCAATTCCAGAAGCTGATGCAAACACCACTTTTGGTGGACTAACATTACTTGAAAGAAACAACCTCATAAAAGACAGAAGTGCATACATCAATATGCGAGATATTTACGCTAAGTTATCTAGCGAAACAACTGATGTAAATGGTGTAATTACTAAGAACGATAGATATGATAGTAATGTTCTTCATACAAATATCGTTATTGATGCGAGCGATTGTATTGTTGGGAACAGTTATTCTTTCTTCTTAAAGAAGGATACTGGTGCAACGATGAACCAAGGATATATAGACGCTGTTGTCATTATCACTAATAAAGGGGCTATTACCCATGATTCATCTAATATTTATTATGGTGGCAACCAAAACGTAGAAGCTGCAAATGGTATTATTAAAGCGTCAAACGTATCCGTTTACGAAAATTATACCCAATTTATCGGCGATAGCGAAATTGCTAAGAAATTCACCTCTAACGTTTGGAATACTGAAAACGGCGTAATGTTCAGAGCTCTTGAAAAACTACTTGTAAAAGATTATATTTACGTAAAAGATAACAATAATAAACTTTATTCTTCAAAGATTGAGACCGATAACACTGAATTATCATTAACAGCTGTTGACCTTTACGGCAATGCTTTAACAATAAGCGACTTTACTTCAAGCGACAACTCAGTTATTGATTTCGTTGACGGCGTTATTAAAGTTGTTAATTACGTTATTGGTGAATATACAGTTTCATTTAACGTTTTATTAGATGGGGAATCCATCACCTGCAACCGCACTATTGAATTGGTTGGCGAAATTATAAACGTAAATAGCGAAGCAATTTACGATTCTGCTGAAAATAAAGTGTATTACACAGATGCACAAGGTGAAACTGTAATTGTTGATGGCAACGTGTTCTATATTGATAGTGCTTCAAATGAATACGCTTTATCTGCAAATGCTGTTAGTTATTTAAGTAAGACTGCTTTCAGTTTCCAATATAATTACAAGGGCATGGCTAACTATGCAATGTTGGATAAAATGACACCAACGATTACAGGTGTAGAAACTAGTCCATCTATTTCTTATAGCCCTGTTTATGACACTTATTCTGGTGTTAAAATAAGGGTTGAAAAAGGAATAAAGGTATATACATTTACTAACACAATTTTAGCAAATGCTGTAATTGATACCGGTAAAGAATTACAAGAAATTTTCAATAAAGCGGACATTAGAGCAAATGGTATTTATACTGGTGATGCTAATACAATTAGACACGGTACGATTACTAAAGGTGTATATATGCTTGCCGACGATATAGATGCAGACAAAACTAAAGAAGACGGATTCAAATTCAATAACTCTTACTTCAACTTCTTTGAAGGTGTGTTTGATGGTAGAGGACATACAATCTCTAATCTTGACGTAAGTGCAACGGGTGTTGATAACGATTATGGTAATGGTTTGTTTAGTGCAATCAGTACATTCTCTTCAATTCAAAACGTTGGCTTTATAAACGTTAAAGCAGACAACGGTGCTGTATTTATGGGTAATCTTGGTGATAGACCTAACGGTACTTATATGGATTCTCCTAAATATTTGGCTCAGTTAGGATTGCCTGAAGACGGCGATATTAAGACTGTTTTAGCATCTGTTTATAGGGCAGGTGAAGCACGTGGTTTAAATAACTGGTCTAACGTTTACGTTGAAGTTTCAAGGGATACTTCTAAACTTATGGGCGTTATCGCTAGAAATATGCCTAATAAAGTAGGCACAGTAAGAGGAAATAACTTAGTAATTAAGTATGATCCAAAGGATATGAGTGCATATTCAACTTATACCAATGGTAGTTATGGTGTATTGTTTGGTGGTGCTTATACATTGTCCGCTGGTGGAACATATAAAAACTGTTATTATGAAGCTCCTCATGGGTATGCACTTTATAACACTGCGTCTGCTACAAGGAACTATTATACGCCAACATCTACTAAAGTACCTGAATGGACGAATTTAGGCGGTGCATTGAATTATAGCTGCGATTTACTTTATAATACTTCTGCTGCACACAAAACATATGTTATTTCACCAGTTAAACTTGTTTCTTGCGTATCTGGTGCAATTCTTGGTACCAACGAGTCTCTTGATGACGTAAATATTTATCGATTCGTTCAACAAGCATCTAGCAGTGTACTTGCTAGATTTGAAAATGAAAATACGGCAACTACTTTGATGAGTAATAGTTATGCTACAAGCACTGCTGGTTTTGATAAGTATTGGACGATTAACGAAAACGGTTATATGGTTTGGAAAAATGCTTAAAATATAACTAATCACAAAAAATAAAACTATTAAGCCCTTGCCACAAGGCAAGGGCTTAATAAAAATTTTATAAATAATAACTATTAATTTTGGTGCTAAAAAATGAAAAATTATGAAATGAAATTTCCAAAAGGTTTTTTGTTTGGAACGGCAACTGCTGCTTACCAAATAGAAGGGGCTTGGAATGAAGACGGTAAAGGCGAAAGTATTTGGGATAGGCACGTTCACGATGCGAATGGAAAAGTTTCACGCAATGAAACGGCAGACGTTGCCATTGACCATTATCATAGGTTTGAATCTGATTTTGACATATTAAAAGAAATCGGAACAAACGCATATAGATTTTCTCTCGCATGGACAAGAATTTTACCCGATGGCATTGGTGAAATAAATCAAAAAGGCATTGATTTTTACAATAAAGTTATCGATGCGCTTATAAGCCGTGGTATAACACCTGTTGTCACCTTGTTTCACTGGGATTTGCCCGCATCTCTTCAAGAGAAAGGCGGTTGGGCTAACCCCGAGTGCATAAATTGGTTTAAGAACTACGCTGAAATTTGTTTTAAAAACTTTGGTGATAGGGTGAAGTATTGGATTACTCTTAACGAAACTTACGCATTCACTTTCTTTGCGTATGGTGCAGGTTTTAATCCACCGTGCATAAAAGATTTTAAAATGGCAATTAAATGTGCCCACAACGCTTTGGTTGCGCACGGAACGGTTGTTAAATTTTATCACTCGTTAAACCAGGGTGGGAAAATTGGTATTGCTCTTGACCTTGTTCCAAAACTTCCTATTTCGGATGACCCAAAAGACGTTGAAGCGGCAGAAATTGCAAACGGAACAACTCATTTTTTCTTCTACGAAGCGTTAATTCACGGTAGATATCCCGAAAAAATGGTTAAAGTTTGCACGGAAAAACACATTATGCCAGAAATTAACCCCGAAGACTTTAAGATTATAACCGAAAAATGTGATTTCTTAGGTGTTAACTTTTATTACACTCAAGCGGCGAAATACGTTGAAGGCGCAGGCCGTTTTGATTATCAAATCACGGCAAGGGGATTGCCACTTACTATGGGAGATTGGGAACTTGACCCTGACGGTTTTTTAGCGTTGCTTAAAAAACTTAAAGAAGATACCCGCGGAGAAATTCCTATTATTATAACTGAAAACGGATTTAGCCCTGCTGACCGTAGACCTAAAGAACAAGAACTTGAAGATGATAATCGTATTGAATATTTAAGTTTACATTTAGGTGTTTTACATAAAGCGATAAACGAAGGCTTAGATATCCGCGGTTATATGTTGTGGAGTGCTTTTGATAATTTTGAATGGAACTGTGGTTTCGGTCCACGTTTCGGTATAGTTCACGTCGACTACGACACTCTTGAACGCACAAGGAAAAAGAGTTCTTATTGGTATCAAAACCTTATTGAATATCAAGACAAATAGATTTTTTAGAGGCTTTTATTATGGATATGAAAAAGTGGTTTAAACAAGCCGGGCTTGGAATGATGGTGCATTGGGGGCTTTATAGTGTTCTTGGTGGGCAGTGGAAAGATAATAGAGTTTCGGGCGTTGCTGAATGGATTATGCATACCGAAAAAATCCCGTATAAAGAGTATGAAAAATTAGTGGATGTTTTTAATCCTATATACTTTGATGCGAAAGAGTGGGTTTTAACTGCTAAGGAACTTGGTGCAAAATATATCGTTGTCACCGCAAAGCATCACGATGGATTTGCTATGTATCACTCTAAAGTTGATAAATACAATATTGTTGATGCAACACCGTTTAAGCGTGATATAATTAAAGAAATTGCAGATGAGTGTAAAAAGCATGATATCAAACTTGGGCTTTATTATTCACAAGAAATGGATTGGCACGAACCTAACGCTGTAGGTAAAATTTGGCAACCCGATGAAAACTTAAAAGAAACAACTTATTGGGAAAATAATTGGGACTTTCCAAATATACAAGAAAAAGATTTTTCACAATGCTTTAACGATAAAATCAAACCGCAGGTTAAAGAACTTTTAACCAATTATGGGGATATTTGCTTGATTTGGTTTGATAACGGTGATAGAATTACTGTTGAACAAAGTCAAGAACTTTTTGATTTGGTTAAAAGTTGTCAACCAAACTGTCTCGTGAGTTCACGTATTGCGAACGGGGTGGGTGATTATATCTCGCTTGCTGATAACGAAGTTCCTGAAAAAGACTTAACCAACGTACTTGCAGAATCTCCCATAACCATTGGCTCGTCTTGGGGATTTAAACCTTACGACAAAAAGGCAAAAAGTAGCGACGAATTAGTTGAAATCATCAAAAAACTCAATTCGCATGGTATAAATTGTCTTTTAAACGTTGGGCCTGATCATTTGGGCAGAATACCCGCAAACGAAACCCAAACTTTCCGCGAAATCGGGCAAAAGTTAAAGGGTTAAAGGAGATAATAAAAATGTTTACTATTAAGGCAGAAAATAAAGTTATAGGTCAAATTAAACCGATGCACTCGTGCTGTTCTGGTCCAAGAACGGGAGGTGCGCATTTAAGGAATGATGCGACCGATATTTTTAAGGAAATCGGTATTCATTCTTGCCGTCTACACGACGTGGAAGGGGCGTATAGTTGTAATCAATACGTTGACGTGCATTGTGTTTTTCCTAACTTTGATGCGGATGAAAACGACGATAAAAATTATAATTTTATCCCCACTGATAATTATTTAAACGCAATTAAGGCAAGTGGCGCAAAAGTTTATTATCGTTTAGGCGAAAGCATTGACCATTATCCGTTAAAGCACTACGTTGTTCCACCAAAAGATTATATGAAATGGGCGCGCATTTGCGAACATATAATCCGTCACTATAATCAAGGTTGGGCTAACGGATTTTATATGGATATTGAATATTGGGAAATTTGGAACGAACCAGAAGGTCGTGCGCAATGGCGCGGTAGTTATGAAGAGTTTTACGAATTATATACCGTCACTGCAACTCACCTAAAAAAGTGTTTTCCTGATTTAAAAATTGGTGGATACTCTGCGGTAGGATTTTACTCGGCTACGCGCCCGAAAGACCACGATTGGTATAATCCTTGGTTTAGCACTATTGTGCCGTTTATGGACGGTTTTTTCGATTATATTAAGGATAAAAACGTTCCGCTTGACTTCTTTTCGTGGCATGCTTACACTTTGTCCCCTGAAGAAGTGGCTGAATGCTCTAAATTTATTAGAAATTATCTTGACGAAAAAGGCTATACTAAAACTGAAAGTTTACTCACCGAATTGCATATGTATTACGCGTTGGGAAGCAAACCCGTTGCGCAATATAGCCAATTTATGTCAGATTTGTTGGCTCTTTACGTTGAACTTCACGATACACCCGTTGACGAAGCCTTCTTTTACGATTTAAGGCTTAACGGTTTTAACGACGTTTTCTACAAAGACCCGCTTGATGGTTTTATAAAAAAACGCCCTGGGTTTTACGCAATGAAATTCTTTGGCGACGTTTACAGGTTGAAAAACCAAATTGCTCTTGATTACAAAAAGGGGCAAGGCGTTTATGCAATCGGTTCATCAAACGGTAAAGATAACGCTATTGCAATTTCTTGTCGTTCTTATAGCGGTGAACTTTGTATAGATACAAATTTCCACGCCGTTGACGTTGTTGAGGTTAGTCCAACGATGGAACAAAGCAAAATAACTGCACGTTTAGAAAACGGAAAAGCAATTTTTGGCGCTAAAGAACAACATATTTATTACGTTAAATTTAATTAACTTAATTCTTAGGTCACTAAAAGGTATAACATGAAAAAGTTTTTATTATCTGAAAACGGAACTTTTTACAAGGCTAATTTGCATAGTCACTCTACCTTTTCCGACGGCAAACTTACGCCTGAACAAATGAAAAAAGCGTATATGGAAAAGGGTTATTCGATAATTGCGTTTACAGACCATAATATTTTGTTGTCACACAATTATTTGTCTGACGATAAATTCCTTGCCTTAAACGGCATGGAGATTGATTTTTACGAAGGTTGGAATCCTGATTTTGTTGACCAAGGCAAAACATATCTAACTTGGAAAGGCTGTCACGTTAACTTTATCGCTTTAAGTCCTGATAACGTTGTTCAACCTTGCTATAATCGTAAAAAAAATCACGTTATAGGAACGGGGCAAAAGTATACAGATTTAATCAAGTTTGATACTTCTAAGCCTGATTTTGAAAAAATATATTCGGGAGAAGGCGTTTCAAAAGCAATGCTTGAAGCACAACAAAACGGTTTTTACGTCGTTTATAATCATCCTGCTTGGTCACTTGAAAGTATTGAAGATATCAAAAATTATTCTGGTTTTAACGCTCTCGAAATTTGCAATTATGGTTCGTGTATTCTTGGTATTGACGATTATAATCCGAAAATTTACGACGACGTTTTAAGAACGGGGAAAAAAGTTTTTTGCATTGGCGCGGATGATAATCATAATCACGTTCCTTTAGATGCTAAAGATAGCGATAGTTTTGGTGCGTTTACAATGATTAAAGCGGATAAGCTCGATTATCCAAGCGTTGTAAAGGCTTTGTTAAACGGCAATTTTTACGCCTCTCAAGGCCCTGAAATTTTCGACCTTTATTATGAAGACGGTAAAGTTTATATCACTTGTTCTGACGCGGAAAGAATTTGCTTAACCGCTGGAACAAGGCGCGCTAAAGCCGTTTATGCAAATGGTGATAAACCCTTAAACAGTGCAGTCTTTAATATAACTGATGAAGACGTTTATTTTAGATTAACCGTTGAAGATAAAAATAAACTGCATGCTAACACTAACGCATACTTTTTAGAAGATTTAATTAAATAAAAATTTTAGTTTACCCTTAAAAATTCAAAACACTCGAAGTTTATCCCTTCGGGTGTTTTTTATTGTTTTCAAGCATTTTTTATTTAAACTCTAATTTTACAAACTTTTTCCCAAGATATTAAATAAAATTTTTTTGGTAAATAACTACTAATAGCCTTGTAAGAGGTTGAAAATAAACTTAATATATTGATTTTAGACGTAGTGCAAGAACTGCGCCTTTTTGTTTATAGGAATGTTGTCAAAATAGAACTTATGAAAAAATCTTATATTTTTTATTATGACAACTGTTTTGACAACTTGAATTGTCTTATTTGACAACAATTTATTGACAAATGCGTTTCGAGTCAGTATAATAGAATCATAAATCACAAATGGAGCGCAAGATGAATAAAAGAAGATTTGATGAATTATTAGAAAGAAACGGTATAAAAACTCAAGTAGCATTGTTGAGAAAAATGTCAAAATTTATTAACGATGATAATTCAATTGATAGTTATGATTGGGCCGAAAAGCAGAAAGGAAACTTTAATAAAATGATAAAAGACGAACGACCTTTCCCTCAAGAATACATTATAGCGATGGAGAATGTATTAAGAACGTCAATTGCATATTTGTTTGATGGAGAAGAAATTTCTATTTCAAATTATCGAAATGCTGGAATTAGATATGCCGCTTCAGTTGGAACAAGAGAAGCATACAACAATTTGGCAAAGGAAACTGATAGAGAAGGAGAACCAATAATATTTGGAACAGATGAATATGAAAAATCTTTAATCGATTATATAATTGAGTTTCAGTCAATAGAGGGGATTAGGTTCCTGGTTGAAAATTATGGTTTAAGATTTAATGTTATAAATGATATGTTTTCGGCAAAAGAAAGTTCTTATGTTGGTATTACAAACTGTGAAACTGCTCCATATTTGATTGCAGATTTAATTTGTAAAAATGATGATGCGAAAACCTTTAATGCAATTTTTGACGCATTTGAAATACCATTTCTTGTTTGGGATGAAGATAGGGTAGTGTTTTATAAAGATAAATTTTTAGATATAATTTTAAAAAGCGATAAAGTATTGTTGTCTATGTGTAATAAAAAATATCTTGTGAATAATGCTGGGAATCTTGATTTTGTTGATGATTTTGTGGATAAATCAAGATGTTGTTTAAATCCAATTCTTAATAAACTTTTAGAACGTGCTATTGAAACTGAATTATATGATAAAGCAAGTCTAATTATGGATTATGGCAAAGAGTTTAATGAAAAACAAATTGATTTTTTAATAGAAAATAATTGTCTTAAAGACGGAAAAGTTATTGTAGAAGAAAATGGATATATCCGTTTAGGAGCTGCAAGACAAGGTAGCATGCTTATATATAAAAAAACTATTAACCCCGATATTCCACAGGAAATAAAAATTAAAATCAAAGCAATTCAACAACAAATTGAGGAATTAAAATATTTGCATGAAATCAAAGATAATTGGAAAGTTAACTATAAGGCAAATATCGTTGGTGATGTTGTATATAAAAAATCTTCCAAGAATCAAATAGAATATGAAATGATGGAATACATGCAAAATAACAATTTTATAATGGTTCCAAAGTATATAGGGACAGACATTGAAGAAAATATTGACAAGTTTTCCTATATAGAAGGAAAAGTTTCAGAATATCCAAGAACAATAGATAATAATGCTCTTACTGATGTTGTTAAATTCTTGAGAGATTTTCATAGAATTTCGCAAAAGAAACTTGGTTATGGCAAAACATATATTCATGGAGACTTAAACACAAAGCATCTCGTTTTTAACGAAGGAAAACTAACAGGTGTTATTGATTGGGAATTGTGTTATATAGGTAATGTAGAAGATGAACTGATTGACTTGATTTTGGAATGGACGGATATATCTAGCTATATAAGAAGAAATGAGAGAGTGTTTGAAACCATTAAAAATGTTTTAGAGGTATACGAAGCTGATGATGAGATTCTTAAAGGTTTTGCCGATAAAATAAAGAATCGAATTAACACCCGAATTGAAAACCTGTCTAAAGATATTTCTAATTATGAATATATGTATGAAACGCTTCACCATGCATTAACTTTTGTTGAACTTTACAAAGATAGGTTGGATTCAATGTGAGGTGGTGAGATGACTGAAGAGAAATATTATATTGTTAAAGCAAAGTGTGGACATGTTGGAAGAGATAAATATATTCCAATAGATTTCCCGATAAAAGCAAAAAGTAAAACTGAGGCAGCTGCTATCGTTAGAAAAAAGGCAAGAGTAAAAAAAGACCATAAAGATGCAGTATTGTCTGTTGTAGAAGTAGATAAAACAACTTTTGACAATCAACAATTTTGTAATGAACATGATCCTTACTTAACTGTTCGTAGCAAGCATGATCAAAATAAAATTATGCCTTTGATTTGTTTTAGACTTCAAGAAGATAATCATTCAAAAAAAGTTGTATTGAACACAAAGAGATTAAGTGCTAATTATAAATGGCGAAAATTTTTGATGCAAACAGAGCAAAAAGCACTGGAAATAAGAGAATACTGCTGGTAGGTGTGTTATGTTTACAAAAGTTAAAAAATCATTAGGTAAAATCAATTATAAATTATTTTTAGCGCTTTTAGTGTTAGGGCTTTGTCCAACAATTTACACAACACTTCGAGTGTTCTTTTTAGGGGAGTTGCCTGGGGAATATTCGTTTTCAATTGCTGGGCAACTTTCTTGGGTGAATCTTTTATATGAGATTTTAAGCGAAGCAATCGTTTTGCCGTTATTTTTCTTTATAGGTAAAGTATTAAACGATAAGCAAGAATTTTCTAACCGAATGCGCACAGGCTTAATCGCTTCCGTTAGTGCTTACACATTGTTGTCAATCGTTATAATTGCACTTGCAAAGCCACTTTTAGCGCTTATGGCAACCGATTTAAGTATAGTTGATGCGTCTGCAACCTATATAAGAATTGAAAGCGTAGCAAGTATATTTTCACTTGCATTTAACTTTATAATGGTTGGAATGGTAACGCTCGGTAAAGAAAAATACGTTTACATACTAACGGCTGTAAAACTCGTTTTGTGTGTGCTTGTTGATACGTTTATGGTTTCAACATTGCCTATATCATTAAACCTTGGTGTGAACGGAATTGCATTTTCAAATATAATCGTTAACTTTGTTCTTGTTATAACTGCAATTATTCTTTTAAGCAAAGAGGGAATAGTTATTTTCAAAAAAGAAAAGCTAAACTTTGCTTGGATGAAAGACTTTGTAAAAGTTGGTGGAA
>SVHO01000055.1 GCA_015055725.1 Clostridiales bacterium | reverse complement strand
GTCGAAGGGGACTCTGCAGGTGGTAGCGCAAAACAAGGTAGGGATAGGCGTTTCCAAGCAATTCTTCCACTTCGCGGTAAAATCCTTAACGTTGAAAAAGCAAGGCTTAATAGAATTTTGGAAAACGAAGAAATTCGCAGTATGATAACTGCTTTCGGTGGTGGCATACACGACGATTTTGATGAAAGCAAACTTCGTTATGATAGAATTATTTGTATGACCGACGCGGACGTTGACGGTAGTCACATTAGAATTCTTCTTTTAACTTTCTTCTTCCGTTTTATGCGTCCACTCATTGAAAAAGGGCACGTTTATATTGCACAACCGCCACTTTATAAGGCAACAAAGAACAAGGTTGATAAATATTTATATAGCGACAAAGAACTTCAAGAATATCTTGCTGAAGTTGGTAAGTGTGATATCCAAAGATATAAAGGTCTTGGTGAAATGGACCCTGAACAACTTTGGGAAACAACAATGAATCCTGAAACGAGAACTATGCTTAGAGTCACTATGGAAGACGCGGTTGAGGCGAACGAAACGTTTACTCAACTTATGGGTGACGACCCTGAACTTCGCCGTATATTCATAGAGAACAACGCTAAACTCGTCACTGATTTAGATGTATAAAATAAAGGAGAAAAATTATGGCTAAAAAAGATATAAGTGCTGAACTTTCAGCCGAATTTAAAGCGACGCTTGAAAAGACCAAACTTATCAACGTTGAAGTTAATAACGAAGTAAAAAAATCCTTTATTGCATACGCAATGGCAGTTAACGTTTCACGTGCTATTCCTGACGTTAGAGACGGAATGAAGCCTGTTCATAGACGTATTTTATACGCTATGCACGATATGGGGTTAACTTCTGATAAAGGATTTAAAAAATGCGCAAAAATCGTAGGTGAAGTTTTAGGTAAATATCATCCCCACGGCGACAGTTCTGTTTACGACGCGCTCGTTCGTTTAGCACAAGATTTTGCAATTAACTTTCCGTTAGTTGACGGTCACGGAAACTTCGGCTCGGTCGACGGAGATAAAGCTGCTGCATATAGGTATACTGAAGCAAGGCTTTCTAAACTTTCTAACGAAATGCTTAGAGAAATCGACAAAAATACCGTTGATTTTTATCCAAACTTTGACGATACTGAAATGCAACCTGTCGTTTTGCCGTCAAGGATACCTAACATTTTGGTTAACGGTGCGGACGGTATTGCAGTTGGTATGGCAACAAATATTCCGCCACACAACCTTGCAGAGTGTATTAACGCTTGTATCGCCCTTATGGATAATCCCGAAATAAGTGTTGAAGAACTTATGGAATATATTCCCGCGCCAGACTATCCAACTGGTGGCGTGCTTATGGGGAGAGCAGGCATCAGGCAAGCTTATAGAACGGGTAAAGGTGGATTTGTTCTCCGTGCTAAATGTGAAATTCAAGAGTTCAATAACGGCACGCGCGAAAGAATCGTTGCCACCGAACTTCCATATCAAGTTAACAAGGCTATGCTTATTAAAAGTATTGCCGACATGGTTAAAGATAAGCGCATTGAAGGTATTAGTGACGTTCGTGACGAGTCTGATAGACACGGTTTGCGCATAGTTATCGAACTTAAAAAGGACGTTAACGCTCAAGTTGTGTTAAATACTTTGTATAAACACACTAATTTGCAAGTTAAAGACGGCATAATTTTACTTGCACTTGTTGACGGTGAGCCTAAGGTTTTAAGTTTAAAAGAAATTTTAGAGCATTATATTGCGCATCAAGAAGACGTTATCGTTCGTCGCACTAAATATGATTTGGCTAAGACTGAAGAGCGTGAACATATAGTTAAAGGACTTGTTATTGCGCTTGCAAATATTGATAGAGTTATTGAAATTATCCGTCACTCTGCTGATAAAAACTCTGCTTGCTCGGCACTTATAGAAGAATTCTTGCTTTCTGATAAACAAGCTAACGCAATTCTTGAAATGAGATTGCAACGTTTAACGAGTATGGAAGTTGAAAAACTCAATGAAGAACTCGTTGAACTTGATAAAACTATTGCAGACTTAAAAGATATACTCGCAAACGAATCAAGAGTTAAGGCGATAATTAGAGAGGATATGGAAGAAATTAAAGAAAAATATCCTTCGCCAAGAAAAACTGAACTTTCTTATGATTACGGTGACATTGATGAAGCGGATATGATACCCGTTGAGGATATTGTAGTTAGCTTAACTCACTTTGGATACGTTAAACGCGTTCCTGTTGCTGAATATAGAACGCAACGCCGTGGCGGAAAGGGTGTGACGGCTCATAAACCAAAAGAAGAAGACTTTGTTGACGATATGTTCGTTGCATCCACGCACGACGATATATTGTTCTTTACGAATAAGGGCAAAGTTTATAGCCTTAAAGGTTATCATTTGCCTGTTGGAACTAGAACTGCAAGGGGTAGGGCAATCGTTAACGTGTTGCAACTTTCTGAAAACGAAAAAGTTCACGCAATGATTCAACTTAAACCCGACACTCAAGGCTATATAATGCTCGCAACCAAAAACGGTTTGATTAAAAAGACTTCTCTTACCGAGTTCGCAAACATTAGAAAGGTTGGTAAAATAGCAATAAGCATAGTTGAAGGGGATGAATTAATTTCAGTTCAACTGACTTCAGGCTCGGATGAGATTATAGTTGCATCTCGCGAAGGTAAATGTATTAGATTTAGTGAAGAAGACGTTCGCGCTATGGGTAGAGATACTCAAGGTGTTAAGAGTATGACCCTAAACCCAGAAGATTACGTGGTTGATATGTCTGTTATTAAAGAAGGTTATGAAGTTATAACCATGACTGATAACGGATACGGCAAGCGTTCAAGCATTGAAGATTATAGATTGCAGTCGCGTGGTGGAAAGGGAGTAAAGGCAGGCGTGTTTAACGCTAAAACGGGTAAACTCGTTAACCTTAAACTAATTTCAAACGATGACGATATTATGATAATCACTAATAATGGAACGATTATTAGAGTATCCGCTCAAGATATTAGCACTATAGGTAGAGATACGCAAGGCGTAAGAGTAATGAGAATTGACGATTCAACAACCGTTTCAAAAATTGCGATTTCTCCTAAGAGCGAAAGTGATGAAGGCGATGAACAAGAAGAAATCATTGAAGAATAGTAAATAAAAAGTTAAGCCCGTTGTAAAATTGCAACGGGCTTAAAATTTTTAAATTAAAGTAAAATATTTTTAAAATTTTGTCGTAAGTCGGTTTTTTGTATTGACAAACGTGTTTTTATTTTATATAATAGATAAGCATTAAAGATAAATTGCTGATATGGCTCAGATGGTAGAGCACATCCTTGGTAATTATGTAATTAACCATTGAAAACAGTTCAAAACCATTAAAAAACATCACTTTTTATATTAAAAACAGCAGTTTTCAAAAATACCTGTAAAAAAAATGTAAAATTTGATGTAAAATAT
>SVHO01000026.1 GCA_015055725.1 Clostridiales bacterium | reverse complement strand
CATCAAACATTACCGCAGCGGTGTTTGATGATTTCGTTGTAAAATCCAAAAACAGGGGTGAGGGGAACGAAGTTAACTTTAACGACCTTTGGAAAATTCGCGAAAGATTAAACAAAAACGAAGTTAGGCCCATTGATATGTGGATGGTTCTTTATACGAAAGAATTTGGACTTAACGAGCAAGATGACGAAAATTTGAAAAAATATCTCGCTCCGTTTGATGGAATTATTATGTGGACTTGGGAAGAACGCGACGTGCCTTTAATCCCTGAAAAATTTGAAATTTTCAAAAAACTTACGCCGAATAATCGCAGAATGTTTGGGTGCTATCTTTATAACTTTGGCGAACGAAAACAGGCAACTGGAAAAGCTGTTAAGTATCAACTTGATTTTTACAGGGAAAAGCTTTTTGCGAAAGAGGCGGAAGGAATAGTTTTCCACACTAATACTATGGCTGATTTAGATTACGAGGCGTATGACGTGGCGTTAGAATGGATGGCTATCCACGGCGACGAAGAAATTGATTAGAAAGATATAATAAAACTTTAACCATATTTCTTATAGTTGTTCGGGAAAAAATATTATATAGAAAAATAAAGTGTTGCAAAGAAACAGCACCCCAAAAGTTTGTCTAACTTTTGGGGTGCTGTTTTAAATCGTAAATAAACCTATAGTTCCACCAGGGGAAATAAAAAAACTGATTATTAATGGAGTTGATTTTTATATTTTTTTGGGGAAATGCCTATTGCCTTTTTGAATTGATTGCTATAGGTAAATATCAAAGTGTTGAAGAAGCGCAAACCTTAATAAAGTATAAGAACTAATCATAACGTTAAAAAATTGAAAAGTATCGTTCTATATTGACAAGTTTTTTACGTTGTGTTATTATTTTTTATAATTGATAGGAGAAATTTCTTATGCAAATAAATAAAACGAACAATAAAAGTTTTGACCCCACGAATTATGCAGATCCCTTGTTTGGTGTTGGAAGTGCAACTTCGGCAGGGCCAACGCTTCCATCTGGTTCTATCCATCCAAGCCCTGAAACGTTAAAGAACGATTGCGGTGGTTATTTAAGGGAGCAACCTATCGTCGGTTTTGGTCACGCTTATACTTCGGGTTCTGGCGGAACTAAATGTTATGGCAACTTTTTGCTTGCACCTATGGTTGGTAATCTTGAAATTGAAAGAGAAAAGCGTGCGTCTTTTGCAAAAGAAGAAAGTTCAAGTTGTTTTGAATATAAAGTTGAATTAGAAAATGGAATTCGTGCCAGGGTTGCCCCAGCGCACGCTTCGGCAATTTATTCTTTTAGTTATCCAACTGATAAAGACGCCTATCTTTTAATCGACGTTTCACATAAACTCGATATAGATGCTAGTATGAAAAAAGGTTCTATAACGGTAGACCCTAAAAACAAAAGCATTGCTGGTGGTGGAAGATTTTTCGGCAACTGGAACAATAACGAATGGGATATGTTTTTTGCCATGGAATTTGATGCTGATTTTGAAGAAATCGGTGTTTTTGAAGGGGCGGAAATTCACGAATTAAGTAAAGAAGAGCAATCGTTAATATCAATCGATACTGAAAAAAGACTTGGTGCATTTATAAAATTTGCAAAAGGTGCGCAAGTTAAAGTTAAAATTGCTATATCTTTTGTGAGTGAACAAAAGGCAAAAAGTTTTCTTTTAGAGCAAATTCCCGATTTTGATTATGAACGAGTTAAAGAAATGGCAAGAGATGCTTGGCGTGGCATTCTTGGGGCAATCCAAATAAAAACTGAAGATAAAGCCTTGCTCCGCAGATTTTATACGGCAATTTATCATATGAATATTCAACCGAGAGACCGCACTTTAGATAGTGGAAATTGGGATGATTTTCACACCGTTTGGGATTCGTGGAAAACGGCGTTCCCAATGCGTTCGTTGTTATACACCGAAAATATGGGTGCAATTATCGATTCGTTTATTGATAGGGCAAAAGAAAACGAGCGTTTGGGCAACGGCATTGTTATTGCTGATGAATTTTTGGCAGGGACGGAAGGACCTGCAGGGCAAGGAGGGAACGACGTTGATAACGTTATAGTAGACGCTTATCTTAAAGGCGTTTCGCTTAAAAAATATACTTGGGAAGACGCGTATTCAGTCCTTCTTAAAAGCGCAGAGCAAATGCGCTCACCAGAATATGTAAAAAACGGCTTTGCCACTAAAAACAATCGTATGGTAAGTGGAGCATCGTACACGTGGAGATTTAAACCAGCTTCTGCAACGTTAGGTTTTGCTCTTAACGATAAAGCGATTGCAAACATGTCACTTAAAATGGGCAAAATCAAAGAATATGAAAAATATGAAAAAAGGTCTGCCAACTGGTTAAATATGTGGAATCCAAAATGTGAAAGTGAAGGTTTTTACGGGTTCCCGCAAACGTGTAATGAAGACGGCACGTTTGACGACGGTTTTGACGCTCACGGCGGTTATAACACAGACTTTTACGAAGCAACCGGTTGGGACGCATCTTATATCAATTATAACGACGTTCCAAGATTAGTGCAAGCAATGGGGGGTGCCGAAACGTTTACTAAGCGCCTTATTTGGGCGTGTGAGCATAGCGTGAACTACTATAACGACGACCATGGAAAAGAAGGGTATTTAAACTTTACAAACGAGCCGTCTTTCCATATTCCGTGGCTGTTCTGCACAGATGAAGTTAAACGCCCTGATTTAGCAGCGAAAGTTATTGACGGCGTTATAAAACGTTTTTCAAAGCAAAACGACTATCCTGGTGATGAAGACAATGGGGGAATGGCGTCTTATTACTTATTTATGATGTGTGGATTTTTCCCATATGCTACGACGGAAAATTATTATTTGCACGGAACGAGATTAGAAGAGATTGTTATGCACTTGGGTAATGGAAAAGATTTGCGCATTACGGGTGAAAACGTTGGCGATAATAATATTTACGTGCAATCTGCAACGTGGCAAGGAGAGGTGCTTAATGAGTGCAAACTTACCCACTCACAAATTTTAGAAGGTGGGGAATTGCACTTTGTAATGGGCGATAAACCGTCTAATTGGGCACAAAAATAAATGATAATTTGTCATTAAATTATCGGTTACAATCTGTTAAAAAATCTTGTTTAAGCATTTGGTTTAAGCAAGATTTTCTTTTAAAAACTGCAAATGTATTATTTAAATTCGAATAATTTTATTTTGTGGTATTTTATGTGTTGACAAAATAAATTTAAAGTATTAAAATCATTAAGGTTATTTTAAGAAGACATTTAGGGAGAACGTATATGAGCGTTTTGTTGAGTTTATCAATTGCTCTTTTTGCAGGGCTTATGCTATCGCGTTTAGCCAAACTCGTGCAATTACCCGCCGTGACGGCGTATTTAGTTGCAGGTGTAATTATAGGGCCGTTTTGCTTAGGCGCGTTTAACGTGCAAGGACTTGGGTTCACCGCGCTTGACATTAACACTAAGGCTTATTCTTTGATTTCTGACGTTGCGCTTGGCTTTATTGCGTTTTCAATCGGCAATGAGTTTAGGCTTTCACAATTAAAATCAATCGGCAAGCAAGCAACTATTATTGGTATTTTGCAAGCGGTTATAACTACCGTGGTTGTGGACTTTGCATTGATAACTTTGCACTTTATAATTCCGGATAAATTACCACTTGAAACGGCAATAATTTTAGGTGCGGTTGCATCTGCAACGGCGCCTGCGGCAACGTTGATGGTCGTTCGTCAATATAAAGCGAAAGGACCTGTGACGGATACGCTTTTGCCAGTTGTTGCTATTGACGACGCAGTTGGCTTAGTTTTATTTTCCATTTCGTTCGGCGTAGCAAAAGGGTTGATATCTGGCACGGTTAACGTTGTTTCAATTGTTGTTGAACCACTTATTGAAGTTGTTTTATCATTAGGGCTTGGCGCTGTGATGGGATATTTATTTACGTTTATAGAAAGGTTTTTCCACTCGCGTTCAAAAAGGCTTTCAGTTTCGGTTGCGTTCGTGTTCGTAACGGTTGCAATTTCAATGTTTAAGTTTGAAGTTTTGGGCGTGCACGTGGCGTTCTCTTCCTTGCTTTCTTGCATGATGCTCGGCACTATTTTTTGCAATATTTGTGATTTCTCTGAAGAACTTATGGATAGGCTTGACCGTTGGACTGCGCCTATGTTTATTTTGTTTTTCGTGCTATCGGGTGCGGAACTTGACCTTTCAGTCCTTTCAGATTGGATAATTATTTTAATTGGCGTTGTATATATTGTGTCTCGTTGTATCGGTAAATATTTTGGCGCGGATTTGAGCGCAACGATGGTTAAAGCGCAACCTAACGTTAGAAAATATTTAGGTATAACGTTATTTCCGCAAGCAGGTGTTGCTCTCGGTATGGCGTTGAAAGTTTCTGAGTTTTGCGCGGAATTTTCGGCTAACGCACAAGTTCTTCAAATAGGTAGTATAGTTAATAACATAATTCTATTCTCAGTTTTAATTTATGAACTTATCGGTCCGTTCTTAACCAAAATTGCACTCACAAAAGCAGGTGAAGTTGACCCCGAAGGCAAAAAGAGTTCAAGAAAAAGAGACGGCGAAGTTGCAACAGAAACTAAATAAAAAGACAAAAAATTATATCAAAAAAGAGCAGTTAAAAACTGCTCTTTTTAAGTTTATTTTAATTTTATTCCCACTCGATAGTGCCGATGGGCTTTGGTGTAAGGTCAAATAAAACTCTGTTTATGCCGTCAACTTCTTTGGTTATTCTATCGGTGATTTTGTGAAGAACGTCGTAAGGGATTTCTTCGATAGTTGCGCTCATTGCGTCAACCGTGTTTACCGCACGGATAATTGCAGGCCAACCTTCGTATCTCTTGCCGTCTTTAACGCCAACGCTCTTAAAATCGGGAACGGCGATAAAATATTGCCAAACTTTAGAAGAGAGCCCGCAGTTATCAAACTCTTCGCGCAAAATAGCATCTGCTTCACGAAGAGCGTGCAATCTATCGCGAGTGATTGCACCAAGGCATCTAACGCCAAGACCTGGGCCGGGGAAGGGTTGACGGTCAACCATTTTTTTAGGAAGCCCTAATTCATAACCGACAACTCTAACTTCGTCTTTATATAAAAGTTTAACGGGTTCAACAAGTTCAAACTGCAAATCTTCGGGTAGGCCACCAACGTTATGGTGTGCTTTAACGCCGTCACTTTCAATAATATCGGGATAAATGGTGCCTTGTGCAAGGAATTCAACACCTTCAAGTTTTCTTGCTTCTTCTTCAAATATGCGGATAAATTCAGCACCGATAATTTTTCTCTTAGTTTCAGGGCTGTCAACGCCTTTAAGTTTTTCTAAGTAGCGGTCGGTTGCGTCGATATAAATAAGGTTAGCGTCAAGCCCGTTTTTGAAAACTTCAATAACTTGTTCGCTTTCGCCCTTTCTCATAAGCCCGTGGTTAACGTGCACGCAAACGAGTTGTTTGCCGATTGCCTTAATTAAGAGAGCGGCAACGACTGAACTGTCAACACCGCCAGAGAGAGCGAGAAGAACTTTTTTATCTTTAACTTGTTCACGGATAAGTTTAACTTGTTCATCAATAAACGCTTTTGCAAGCGCAGGGGTGGTTATGCGTTGCATATCGCACGGTCTTTTATTTGAATCCATATAAAATCTCCAATAATTTTGTATGACTTAATTATACACTTTAGGTGTTTTAATTACAAGTATTTTAAAGATAAAATTTTTGTTTTGAATATTAAAATTTTTTAGCGTGGTTATAACTTTACAAAATATTTTCCCTATATTTTGCTAAAAAAAGCGTTTAATCGTCAAAATATTTGTAAATTAAAAATGTTTATGATACAATGTTTTAGTTGAAAAAAGGTGCATTATTATGGTTAGCAAAAAATTAAACTTATTAGGGCAAGCGCTACTTTTATTGGCAACGGTTGCGTGGGGAACTTCATTTTTTATCCTAAAAGAAACGATTAAGGTTGTGCCCGCGTTTTACGTTATTGCAATCCGCTTTTTAAGTGCAGGTTTGATTATGGCGCTCATTTGCGCTCCGCGATTAAAAAAACTAAATAAGACCACGTTTTTTTACGGCGTAATTATAGGTGTTTTCGTCACGCTTGCTTACATAACGCAGACGATAGGTTTAAAACACACAACGCCGGGAAGAAACGCTTTTTTAACTTCGTCTTATTGCGTTATGTGCCCCTTTTTAATATGGCTTATTTTCAAAAAACGCCCCAAACTTTATAACGTTATTTCGGCGTTTACTTGTATCGTCGGTATAGGGCTTATAGCACTTTCAGGTGAACGTGACACGGGTGAAAATTTGTTGTTTGGCGACGGTTTAACACTTATATCCGCGGTTTTTTTCGGGCTTCAAATCATTTATATAGATTTATTTCAAAAGAAAGGGGCGGACGCGCTCTTAATGCTCATTTTTGAATTTTTGACAGTTGGCGTTCTTTTCGCAATTTGCTCGCTTTCGTTTGAATTTTCCGTGCTTGGAATTAAAGGGTATGCGTTAAATACCGAACAAATTATTAAAATTGCATATTTAACGCTTATATGCACGCTCTTTGCCCAGTCTGCGCAAATGATAGGGCAAAAATTTACTTCACCTAACCAATCGTCTATCATTTTAAGTTTGGAATCAGTGTTTGGAATGGCGTTTTCAGTTTTGTTTGGTGCGGAAAAGTTATCGGTTATGCTTGGGGTTGGTTTAGTGCTTGTTTTCAGTGCAATTATGATTAGCGAATTAAAACTTGACCCAATGCAACTGTTAAGAAAAAAATGTAAATTTAATCAAGAAGATAGAGAAAAAGGAAAAGAGATATGAAAAAAGATGCAGTGCCGTTAAACGGCGAAAGAGAAAAATTCGGCTCTCGCTTAGGGTTTATTTTAATTTCGGCTGGTTGTGCTATAGGGCTTGGAAACGTTTGGCGGTTTCCGTATATCGTCAGTAAGTATGGTGGGCAGGCTTTATTTTGCTTTACTTATTATTCTTAGTAATCTTTGGACTTCCGATTATGACTATGGAATTTTCAGTTGGTAGGGCAAGTCAAAAAAGCATAGCCAATTCTTTCATGGCGTTGCAACCAAAAGGCACTAAGTGGAACGCGTTTAGTTGGGTGGCGCTCGTCGGCAATTATCTATTGATGATGTTTTATACCGTTGTCACCGCGTGGATGTTTATTTACTTATATAAGATGGTTGCAGGTGATTTTTCTGGTCAAACTGCAGACCAAGTTTCATCTCAATTTGGGCAAATGACTGCTAATCCTTTATTGCAAATTGTAGTCACCGCGCTCGTTATCATGCTTGGTTTTTTCATTTGTTCGTTAGGGCTTAAAAAAGGCGTTGAAAAAATCAATAAGATTATGATGGTGTGTTTGCTTGCAATAATCGTAGTTTTAGCAGTTTACGTTTGCACGCTAGACGGGGCGGATAAGGGCTTAGAATATTATTTAGTGCCTAATTTTCATAATCTTGTTTACGACGCTAACGGCAACGTTATTTTAGGGGAAGTTTTATTTGCGGCTTTGGGGCAAGCCTTTTTCACACTATCAGTCGGCATGGGTTCAATGGCGATTTTCGGAAGTTATATTAAAAAAGAAAGAAGTTTGTTCGGCGAATCAGTTTCAATTGCTTTGCTTGATACGGGCGTTGCGTTTATTGCAGGGCTTATCGTTATTCCCGCAACTTTCGTTTATCCCACTAAAGATGCGGCTACAGGCGGTCCGGGGCTTATTTTTGAAACTTTGCCCAACATTTTCAATCACGTTGCAGGCGGAAGAATTATAGGTGCGTTTTTCTTCTTGTTCCTAATTTTTGCGGCTATGTCAACCGTCACTGCCGTTTTTGAAAATCTTATTGCGTTTGGTATGGATAAATGGGGTTGGTCAAGAAAAAAATCGTGCGTTATTAACTGCTTGGCTCTTTTAGTTTTGTGCTTGCCTTGTATTTTAGGGTTTAACGTTTTATCTGGCTTTATGCCGTTTGGCGTTGATGCAAGTGGCGCTCCGTCTACTATAATGGACTTAGAAGATTTTATCGTGTCAAACAATATTTTGCCGTTAGGCTCGCTCGTTTACGTCTTGTTCTGCACGCTTGATAAAAAGGCTTGGGGCTGGAATCAGTTTTTAACCGAAGCTAACCAAGGCAAAGGCTTAAAATTCTCTAACAAATTAAGGGTTTATTGTAAATACGTTTTACCCGTTTTGTTAATTATTTTCTACCTTTACGGGTTTATCAGTAAAATTTTCCCAACGTTATTAGCGTAAAGTTTTTAATTTTAGGATATTGTTATGAATAAAGCAGTTTTATTTGACCTTGATGGAACGGTTCTCGACACGCAACAAGATATAGCCGATTGCATGAATATGGCGTTAAAAGAGTTGGGTTATAAAGAAAGAACTTACGCTGAATATAGAAAGGTTATCGGCAACGACGCCCCAAACTTCGTTAGAAAACTTTTGGGCGATATGTCCGAAGAAAAACTTATGTATATTTGGAATTATTATATTCCTTTCGTTCAAAAGTTCGGAACGCTTAAATCTAAAGTTTTTTCTGGAATAAAGGAAGTTTTGAAAGAATTTAAAAATCGTGGATATAAGTTGGCTTTATATACAAACAAAACGCAAGACGAGTTAGAGCCGTTTATAGACAAATTTTTATTCGACTTGGGGTTTGACGTGATGCTTGGTGTTGGTGGAACTATAGATGCTAAACCTTCGCCAACCGCTTTACAAAGAATTTTAAAAGAGTTTGACGTTTTGCCTGAAAACGCTTATTTCGTTGGTGACGGTGAAACGGACGTTTTAACCGCGATAAACGCCAAAATAAATTGCGTTGCGGTGCTTTGGGGCAATAGAGATAAGGAGTTTTTATCTAAATACGGCGCAACCGTGTTTGCAAAAAATCCTGAAGAACTTTTAGAGATTATAAAATAGAATTTTGATAAATTGCGCATTTAATGACTTGATGATTTATTTTGATTATTTTTCAAAAATTCAATCATAAATAATTTTTGTTGATTATTCTAGTTTGGTAGGATATAATTTTAATGTCGAGTAAAATTAAAAACTTATTAAACAGGTGGAAAAATGAAAAAACAAATATTATCTCGTTTACTATGTTTGATTCTTTTGCTGAGTATGGCGTTTAGTTTTTCAGCGTGCGATAATTTGCCAAAAGCGACTGTAGACTTATCTTTCATGAGTTTTAACATTCGTAATGAAAATTCGTCTGATACGGATGATAGGGCATGGGATAATAGAAAAAGTGCCTTTTTCGAAACCGTTTTGAGATACGATGTAGATATAGTTTGCTTTCAAGAAGTTAAGCGTACTCAAAACGAAGATTTTCAAACAAACTTAACGGAAAAATATCAAATTATTTATTATGCAAGAACTCCTAAGACAAACGAAGAAGGCTTAGCAATTGCCTTTGATAAGGAAAAATTTTCGTTAGTATCGGATAATGTTTTTTGGTTTTGCGATACACCTGATGAATGGGATGCGGGTTGGGGTGCAACACAAGTAAGAATTTGTGTCAACGCCGTGTTAAAACATAAAGAGTCTGGCTTAAAGATTAACGTGTTTAACGTGCATTTAGATAACAAATCTGCAGAATCAAGAATTAAAAGCGTTAATATGGTATTAAAAAAAGTTAAAGCTAAAGAATATCCTGCGTTCGTTTTGGGGGATTTTAACTGTAGAGTAGGTAGCGAACCTTACAATAAAATGGCAAAAAGCATGTATGATTGCCAAGCAAAAGCGAGCATTACCGATAGTGGATGCACCTATCAAGGTTTTGGTGCAGATGAAAATACTCAAACAAACACGGCGATTGATTTCTGTTTTACTACTAAAAAATATATAACACCCGTTAAATTTGAAATTTGCCGTGATAAATGGGGGGAAAATAGTGACAAATATTTATCCGACCATTACGCAATTAAAATGGACGTTAGGTACAAAAAATCATAAATGTTAAAACAAAAAAACCGCGGAAGTGTCCGCGGTTTTTTATTTTTCAAAAATTATAAAATAAAGCCGAATATTAACGCCGTTAAGCAGGCGCAAACGGCAACTGTTAAGAGAGAACGCTTAAATACGGCGACTATTATTGCAACCACCGTGCCTAAAAGAGCGGTGTAAAAATTGCCCGTGCTATAAAAAATATAAGGGAAAGTCATTGCCGATAAAACGGCGTATGGTAAATAAAACAATACGCTTTTTAGATAATCCGATTTTATCTTCTTTCTAAAAAACACGAAAGGTATCATTCTTATAAGGTAAGTCACGCCTGCCATAACCAAAATCATCAAAGCCATTTCGCCTATACTCACGATTGCACCTCCTCTTCTTTAACGGGGAAAATTAAAGCGATAATTAAAGCGGTGATTATCGCACTTATAATCACGCAAATACCCGTGGACAAAATGTCAAAGATAGGGATAAAGTATAGCGCGCAACTGATTAGCGCGCCAAGCGCAACGGCTGGGAAAACCCCGCGTGAATATATTGACGGCGGAATTATTATCGCGATAAACATAGCGTAAAGCGCAATACCTAACGCGCTCGTCACCACAGGGGGAAGAACGTCACCCGTAAAACTACCGAAAAGAGTACCTAAAGACCACCCTAAATAAGGCAATATAACTAAGCCGTAAAAATATTTCCTTCCAAAAGTTTTAGGTTTTGAAGATGCAACTGCAAATATTTCGTCCGTCACGAAAGCGGAGCATAAAAATCTATGCCCAAGCGAAAAAGAGCCGTCTAATTTTTGCGTTAAAGTTATGCTCATTAAAAAGTAGCGTGAGTTTATAACGAGTTGGGTTAAAATCATTTCTAAAATAGTTCCACAAGACGCGATAATGCTTAAACCCGCAAGTTGCCCTGCAGACGTCAAATTTGTCATAGATATAAAAAGTGACATAATGAGTGGAACGCCTGCAATGCTCGCTTGAACACCAAACGCAAAAGCAACGGGAAAATACCCTAAACCTATGGGCAAGCCGTCCTTTAATCCTTTTTTAAACGAAAGGGTTGATAGGGCGCTTGCATTTTTAGTTGCGGTGATTTTATTTTGTTGCATAATTCTCCTTAAACAAAAGCACGTTTATTGTATCACAAAATGCAAACGGTGGCAACAAATTAAGGCGTGGCAGGATAAAAATAAAACTATCAATTTTGTTAATTTTTTACAAATGATGAAAATTTTGGTAAGCATTTTCTCGTTTGCTTAAAATATTTGTGAAAATATAACTATTTTTTCGTTTTGCAAAGAAAAAAATCCTATATAAATAGTTTACTTTTATGTCGTAAATTGTTATAATATTTATACCACAATTATAAGGGTAAGTATCAGTATTTTTGTTTTGTAGAAAAGCAAAAATCTAAATTAGGTTAAAAATTTTCAAATATAAGGAGAAAGACAATGGATTATCGTATTGAACACGATTCAATGGGCGAAATGAAAGTTCCTGCTGACCGTTATTGGGCGGCTCAAACGCAAAGAAGCAGTGAGAACTTTAAAATCGGCGTTGATATTGAAATTATGCCACGTGAAATAACTCGTGCTTTCGGCGTTCTTAAAAAAGCGGCTGCGCAAGCAAATCACGCGCTCCGTCCTGAAAAGATGACGGACGAAAAACTTTGCGCAATCGAAAAGGCTTGTGACGAAGTTATGAGCGGTAGCCTTAACGGGCATTTCCCACTCGTCGTTTGGCAAACGGGTTCTGGCACTCAATCAAACATGAACGCAAACGAAGTTATTGCTAATCGCGGAAACGAAATTGCAGGTAAGAAAATTCTTCACCCTAACGACGATATCAATATGAGTCAATCTTCAAACGATACGTTCCCTACCGCAATGCACATCTCTGCGGTTATGGCGATAGAAGATAAACTTATTCCTGCGGTAAACTCTCTCATTGAAACGTTTATCCGCTTAGAAAAAGAAAACGACGATGCGGTTAAGTGTGGTAGAACTCACTTGCAAGACGCTACCCCCATTAAATTTAGCCAAGAAATTAGCGGTTGGAGAAGCAGTTTAGAACGTGACGTGGAACTTCTTAAACTCGCAATCAAACCACTTGCAGAACTTGCTCTCGGCGGAACTGCTGTTGGAACGGGGCTTAACGCGCCTAAGGGATTTGATACTTTGGTAGCTGAAAAAGTTTCTTTAATCACGGGCAAAAAGTTTGTGACTGCAAGTAATAAATTCCACTCACTCACTAGTAAAGACGAACTTGTGTTCGCACACGGTGCAATTAAGGCACTCGCTTGTGATATGATGAAAATCGCTAACGACGTGCGTTGGCTTGCAAGCGGTCCGCGTGACGGCTTAGGGGAAATCTTTATTCCTGAAAACGAACCCGGTTCTTCTATAATGCCAGGCAAGGTTAACCCCACTCAATGCGAAGCGGTCACTATGGTTGCCGTTCAAGTTATGGGTAATGACGTTGCCGTTGGTATGGCTGCATCGCAAGGCAACTTTGAACTTAATGTGTTTATGCCCGTTTGCATTTACAACTTCTTGCAATCGGCGCGCTTGCTTGCAGAAGCAATCGTTTCGTTTAACGTAAATTGTGCGGTTGGCATTAAAGCAAACCGTGAAAAGATGGACCACAACTTACACAATTCACTTATGCTTGTCACCGCGCTTAATCCTTATATCGGTTATGAAAACGCGGCAAAAACGGCAAAGAAGGCATTTAAAGATAACGTGTCGCTTAAAGAAGCGTGTGTTGAACTCGGTTTCTTAACGGCAGAAAAATTCGACGAAGTTTTCCATCCTGAAAAGATGGTTTAATAGGAGCATTAGACAAATGAAAGTTAGTTATTTTCCCGGTTGCACCTTAAAAACAAAAGCAAAACAACTTGACGTTTATGCAAGAAAATGTGCAGAGTTTTTGGGTGTGACGCTTGAAGAAATTGAAAACTGGCAATGCTGTGGCGGGGTGTTTACAACGAGTAGAGACGAAGTTGCAACCAAACTTTCTTCCGTCCGCGCATTGAAAGAAGCGCGTGATAAAGGGCAACCTTTGGTTTCGGTATGTTCAGCTTGTCACAACGTTATTAAGCAAACTAATTCGGCTATGAAAGATGACTCTGAATTTGCTTCACGCGTAAACAACTATATCGCGCCAGAAAGTTATAACGGCGAAACCAAGGTTTTGCATTACCTTGAACTCTTGCGTGACCAAATTGGATTTGATAAAATTAAAGAAAAAGTCGTAAATCCTTTAACGGGTATGAAGATAGGCGCGTATTACGGTTGCTTGCTTCTCCGCCCAGGTAAAGTTATGGCTATGGACGACGTGGAAAATCCAACCATTATGGAAGATTTTATCCGCGCGCTCGGTGCTGAACCCGTGATTTACGCTTACCGCAACGAATGCTGTGGCGGTTATATCACCTTAGAAAGCAAAGATTTAGCAACGCAAAAGAGCCAAAAGGTAATTTCAAACGCAAAGGAAAAGGGCGCAGAAGTTATCGTGACCGCTTGTCCGCTTTGCAAATATAATTTACAAAAGAACGGTGGGGATATGCCCGTCGTTTATATCACCGAATTGCTCGCACAAGCACTCGGCATAAAGGAGTAAGCAAATGGAAAATTCCAAAAAAGACTTATGCAACGAAATTATCCGTCGCAGTGGCGTTAACCCAAGAAAATGCATGAAATGCGGAAAATGTTCGGGAACTTGCCCTGCTTACGACGAAATGGAATATCATCCACATCAATTCGTTTATATGGTTGAAACGGGTGATATTGAACCGCTTTTAAAATCAAAGTCGATTTACCGTTGTCTTTCGTGCTTTGCGTGTATCGATAGATGCCCTCGTGGTGTTGAACCTGCAAAAATCGTTGAAGCAGTTCGCCTTTCTGTAATCAGACAGCAAGACAACAATCACTTAAAAGCAGACGACTTACCTGCAATGCTTGACGAAGAGTTGCCACAACAAGCAATTGTCAGTGCATTCAGAAAATACACTAAATAATAAAGGAGAATACAAATGCAAAGAATAGGCGTATTCGTATGTTGGTGCGGAAGCAACATTGCAGGAACGGTTGACGTTCAAGCGGTGTCTGACGCGCTCGCTAAAGAACCGGGCGTAGTTTTCTCAACCAACTATCAGTATATGTGTTCACAAGCAGGACAAGATATGATAAAAAACGCTATCAAGGAACATAACCTTACCGGCGTGGTAGTTTGTTCTTGTTCGCCCAGAATGCACGAAGCAACGTTTAGAAAGACGGCAACATCCGCAGGCATCAACCCTTATATGGTTGAAATTGCAAATATTCGTGAACAATGTTCTTGGATACATAAGGATATGGCGGAAGGAACGGAAAAGGCTATCGTTTTAGGTAGAACTGCAATCGCGAAAGTTCACCTTAACGCACCGTTAGTTCCGGGTGAAAGCCCCGTCACAAAGCGCGCACTCGTTATCGGTGGCGGTATAGCAGGTATTCAAACTGCACTTGATATCGCAGATGCAGGTTTTGAAGTTGATATCGTTGAGAAAAAACCCACTATCGGTGGTAAAATGGCTCAACTTGATAAAACTTTCCCAACCTTAGACTGTGCGGCTTGTATTTTAACACCTAAGATGGTTGACGTTGCTCAACACGAAAAAATTAGAATTTTCTCTTATAGCGAAGTTGAACACGTTGCTGGTTTCGTTGGTAATTTTGACGTGACTATTAAGAAAAAAGCACGTTTCGTTAAAGAAGACGTTTGTACCGGTTGCGGACTTTGCACTGAAAAATGTCCACAAAAGAAAGTTCCAAACGAATTTAACTTAGGTATGGATAACCGCCGTGCAATTTATATTCCGTTTGCACAAGCAGTTCCTAAGGTTGCAACTATAGATGCTGATTACTGCACGATGCTTAAAACGGGCAAGTGCGGTGTTTGCTCAAAGGTATGTACTGCAAAGGCTATTGATTACACTCAAAAAGATGAATTTATCGAAGAAAAATACGGTGCAATCGTCGTTGCAACGGGCTTTAATCCAATAAGCATGGATAAGTTTGACGAATTCGCTTATAGTCAAAGTAAAGACGTTATTACTTCTCTTGAATTTGAACGCTTAATGAACGCTGCCGGTCCTACCGCAGGTAAACTCGTTCGTCCGTCTGACGGCGTGCACCCACACAAAATAGTGTTCGTTCAATGCGTTGGCTCACGTTGTGCGTCTTGCGCGGAAAAAGGCAAAGAATATTGTTCTAAGATTTGCTGTATGTATACCGCAAAACACGCTATGCTTACGCGTGATAAATATCCCGATACTGACGTGACCGTTTTCTATATCGACGTTCGTACTCCTGGTAAACAATTTGACGAGTTTTACCGCCGTGCCGTTGAAGAATACGGTGTACATTATATAAAAGGTATGGTTGGTAAGGTTTCACCCGAAGGTAATAAACTTATCGTTCAAGGTTCTGACCTTATTGCTAATAAACAATTAAAAATAGAAGCCGACTTAGTTGTTTTGGCGGCGGCAATCGAACCAGATAAATCGGCAAGACCGCTCGCTACTATGCTTACTGCAAGTATGGATACTAACGACTTCTTTACCGAAGCACACCCCAAACTCCGTCCGGTTGAAAGCCCCACGGCAGGTATTTTCCTTTCTGGTGCGTGCCAAGGGCCTAAAGATATTCCTGAAACCGTTTCGCAAGCAGGTGCTGCCGCTGCAAAAGTTATCGGTCTTTTATCAAAAGATAAACTAACCGGCAACCCGTGTGTAGCGCATTCTGACGAAATGATGTGTAATGGATGTTCTTCTTGTGAAAAAGTTTGCCCATACGGTGCAATTACTTATCAAGATAAAGAATTCCGCGGACCTAATAGAACGACGCTTATTAGAAGAGTTGCTCAAGTTAACGAAGCGGTTTGCCAAGGATGTGGTTGCTGTACGGTTGCTTGTCCTTCTGGCGCTATGGACCTTAAAGGTTTTGCAAGTAAACAAATTATGGCGGAGGTTGACGCAATATGCAAGTAAACGAATATAAGCCCAAAATCGTGGCGTTTTGTTGTAATTGGTGTTCGTATGCGGGTGCTGACCTTGCAGGTAGCAACAGGCTTTCTTATCCTGCAGAAGTTAAGGTTATTCGCGTTCCGTGTTCGTGCCGTGTTAATCCTATGTTTATTCTCCGCGCATTTCAACGCGGGGCAGACGGCGTAATTTTATGCGGTTGCCACCCAGGCGATTGTCACTATACATCAGGTAATTATTACACTAGAAGACGTATGGCTCTTTTATTCTCTATGTTAGAATATCTCGGCATAGAAAAAGAACGCACACGCGTTGAGTGGGTTTCTGCGGCAGAAGGTGCAAAATTCGCACAAACAATGAACGATTTCGTTGCGACGGTTAAGTCGCTTGGCGAAAACAAGAGATTGGAGGATTTAAGATGCAAAAGATAACACGTGAAACGCTTATTGAAAAAGCAAAATCTCTCCTTGCCGACGGAACGGTGACCAGAGTTTTAGGTTGGAAAAAAGGTGACTTTTCTTATGACGTCACTCCGGCAATTTTTACGAGCGTAGAGCAAATGCAAAACGACTTCGTTTATAGCGAATTTTCGGGCGCAAACTTCTCTAAATATTTGATTAAAGAAACTAAAAAAGAAGACGGAAAAGTTTTGGTCTTCTTAAAACCGTGCGACACTTATTCGTTTAACCAACTTTTAACCGAACATCGTTTTGACCGTGAAAAGGTTTATGCCGTTGGTATTCCTTGCGAAGGCATGCTTGACGAAAATAAAATTAAAAAAGCGGTTGGCGACGGCATTTTATCCGTTTGTTGTGATGGTGATGCGGTTAAAGTGGAAACGCTTTACGACGGCGTAAAACAATTAAATAAAGGCGACGTTCTTTCTGAACGTTGCTTAAACTGCAAAAGTAAAAAACACGTTGCTTACGACGAACTTTTAGGCGAAGACGGCGAAGTTATTGATAGCAACCGTTTTGATGAAGTTGAAAAACTTGAAAAAATGACCGCGGACGAAAGATTTGCTTTCTGGCAAAACGAACTCTCTCGTTGCATACGTTGCAACGCTTGTCGTGACGTTTGCCCTGCATGTACTTGTGAAAAGTGCGTGTTCGACAACCCCAACTCAGGCGTTGAAAATAAGTCGCCTGCAAACAGTTTTGAAGAAAAAATGTTCCACATTATCCGCGCTTTCCACGTAGCAGGGCGTTGCACTGACTGCGGTGAGTGTTCAAGGGTATGTCCTCAACAAATTCCACTTCATTTGCTCAATAGAAAATTCATTAAAGATATTAACGCTTTCTACGGTGATTACCAAGCAGGGGCTGAGGTTGGAAGTCGCGCTCCGCTTGTAAATTATACCAAAGAAGATTTAGAACCTTCAGAAGCAGTTAACAGGGAGGATAAGTAATATGCGTAAATGTAGTCTTGCAAATTCACAACTTCTCTTTGATAAGATTGCCGAAAACATGCCTCTTTATATTCCCGTTGACTTGGAAAAAGGTCGCGTTGCGTACAAGCAATATCAATCGGGTATGAAGATGAGTGACGCGCTTAAAACCGACCGTTCGGCAAAAGACTTTTTCTTTCCGCAAACTGAAAACCTTATGGAATTTAAGACGGAAGGGAAGAGCATTGAAATTATAGACACCCGCTCAGAAGCGCAAGATTTCGTGGTGTTCGGCGTGCGCGCGTGCGACGTTAAGAGCCTTGAAGTGCTTGATAAAGTGTTCCTTGCTGAACCCGTTGACAGTTATTATAAAAATAGGCGTGAACACGGTGTTATCGTATCTATGGCTTGCACAAGACCAACCGAAACTTGTTTTTGCTCAACTTTCGGCATAGATGCGTCCGCACCTGCTGGCGATATTGAGTGCTATAAAACTGAAGACGCCTTTTATTTCGACGCTAAAACGGAAAAAGGCAAAGCGCTTCTTTCTAAACTTGACTGCGTGACTGAAGATTGTGGTGACGAACAAGTTAAGGCGCAAAAAGAACAAATTAAAAAAGTTCTTGACAAACTTCCCTTAAAAGATTTAAAAGCTGATGAATTCGGTGCGGATAAAACTGATAAGTTCTTTAATTCACCCGAATGGAAAACTCTTTCTGAATCTTGCTTAGGTTGTGGGACTTGCACGTTTGTTTGCCCAACTTGTCAATGTTATGATATTAAAGACTTTAAAACGAATAAGGGCGTTCAACGTTTCCGTTGTTGGGACTCTTGTATGTATTCTGACTTTACTAAGATGAGTGCAGGTCAACCAAGGCTTACACAAATGGAACGTTTCCGCCAAAGATTTATGCACAAACTCGTTTACTTCCCAACTAATAACGACGGAATGTTCTCGTGCGTTGGTTGTGGTAGATGTGTTGCGAAGTGCCCAATTTCTATGAATATCGTTAAAGTTATGAAAACTCTCGGAGGTAAAAATAATGACTGACGTTAAAGAACCTTTGATTCCTACCGTCTGCGTCATAACCGACGTTAGACAAGATACGCCCGACGTTAAAACCTTCCGCGTTTTGACGGTTGACGGTAAAAAACCTTTTATACATAAGCCCGGTCAATGCGCAATGCTTTCAATGCCGGGGGTTGGCGAAGCGCTTTTCTCAATAACGTCTTCACCGACAAACACTGAATACGTTGAGTTTTCAATCAAAAAATGTGGTTGTGTGACAAGTTGGTTGCACGCTGCTGAAGTTGGACAACAAATAACCGTTCGCGGACCTTACGGAAACGGTTTCCCCGTTGAAACTGAATTTAAGGGTCAAGATATGCTCTTTATAGCAGGTGGTATCGGTTTAGCCCCCGTTCGTTCGGTTATCAATTACGTTCGCGATAACCGTGCAAATTACGGCAAAGTTGATATCGTTTACGGTTCAAGAAGTAAAGACGACCTTGTTTTCTATAAAGAAATTATCGACGAATGGGAAAAAGACCCAAGCATAAACGTTCACCTAACCATTGACCGTGAACAAGAAGGTTGGGACGGACACGTAGGTTTCGTGCCAAGCTACGTTAAAGAGTTAGGCTTTGAACCAAACAAAACTGCAGTTTTGTGCGGTCCGCCAATTATGATTAAGTTCACTCTTCAAGGACTTGGCGAATTAGGGTTTAATAAAGAACAGGTTTACACAACTTTGGAATTACGCATGAAATGCGGGATAGGTAAGTGTGGCCGTTGCAACGTCGGATCTAAATACGTTTGTAAAGACGGTCCGGTGTTCAGAATGGACCAACTCGATGCACTTCCCGATGAGTATTAAAAGGAGAAAACGAAATGGAAAATTTAGTTAACGTTTATTTTTTCGGTAAAAAATATCAAGTGCCAGAAAGCCTAACAATAATGAAGGCTATGGAATACGCAGGTTATCAACTCGTGCGTGGTTGCGGTTGCCGTAATGGTTTCTGTGGCGCTTGTTCAACTATTTACCGCATTAAAGGGGATAGAGAATTGCACGCTTGCCTCGCTTGCCAACAAAAAGTTGAAAACGATATGTACGTTGCAACTCTTCCTTTCTTCCCACTTGTTAAGCAGGTTTACGATATTGAAAAGATTAAACCTACCGAACAAATTATGATGCAATTGTATCCTGAAATTTACGCTTGTATCGGTTGCAACGCTTGCACCAAGAGTTGTACTCAAGGCTTGAACGTTATGCAATATATTGCTTACGCTCAACGCGGTGAATATGAAAAGTGCGCTGAAGAATCTTTTGACTGCGTTATGTGTGGCGTTTGTTCTTCACGTTGCCCTGCTGGTATTTCTCACCCACAAGTTGCTGAACTTTCAAGAAGACTTTACGGTAAGTATATCGCACCTGAAACTCAACACCTTTTAGATAGGGTTAAAGAAATTGAAGACGGAAAGTACGTTGAACTTATAGAAAATCTCATGAATAAACCTATCGAAGAAATCAAAGAACTCTATAACAATAGAGAAATCGAAAAGTAAGGGGGCGAATTATGTATAAATATACTCAAGAACAACTCGATTCGATGAAAAAGGTCGAAGCGACAAGACAAGAAAGATTAAACAATTTGTTCGCAAGAATGAGTGCGGATGAAAAACAAACGGTTTTAAAAGAAAATCACCCTGACTATATTGAAAGCGCTTATGAAGAACTTAAAGTTGGTCCTAATAAGGGCGGAAAAGTTCTTCACGAACTTGCAGACCTTTTACAAGGCAAGTCAAGAGTTCTCGATATGGATATTGATTTATCTAAACCTGATTATGACGTTGACGTTTTGGTTATAGGTGGCGGTGGTGCAGGTTCTTCTGCAGCAATCGAAGCGGATAACGCAGGCGCAAAAGTTATGATGGTGACCAAACTCCGTATCGGTGATGCAAACACAATGATGGCAGAAGGTGGTATTCAAGCGGCTGATAAACCAAACGATAGCCCTGCAATTCACTATCTCGATGCTTTTGGTGGCGGACACTTTGCCGCTAAACACGAACTCTTATATAAACTCGTTAACGAGGCTCCTGATGCTATTAAGTGGCTTAACGAACTCGGCGTTATGTTCGATAAAGAAGCAGACGGCACTATGATTACCACTCACGGTGGCGGTACTTCAAGAAAACG
>SVHO01000025.1 GCA_015055725.1 Clostridiales bacterium | reverse complement strand
GAAATTATCTTTGGGGCTTTCAGCTCGGAAGTGATAAGGTTTCTATTAGTTTTTATCGGGATTTCACCGCCCCCGACTCTCTTTGAAAAACGTTTTATAGGACCCGTCTTCGTCACAGCTTTTATATTTAAGTTGTCAAAAGTTTAACACTTTAAAATTTTTTTGTCAACTATTTTTTTATATTAAACTAAAATTTTCACCCTTTTTATTTTAAACAAAATTTTATTTAAGTTATTGACATTAAATAATAAAAGTGATAAAATACAACTGATAAATGCGTTTGAGCAGAAACAAGTAGATATTGAACGCCCTTTAGAGAGTTGCCGGTTGGTGCAAGGCAATGGAAACGGCTTTATTGAATTCATTCTGTTAGCAGTGCGCCGAAAGCTTTTCGATTAGGTTGCAACGGGAGTTCCCGTTATAGAACTAAGGCATGATAGTGCCTGACAAGGTCAATATCGTAAGGTGTTGATAAACTGAGGTGGTACCGCGGGAATAATCTCGTCCTCTGTATTCGTTTAAGGATACAGAGGATTTTTATTTTTTCGTTAATTGTAAGTAAAAATTTAATTAAAATATATATATTTATTGTATGGGAGAAATAAAATGTCGCAAAATTATTATCAAAAAGACATTGAGACAATGCCCGTTGAAGAATTAAAAAAACTTCAATCGGAAAAACTTGTTAAACAAGTTAAGCACGTTTACGATAACGTTGAATATTATCGTAATCTTATGGACCAAAAGGGCGTTAAACCCGAAGACGTTAAAGGAATTGAAGATTTACATAAACTTCCCTTTTTAACCAAAGCCGATTTGCGTGAAGCATATCCTTACGGACTTTTAGCTAAACCACTTGAAGATTGTGTTCGCATTCACTCAACTTCTGGAACGACGGGTCGCCGTGTAGTTGCTTTTTACACCCAAAATGACATTGACCTTTGGGAAGATTGCTGTGCGCGCGCAATAGTTGCAGCAGGCGGAAACAAAAAAGACGTTTGCCAAGTTGCTTACGGATACGGACTTTTTACTGGCGGTTCAGGGCTTCACGGTGGTTCTCACAAAGTTGGTTGCCTAACTTTACCTATGTCGTCAGGCAACACAGACCGCCAAATTCAATTTATGATGGATTTAGGCGCAAGCATTATTTGTTGCACCCCGTCATACGCTGCATATATTGGCGAAACGTTAAAAGAAAAGGGATATAAGCCCCAAGACATTCCGCTAAAAGCAGGCATTTTCGGCGCAGAACCTTGGACTGAAGAAATGCGCAAAAATATTCAAGACACCTTGGGAATTAAAGCATACGATATTTACGGGCTTACCGAGACTTCCGGCCCCGGTGTTGCGTTTGAATGTAGCGAACAAACGGGTATGCACATCAACGAAGACCACTTCCTTGCCGAAATTATCGACCCTGAAACGGGCGAAGTTCTTCCCGAAGGTGAAAAAGGCGAACTCGTTTTCACTTCTCTCGATAAAGAAGCCTTCCCCTTGCTCCGTTATCGCACACGCGATATCTGTGTTCTTTCGCGCAAAAAGTGTTCTTGTGGGCGCACACTCATTAAAATGGCTAAACCTATGGGTAGAACGGACGATATGCTTATTATCCGTGGCGTAAACGTTTTCCCAAGCCAAATTGAAACGGTTTTATTAAACGAAGGGTATCAACCAAATTATCAAATAGTTGTAGATAGAGTTAACAACACCGACACGTTTGACGTTAACGTTGAATTAACCCCCGAACAATTTACCGATAAAGTTGGCGAAATTCTCGCTATGGAAAAATCGCTTGCAAATGCACTTAAAACTATGCTCGGCATTAACCCCGCCGTTCATTTAGTTGCACCCAAAGCAATCGCAAGAAGTGAAGGTAAAGCCGTGCGCGTTATTGATAAACGCAAATTAATATAGTGATAGGAGAAAAGGAAATGGCTATAAAACAATTAACAGTTTTCGTTCAAAACAGCAAAGGAACAATCGTATCGGTGACCGATACTCTTGCAAAAAACAATATAAATATTAGGGCTCTTTCAATAGCCGAAACAGAGGACTTTGGTATTTTGCGCCTTATCGTTAACGACACCGAAGGGGCAACCAAAATTCTAAACGAAAGCGGCTATTTGATTAAAACTATAGACGTTATTGGCGTTAAAATTGGCGATAACCCCGGCGAGCTCACTTCTGCCCTTGCCGTTCTTGACAAGGCAAATATAAACGTTGAATATTTATACGCCTTTATGGCAAGAACTGAAAAACACGCTTACGTGGTTTTAAGAGTGGAAGATAACGCTTGTGCTGAAAACGCTCTTATGGTAACCACGAGCGCAAGCGAAATAATTACGCTAAGTCTTTTCATGAATTTCATTTTTTTGTTTCTCCTTATATATACAAAGTTAAGTAAAATATAGCACTAAATAATGGCGTTGTCAAGCAATTTAATCAAAATATTGCTTTTTCTATTACGCCACCACCAATACATTTATCGCCATCATAAAAAACGGCAAACTGCCCTTCGGTTATGGCGCGTTGTTTTTCTTTAAATTCGACTTCAATTTCACCATTTCTAATATGAACAGTGCATTTTTGTTCGGGCTGGCGATAACGGAATTTACCCGTACACTCAAAGTCTTTTTCTTGCGGAGCGCAAGGTATCCAGTTGCACTCTTTCATAATAAGCCCACGACTATAAAGTTTATCTTCTTCACCGTGCGCAACGTATAATATATTGTTTTTTAAATCTTTTTCTATAACGAACCATCTACTGCCGTCGTCACCGACCTGACCGCCAATTCCTAAACCCCTGCGTTGACCTATAGTATAATACATAAGCCCTAAGTGTTCACCGAGAACTTTACCATCGTAAGTCATAATCTTGCCCTTTTGCGCGGGAATATATTTGAGTAAAAACTCTCTAAAATTGCGTTCGCCTATAAAACAAATGCCCGTGGAATCTTTTTTAGTTGCCGTTGCAAGTCCGTGCTTTTCAGCAATAGCGCGCACTTCTTTTTTATCGAGTTTGCCGAGCGGAAAGAGAACTTTATCAAGTTGGTCTTGGGAAAGTTGATTTAAAAAATACGTTTGGTCTTTAGACTGGTCTTTTGCCTTTAATAAATAGTGTTTATCGCCGTCGTGCAAAATATCGCAATAATGCCCGGTTGCGATATAATCAGCACCCAAACTTAAAGCCTTTTGCTTAAAGTCTTTAAACTTAATTTCGCGATTACACAAAACGTCTGGATTAGGAGTTCTGCCCGCTTTATATTCGGCAAGAAAATAGGAAAAAACCCTATCCATATATTCTTTGGCAAAATTAACCGAATAATAAGGCACGCCGATTTTGTTGGCTACCCTGCGCACGTCGGCAAAGTCTTCTTCGCCCGTGCAAGCGCCACACTCGTCCTTTTCTTCCCAATTGTTCATATATAGGCCTATAACGTTATAGCCCTGTTCTTTAAGTAAAAGCGCAGCGACAGAACTGTCAACGCCACCACTCATACCAACAACCACGGTTTTTGCCATAAAAATCTCCTTTACGGCTAAATGATATCATAAAAGCATTAAAATATCAATAAATTAGATATTAAAAGAAAAACTTTTTGAAAGCAATTTTAACTATTTAAAGTATTTAGAGCGTTTTTTATTGCATTTACTTGTTCTTTTATGTTAAAATATTATCTAAGTATGAAAAACATACTAAAAATTTACATCTTTTTTTATAGGAGGACTTTATGCCTGACGGCTCTGTTCCGTTGCTAATCGCGATTATCGCATTAGTAATTATGTCCGCGTTCTTCTCATCTACGGAGACCGCATTCTCGTGCGCTAATCGCGTCAAACTCCGCTCGCTCGTTGCGAACGGCAACAAACGTGCAAAAAAAGTTTTGGACCTTGCTGAAACAAATTACGATAAGTTTATTTCCGCCGTTCTAATCGGTAATAATATCGTCAACATTTCAGCATCTACTATCGCAACAATCTTTTTTGCAAAACTCATCACAAACGGCTCGTCTGAAGTTGTTTCTACGGCGGTTATGACCTTGGCTGTCTTAATCTTTGGTGAAATCACGCCCAAGTTTATTGCTAAGACCTACCCCGAAAAAATGGCTATGGCATTTTATCCTTTGATAAAATTGTTCTTTTATATTTTCTATCCGTTAAACCTTTTGTTCGGCGGTTGGAAATGGCTTTTATCTAAAGTGTTCCGTTTGAAAAATACCGACGTTGTCACCGAAGACGAAATCATGACCATCGTTGAAGAAGCCGAAGAAGACGGAACTTTAAAAACCGAAGAAACACGCCTTATCCGTTCAGTTATCGAATTTGACGACCTAGAAGTTGGCGACATTTTAGTTCCACGCGTCAACATCGTTGCAATAGAAGTTAGCGACTCGATGGAAAAAATTCGCGACGTGTTTGGTAAAGAAGGATATTCTCGTCTTCTCGTTTATAAAGACACAATCGACACGGTTATCGGCACTATACACGAAAAAGACTTCTTTAACGCCTTCCTAAAAGGCAAAAAAGGCATTGACGGTATAATGCAAAACGCATTCTATACCACCGAACACGCAAAAATTTCAGACCTTTTAAGGCAACTTCAAAAGAAAAAAGTACATATCGCAGTCGTTTTAGACGAATACGGCGGAACGCTTGGTATAGTCACCCTTGAAGACATCTTAGAAGAGTTAGTCGGCGAAATTTACGACGAGCACGACGAAGAAATCAATCACTTTAAAGAAGTTGGTGAAAATCTTTTCGTTATCGACGGAAACGCACACGTTTCAGACGCGTTTGAATTCCTTGGATTAAGCGGAGAAGAAGACGAGTTTGACGCCACCACGTTCAGCGGTTGGCTCATAGAAATTCTTGGTGAAATTCCACACGCAGGAAAAAAACTCGAATTTAAAAATCTCGAAATAGAAATAACTAAATCTACTGTTAAAAAAGTTCTTCAAGCGAGAGTTAAAGTTAACGAACCCGTTGAAGAAACCGAGCAAGAATAATTTATTTTCACACTGCCACTTTTGAAAATCAGAAGTGGCAGTTATGCACCCGTAGTCTAATTGGATAAAACAGTGCCCTCCGACGGCGCCGTTCCGAGTTCGAGTCTCGGCGGGTACACCACTAAAAAAGCCAACTATTAACGTTGGCTTTTAGTTTTTTATTTAAATTTTTCTATCAATGGAATTATCGTTTCAACAGGTAAGCCTATCACGTTTGATAAACTTCCGTTATATTCTTTCACTAGTGGAAACGGGTCTTGAATACCGTAACTGCCCGCCTTTCCCCAACAATATCCGCTATTAACGTATTCGTCGATTGTTTTATCCGAAAGGTTATTAAAAGTCACTTGCGTTTGAACAAAGCCACTAACCACTTTTTTGTTAGAAAGCAAAGCATACCCCGTCACTACCGTGTGAGTATTATTCGAAAGACTTTTTAGCATTTTCTTTGCATGTTCTTCATCTTTGGGTTTCCCTAAAATCTCCCCGTCTAAATAAACAACGGTATCCGCCCCTATCACCAAATAATCGCCGTCTAATGCGTTTAACACGGCTTTTGCCTTTCCAACGGCAAACGCCTCAGCCGTCTTAAACGGGTCAAGCGAAAAAACCTTTTCTTCAAAATCGCTTGGTTCAACCCTAAATTTTACACCCGCTTTTTCTAAGAGTTCTTTTCTTCGCGGAGAGTTGCTTGCAAGTATAATTTCCATACGTTTAACCACCTTTTTTTCCAAGCCTTATTTTAACACAAAAGCACTAACGTGTAAAGCCTAAATGCTCAATTTGTTTTTTTATCGCCTATTGACAAAAAAACATAGCGGTGTTATAATAACGAAAAGCCGTATTCGGCAAAAATCTACTTTCTTTTCATTTGTTTTTTTCATACTTAAAAACACATTTTCATAATTATAAACGGAGAGTAAATTATGAACGAAAAACAAGCAATTAAATCGCGCCACTCCGTGCGCGCATATTTGGATAAACCCATTGAACAAACGGCCTTAAACGCGCTAAATTCAGCTATAAGCGAGATTAACGAGCAATCAAAATTAAGCATTAAACTCGTCACCGACGAACCGCTTGCGTTTGGCAAAAGTTTTCTTGCACATTACGGCAAGTTTTCCGGCGTGCAAAATTATATTGCGCTAATCGGGAAAAAGCACGAGCGTTTAGAAGAAACCTTGGGTTATTACGGCGAAAAATTAGTTCTCCTTGCCCAAACCTTAAACTTGAACACTTGTTGGGTTTATTTAACTTATAACAAACGCAAATGCCCTATAACCATTGAAAAGGGCGAAAAGTTAGTTGCAGTTATAGCGATAGGCTACGGCAAAAACCAAGGCGTTGAACACAAAAACAAACCGCTTGATAAAGTTTGCGAGTTCAACGGCAAAACTCCAGCTTGGTTTTTAGAAGGGGTTATGTGCGCTTTGCAAGCACCGACGGCAGTTAACCAGCAAAAGTTCTTTTTTAGCCAAGAAGACGGCGTTGTGACCGTTAAAAAAGGCGTTGGACCTTGCTCTAAAATAGATTTAGGCATAGTTAAATATCATTTTGAAATTGGCGCAGGCACACAAAACTTTAAGTGGAAAGAATAAATAAAGAACATTAAAAAACGCATTGTAAAAAACTTGATTTTACAATGCGTTTGTGTTAAAATATATAAGCATTTGCGGATATGGCGGAATTGGCAGACGCGCTAGACTTAGGATCTAGTGGGAGACCGTGGGGGTTCAAGTCCCTTTATCCGCACCAAAGGGTTCTAAAACGAACTAAAAGGTTTGTTGTAGAACTCTTTTTATTTAAAATCACAAAAGGACTTGAATTAAGGAGAAAATTGCTTTTTGCAATTTCCCGCAGGGTAAACAGTGGACACCCACTGTTTATCGGGTATGGTCGCACAGGCGAAAGTCTCTTTATCCGCACCATTTTAAACCTAAATTGAACTTGGTTTCAGTTTAGACTTTTTGTTTATATAAATAGTTTTGCACAAGATAAAAGGCAGGTAATTTACCTGCCTTTTGTTTAGTTTTATTTGTTGTTGTAAATAACAGTCACGCCAGGATGTTCGGCAATACCGTAATAGCAATAACGCGCGTTTCCTGGGCCACCAAAAAGTTGGTCGAATACAAGTAAAAGATTGTGGTCTTCCCCGTCGTTATGTACGTGATTGTCGTCAACAACCGTGTTTCCGTTAGCGTCAGTTGGGTGACCGTATCTTATATTCGTATACGGGTCAACACTTACACCGCCTTGAACACGAACGTAAGGATAACCAGTGCCCGCAAATTCACAATAAGTATAATTTGCCCAATCGCCGTAAATAACGGTCACGTTTTTACAAGTCACGTTATCCGCAGTGACCTTTGCACTTTCATTTTTAATTTCTTCAGGGCCAACTTGACCAATTAACATACCACAATTACGGTAGCAATACCATTGATATGCAGACACAACGTCGTTCACGGCATCAATGCGACAAGCAATGGTGCAATCTTCGAAATGATAGGTACCGTCTGTTGACGCGCCACCGATAATACCACCGTTTGCATTAGCGAAATCGCCCCATTGTCCACCGATTACGGTAGATTCGTCTATTACAATGTTTTTATATGTGTGGTCGCCAGAAGCCCAACCAACAACACCGCCTGCATAATATTGATAATCTGCAACGTCAGCGTTTTTAACCGTGATATTTTCAAACACGCACTCACCACCCGCAACGGCAACAATACCACCGCAAATAGCACTTTCACCAGAAATTTCAGCACCGTCTAAGGTAAGGTTTTTAATAGTGGCATCTTCAACTGCACCAAACAATCCCAAACCACAATCGTTATAATAATAACCATTGTCAAGCGCCCAAGTGTTTTGTTGAAGATTATAAATGGTGTGCCCTTGTCCGTCAAAAGTGCCCTTAAACGCCTTATCGTGCCTATAAGAACCAATAGGGTCAAAACAATCATCTTCGCCTAAAGAAAGGTCAATGTCGTTTTCAAGTTTAATGGTTTTGCCTTCAAAGGTTTCGCCAGCATCTACGAGTTGTGAAAAACCTGCAATCGCTTCTGCGGTAGACAAACTAAATTCAGTTTTCGTTTGGTCAAACCAGGTTGTGTCGGCACTTCCGTCCCAAGAATCAGGAATAACGGGAAGCGCGGGGAATTGAGCGTTAGAGTCGTAATAAAATCCGTCGCCATCGTTTTCATAACTTACTTGAGTTGCCACGAGCGCAACAGCGAAATCAATTGACAATCCACCTGGAACGTTAAACTCATTGTCGTTATCGGTCGGATTCCAGTAAATTCCGATTTCATAAGTTATAGATTCTTGTGGATGCAGATATGCTTCTAAAGTAAATCCGTCTTTAAAAGATGGTGCATTCATTGGGTCATATTCAGGAACGGCGCTATCAATTTGCAACGCTTCAAGACTGCTGTCACCCATAACCGTGTCAGTTCCCGTGTCTTTATTGCGAACTAACGCGTAAACACTGAGCGCATCTGCAAGCGTTTTGCCGTTTGCAGTTTGAGTTGCGTTTGCATAAATAATGCTTAGTTGATATTTAAGCGCAAGCGAACCGTTGTTTGAAACTTCAAAACGACCACTTGCAAAAGCACCTGGTTCCCACACTATGTCATCACCGTTGATATCTGCGAAAATTTTGGTGTTTTCGTTAACTTCTTCAGCCTTGCCGTTGTAAGAATTGGTGTAAACCAACCCAACGTCTAAATTGCCAGAGTGAATTTTGTTAATTCCACTCATAGACGAGTCTGTAAACCAAGCAAACGTTGAACCGATAAGCATACTAAAACTAATCACGATTGCAATTATGCTGGTTACAATTGATGTTCTTGCCTTGATAACTTTCATAATTTTTTCTCCTATAGAAAAATTTTATTATTTATTCTTTTTAAATTGTTTTATTTGGTCTGTTGGCTTAAAATTCTCAATCTTTTTAAGTTCGAATTTTTCTGCTATTGCGTCAACTAATTTTATTGCGTTGTTGCAAGCGCGTTCACTTTTAATCTTAACCGCAAAAGGAACTTCTTGATATGCTTTAACGTTTGACTTATCTTTTTGAAAAAACACGTTTTCGTTAAAATCTTTGACGGGTAAATTGAAAAAACCCATCAACGTTTTTCCCTTTATCGTTATTTTTGCCAACAACGTGCGCCCCTTTCTATACGAAGCACACCTTAAAGAAACCCTTGAACTTACCTTTTTATATGACGCAAGTTCGTTGTGCAAAAGATTAAAATATCCTTGCGTTTCTTTTTTTGCTTCAACCATTTTTTCTGTAAATGGTTTTTTTTGCGCTTCGGGAATATTTAATTTATCGTTTAAAAATTCTTCGCCATCTTCTTCAATCTTCTCATAAGCACTTTCAACAACGTCTTTTGTTGCAACGGTTTGCTCAACCGCTTCGTTAACAACTTGTTCCCCTTGCCCTGAAAACGCTTTGCAACATATAGGCGCTGGAATTGAAGGCACGTTATCGCCTATCGTTTGGCAAATTATCGGTTGTTGGATAAACTGCGCTTGGGTTATTTCACCAACGGGAATTGACTGCATTGGATTTATCGTTATGGTTTGATAAATAGGCACACCTTGTTTAGGTGCCGTTTGGTAAATAACGGGCGGTGGCGCAAACGGTGTGGGTTGATAGTTTATTGAAACCGTTTGGTAAACGGCTTGTGCAGGTTGCATTTGCACTGCTTGCCCAGTAGCCTGTTCTGCTTGCACCATCGGTTGACCTGTTTGTTCTGCGTTTTCATCTAAAACTTGTTGAGTTTTTTCTTCCATAGTAATCATCCTTCTCTCTTCTAACGATGCCAATCTTTCTTTAAGAGACTCCATTTCCTCTTCATATATTTTGTTATATTCTCGCCTACCAAGCACCTTGCCGATTTTAACGCTAAAAAAGATTATCAGCAACACGCCTGGTATCAATATGCTTAGATAAAAACCACGCGGTGTTTGCAAAAACGAAAATAAATGACCAACGTTTGGAATCTTAAACACATATTTACCGATAAGGTGTTCAGGCTTAACTTCAACCAAATCGTTGACCCCCGTGTTGATTCCATAAGTAACAATGCCCGTTATTTCCCCCACTGTGGAATATTTTATTTCACGGATTTTGTGGGAAACTGTTTTTCCCATGCTTTCGGGGTTATACGAGAAAAAAGTTATAACGTCACCCACCTTAAGCGAATTTGGGTTATCAATAATTTTTATTACTATAACGTCTCCCGCCTCAAAAAAAATCTTTTCATTTTTACTTGTGGCGGATTTGCTCATTGAATCAGTGTTAACGATTAACAACTTATGCCCAAAAACTTCCTTGCCGTTCTGCTCCCCACTAAAAGAAGCAAAAACCGCAACGGTTGAAAATATAATCGCAAGAAAAAGACTCAACCACGCAAACACGTTTATTATTTTTTCAAAAATAAGTTTCTTTTGTTTTATTTGCACGCTTTTTCTCCTATTAAAGGCCAAAAACAAACACACGCTATCCTTTAGCATGTGTTTTATGTGGGTCTTTATTATATGTGCATTACACATATTTGTCAAATAAATTTACGCCTTTTTTGAGAATTTTTTTATTTTTTTGGGGTAAAATTTTCCACACACAACAAATTGTTTTTCTTGTTTGTTCTCTTTACAATATATGGTGCATTGTTATGTGCTATACACATTTTTAAAAAATAAATTTGCCCGTATATTATAATATACATATGTTGTTTGGGGAAAATTTTAAAAAATATAGGCTTGAAGCAGGATTATCACAAAAACAAGTTGCAAAAATGCTTGATATCTATCAATCAAACATAAGTGATTGGGAGAACGACGTTTCGCGCCCTGATTATGAAAAATTGATTCAACTATCAAAAATTTACGGCTGTTCGATTGCAGAACTTTTAGGAATTGAAGATATAATTTAATAAAACGTTATATAATAAGCACACCTTGGGGTGTGCTTTTTTTCACGTCTAAATCATAGTTTAAGTTTAAGTGTTTTTTATTTGTTAATTGGAAATACTCTTTGTTGACTTAACCCTTTCAATATGTTATAATTTAAAAACTTAAAAAGGAGACGGCGATATGAAAGGCTCTAAAAACCTTATTCGTTCACAACTGAATCTTTTAAAGCCTTTTGCTTCAAAGTGCTCTATCAACACGGCTAGGCTTGCACAAGATAAACTTGGCAAACTTATGTCACATTACCATAAAAATAATTTACTTTACGAAAACGTTAAAATTGGCGATATTAAGTGCACTATGATTACGCCTAAAGACGTGCTTTCTACGGGTGTTATATTATACTTACACGGCGGTGGATACGTTGCAGGCAATATAAATTACGCAAAAGGCTTTGGCTCTGTGCTTGCTTCAAAATGCGGTATACGAGTTTTTTGTGTTGAATACCGCTTAGCACCCGAACACACTTTTCCAACCGCTATAGACGACTCTTTAGACGCTTACGGCTATCTTCTTTCGCACGGATACGCACCTTCTCGCATTATATTATGCGGTGAAAGCGCAGGCGGGGGACTTTGTTATTCGCTTTGCCAAAAGTTGCGCGATAAAGGCAGAACTATGCCTGCGGGAATTATTGCCGTTTCACCGTGGACCGACCTTACTTCAAGTGGCGAATCTTATCAAAAGAACGAAAAAGCCGACCCGTCTATAACCAAATCTCGCTTAAAATATTTTGCAGACTGCTATGCTTACGGTTCTATCCTTGAAGATAAAAAAGTTCGCCCACTAACCAACCCTAATATTGAAGACGACCTTAAAGTTAAGCAAAACCCCAAGATTTCCCCATTGTTCGACACTCAAGAAAAAATGCCACCATCACTCATTTTCGTTGGTGGTGATGAAATTATGCTTGACGATTCGGTTGCGTTGCACCAAAAACTTTTAGATGCAAATAGAGAAAGCGAACTAATAATCGCGCCCGAACTTTGGCACGCATACCTATTATACGACCTAAAAGAGCGCGACTGTGATTTTGATAAAATTAGCAAATTTATTAAGCACACCGTCCCCCCGCAAAATAAGTTGCGTTGGATGGCACTTGACAACGCGGGAAAAATTTTTCCCGCAACGCGTAGCAGACGTTGGAGCAACGTGTTTAGGCTTTCGGCAACCTTAAAAGCACCCATTGATAAAAGCGCACTTCAAACAGCGCTTGACGTGACTGCGCGCAGATTTCCGTCTATCGCAGTTAGATTACGCGCGGGCCTATTTTGGTATTACTTAGAAGAATTGCCCCACGCGCCCGAAGTGCTTGACGAAAAACCATATCCCCTATCAAAAATGCCGTTTGACGCAATTAGCAAGTGCGCGTTCCGCGTGCTCGTTTATAAAAATCGCATGGCGGTAGAATTTTTCCACGCGCTAACCGACGGCACGGGTGGACTAATTTTCTTAAAGACGCTGGTTAGCGAATACCTTTACCAAAAGTACGGTGTTAAAGTTCCGCACGATAACGAAATTTTAGATAGACTACAAGAGCCTTTACCCGAAGAACTTGAAGACAGTTTTATAAAGCATCAAGGCAAACACCCGATATCACGCGCGGACACAAACGCGTTTAGAATAGGCGGTAAACGTGAAGAAGACGGCTATTTAACAAACACCACCTTTATTTTAGACGCAGATACCCTGCTAGTTCAAGCAAGAAAGCGCGGTGTGACGGTGACTGCTTTTATGACCGCCGTTTTAATTAGCGCAACCGCGCGCATACAAGACAAGCGAGTTAGAAAAGCAAGCAAATATAAACCCGTAAAGGTGCACGTTCCCGTCAATTTGAGGCGTTTGTTTAATTCGAGAACTTTGCGAAACTTCGTTTTATGCGCAACGGTGGGCATTGACCCCAAACTTGGCGAATATAACTTTGATGAACTTTGCGAAATCGTTAGCCACCAAATGAAGCTTCAAATCAACAAAAAGAATATGGCTTCAATGATGAAAACCAACGTAAACAGCGAAAGAAACCAACTTTTACGCGTAGTTCCATTGTTCATTAAAAATATCGTGATGAAACTCGTTTATAACGCCGTTGGAGAGAAAAAGGCTTGCTTTACCTTTTCTAATCTTGGAGTTGTTAACACGCCTGAAGAGTTTTCTGCGCACGTTGATAGGCTTGATTTCGTGCTTGGCTCACAATCGGGCGACCCGTATAACGTTTCCGCTCTATCATACGGTGGAAAAACCTATCTTAACTTTATTAGAAATATAAACGCGCCCGTGTTAGAGCGCGAAGTTTACGGCGTTTTAAAAGAACTTGATATTCCGCTTACCGCCGAAAGCAATACGAGAGGGAGGGAAATTTAATGTACTGCGTAAATTGTGGCGTAAAACTATCAGACGGTCAAACAATTTGCCCCGTTTGCCACACGAAAGTTTATCACCCAGACTTTAAGATTCAAGAAAACAGCACTTACCCCAAAATTCCTTTTAAATCTGAAGAATTTAACCGTAAAGGATTGATGTTCGTTATCACCATACTTTTTTTAATACCCGTGTTGTTGCCCGTTATCTTAGAACTCACTTGGCACGACGAAATAGTTTGGTCGGGCTACGTTTCGGGCGGAACTTTCGTGTTCTACGTTTGCTTTATTTTGCCGTGTTGGTTTAAGAGAGCAAACCCCGTGATATTCGTTCCCACGTCCTTTGCCGTTGCGACGCTATTTTTGTTATACGTTTGCTTACACACGGGTGGAACGTGGTTTATGCCGTTTGCTTTCCCCCTCTGCCTTTCAATGACCGTGATAGCTTCGGCAATAACTACCCTTTTATATTACTTAAAACGCGGAAAACTTTACACGGTGGGCGGTGGACTTATCTCTTTGGGTTTGTGGACGGTTTTATTAGAACTTCTTATTCGTTCAACCTTTAACGTGTATTCAGTCGTAATGTGGTCAAGCGCGTCTTTAACAGTTTTAGCACTTGCAGGCATAGTGCTTATTTTAACAGCCATTATCAAACCGCTTAAAGAATCGTTAAGGAAAGTTTTCTTTATAGGAAAAATTGACGACTAATATTTAAAACTAAATAGAAAAACCGCCGTGACTTTTTTCACGGCGGTTTAATTTTTTATTTTTCTTGCTCTATAACTTTATCTAATCTATTTTCACAATAAGTTAAAAACTTGCCCCAAAGTTCTTTATCAATAAAGGTGTTTTCACCCGTTTCTTTTAAGATTTTTGCTTTCCCGAAAGTGTCGTTATTCCACGTGTGGTTTCCTATAAACACGTCAACCTTTTCTTTCATCAATCTTCTAACGGAATTGCGGTAAGCCTCTCTACACCCATCGAAATCAAACTTGCCTTTTGCCAAAGTGTTTGCACCTGCACCGCCAAACATACCAACGCGATACGTTTTGCCATTTTCTTCACACGAAAAGAAAAATGAAATCGTGCCTTTGGTGTGCCCGGGTGTTTCCATAAAAGTCATACTAACGTTGCCAAGGTTTAACTGGTCACCGTCACTAACGGTTATGTCTGCGGTGAAATATTGTTTTGCTTTTTCAAAATCATCTTTGCCGATAATCGTTTTTGCGCCCGACATTTCACTAAGCGCACGCGTCGCTTCGGTGTGGTCCCAATGCCAATGTGTGTTAACGATATACTTTATATCTTCTGGTTTAAACCCAAGTTTATATATCGAAGAAACAACTAAATATAGCGCGTTTGAATACCCTGGGTCAATTAAAATAAGCCCATCACCCGTGTCGATTAAATGTGTTGACGCTTGAAACGTCCCAACGTAATAAACGTTCGATATAATTTTAAAAGGTTCTATTTTGCCTTCCCAAGGGTTTGTTATTTTTCTTCTTTCAAACATGTTTTCACCAAGCAATCTTTTTTTATTATTATAAAACAACTAAATAATAGTGTCAAGCAAAAAATAAAAGCGCAAACTTTATTTTGCGCCTTTATTATATTACATAAGCAGAGTTCCTTCGGTTGACTCTATAACCTTAAACATTTCAACTTGTCTACCGCTAATTGCATCTATATAAACGTAATAAGTTGAGCCGTCGTATTCCCCAGAAAACTCATAACAAAGTTTTTCACTCTTCGTTCCAACGGGAACTAATGCAAGCCTTGCCGTTTTTATAGATATACCTGATGAAACTTTTCCCATCGCTTGCGATTTAGTTAACGTGGGGCTTGGAATTTCCCTATTCGTATGGTTAGTATAATAACTTCTTGCTTCTAATCCGATAACCGTTTGCGTTTCAGCACAAACCCTAACCTTAATTAAATCTGGATATACCACCACGCCGTCTTTAACGTGTGCAAAGTTTATAGTGTAAACGTTGTTTGCAAGGTTTATCCACACGGGCTTAACGCTTTTAATCCCTAATGAAGATAAAAACTCTTGTGCTTTTTCACTTGCTAAATCTTCGTCGCAATTAACACTCTCACAAGTGCCTGCATAGGCAAACATTATAAGTTTTCCGCCTTGCTTTGAAATTTGTGCGTATAATAATTGCCCGTCTGAAGTTGCTTCAACGTTATAGCATTCAATATCGCCACTTGTTTCTCCTGCGTTATCAACGTCTTTTAAATCGTAATTTGCAAACATCTTAACGAATTCTTCTTTTGCTTGCTCTTTAGTTATTTGCTCGCCAGAAAGCCCCTTTATCTCTCTTTTATCAAGCCCATCGGAAAACGGACCGTCATAAATAAGTTCAGGATATTGCACCGAAAGATTTTGCAACTTTTCAAACCCTTCCAGCACGGCGTTATCGTCGTTCATCTTCATAAACGAAACTCTTCCGCTTGTCGCTGACATCATTTTTTGCAAACTGTCTTTAAGCGTTTTGTTCGCACGGTAAAGCTGATTTAACCCTTGATAATCTTGCTCGCTAAGTTTTTCACCCGTTATTATTTTATTGTTAAGATATTTAACGTAATCACCAATTTGGTTGACCAACTTAGTTGTGTAAAACTTGCTTTCGTCGTGTAAAGGAAGTTGTTGCAAATCGTTTTCAGCAAGTTCGCTATTGATTGCCGTGTCCACGAAATATTTTTGCAACGCCCCCTCGTCTTTAGTTGCAAGTGCTTTTGAAAGATTTAAATCAATGTTATCAACTTGTTCAACAGTGTCGTAAAAAGACTTTTGATAAGCCGATTCTAAAATAGTGTTCTCTGCCGTTGGCGTTAAGAAGTTAAACGTCAACACAGATGCTAAAACTAGCGTTGCAATACCCAAAGATATAACTGCCGCAAGCCAACCGCCTATTCCTTTGTTTTGTTCTCTTCTCTTCTGGCGGTGATTGTGTTTTTGCTCTCTCTTTTGCCTTTTTTCTTGGGCAATTTGTTTTCTTCTTTCTTCTTTTTCACGCCTTTTTTGCGCAACAGCCTCTCTTTTTTGGCTTTTTTCTTGAGCTATCCTTTGCTCTCTTTGTTTTTTTGTTTCATTTTTTAACATCTCACGGCGTGCATCACGCTCTGCCTTGATTTCTTGGCGTCTTTTTTGCGCTTCTGCTTTTCTTCTATTTTTCTCTCTTAAAAGTTGCGCTTTCGCCTTTTCTTTTTCGGCTTTTTTGTGAGCCTTAATTCTTGCCGTTTCAAGTCTTTTTTGAGCAAGAATTCTTTCTTTTTCAGCCTTGATTTTTTGTTTTTCTTCTTTCAACTGCTCTTTTTTTGCAATTTTTTCTTGCTTTAATTTTTGCGCCTTTAACTGCTTTTCTTTTCTAGCCTTTTCTTTATTAGATGTTAATTTTTTAACCGCGCTCTTTTTTTGAGACGGCTTTTTAGAAGTTTTTTTAATTGTATTTTCAACCTTTTCTACAGCGTTGTTCTTTTTATTTTCCATATTTAATCTCCTTAAATTGCAAATACGTGGCGACCAATAGTGACTGTCGTTTTTCTAGTAAATATCCACGCACTCGTTGCCGTTGACGGATTATAATAATATAACGCGCCGTAAGTTGGGTCCCAACCGTTCATAGCGTCTTCCGCCGCCTTTCTTGCCGTTGCGTTTGGGCTTAAATTAATTTGCCCGTCGTCAACAGCCGTAAACGCATAGCGTTGATAAATAACGCCTGCCATCGTGTTTGGAAAAGACGCACTTTTAATTCTATTCATAACAACTGCACCAACCGCAACTTGTCCAACGTAGCTTTCCCCCCTTGCTTCGCCGTAAATAAGCCTTGCAAGAAGCGCAACGTCTGCATCTGAATAATTTGAACTTGAAGACGAACTGTTTCCGCCCGAAGAACTAATACCAAGTGCTGAAAGTGTTTTTGGCCCGACTATTCCATCCACTTTAAGCCCGTTTTTTCTTTGGAAATATTTAACTGCTTCACGCGTTTTAGAACCGAATATGCCGTCTACTGCGCCCTTGTAATATCCCCAATTTTTAAGTTTACGTTGCATTGTTTTTATTACGCTACCCGTACTGCCTTGTTGATAAACCGCAGCATAAGCCGTTTCCACGCTACGTGACGGCGCAATAGTGGTTATACATAAGCCCATACAAAGTATCATAACGGCAATAATCGCCATTTTAAAAACTTTTTTCATTTATGTTTTCTCCTTTTTAAAAAAGTCGTTAATAACGTCTAAGATTTTACTTCTGTATTCGTATGCACCCTTTCCACCCGTAAAGCACAAGGGTGGATAAACAACGCACCACCAATTATCACCTTCGCCACTGCCAAGATTGACGATAAGCGCGTCGTAAAACCCTTTTTCAAGTTCAAGGCTACCGTAAACGCGCGTGGGGAATTCTTCCCTTTTAACGCTTGCGTTAGAGTGGTAATTAAAACCGTTTTCTTTAAGAACCCTGTCAGCAACCGCCACAACGCCACCAAGCCTTGAATTTAACATATTTTGCGCATCTTTTTTTGTTTTGCACTCGGCAATAAAAGGCGTTAAGTATAAAACCACCGCGTCTTTTATTTTATATTTAACGGTTTGGTCACACTCAGCGTTAGAATTAGCGCGAATATGAATTCTTAAATATTCGGTTTGAACTTGATTTTCAGAAGTAGTTAAACCTATTCCCGACAAAATTATTATGGCGACAATTAAAAAACTTATGCAAAACTTTTTCATTTTAAGCCTCTCTTAAATTATTTTTGTAAAAAAGTTATTGACACATATTTTAATTTTTATACTGTAAGAAAAGTTTTATTTTAAAATAAAAAAACCAACGTTTCCGTTGACAACTTATATAGCATAATTGTAAAATTAAATATATAAAAACTTATATTTGGTGTGGCTTATGTTTGAAAATATTAAAAATTATTTAGACTCTTTTGAAAAAATGGGGATTCCTACCTGTGATATTCTAGTTTATAAAGACGGAAAGGAAGTTTTCCGCGAAACGCGTGGCAGTTGTGACGATTTTGGCTCGCCTGTGACAGAGGACCTTTTGTTTAATATTTATTCCAACTCGAAATTTATAACCGTAGTTAGCGCGCTAACCTTATTTGAACAAGGCAAGTTTTGTTTAGACGATTGCGTTGCAGACTATATCCCTGCCTTTAAGGACGTTAAAGTTTATAAAAACGGGATACTTGATAAGCCCGAACGCCAAATGACCATTAAAAATCTTTTCACAATGACTTCGGGCATGACTTACGATTATGGTAGCGAACAAATTAAGCAAGGCGTTATAGAAACCGAAGGCAAAGCCCCCACCGTTAAAATGATGGATTATCTTGCAAAAATGCCTTTGGCTTTTTCGCCTGATGACGAGTGGAATTACAGTTTATCTCACGACGTGCTTGCGGGTTTAATTGAAATAATTAGCGGAAAAAGGTTTGGCGAATACGTTAAAGAACGCATATTTAAGCCGTTTAATATAGCCGATTTCACATTTAATTTGCCAGAAGAAAAGTTGAGCAAAGTTTGCAAACAATTTGACCACGGCACAAACGGTTTTATGCCTGTTGATAGAACAATTCAAAGATATAAATTCGGCACGGAATATGAAAGCGGTGGCGCAGGCGGAGTTTGCACGGTAAACGCTTATATGAAATTCCTTGAAGCGTTTAGAACGGGCAAACTATTAAAAGAAGAAACTATGGCTTTAATGATGCAAGACCACCTTTCTGAAAGCCAGAAAAAAACCTTCTGGGGTTCAAAAGGTTATTCTTACGGTTTGGGCGTTAGAGTTCCAGATTGCTCAAACAAGAGAACGGATATCGGTTGGGGCGGTGCTGCAGGCGCGTTTGCCGCGGTTGACTTTAAAAATAATATTTCACTTTATTATGCTCAACACGTTCTAAATTCCCCCAACAGAAATTTAAGAAAAGATATTATAGAAGCCGTTAAACTTGATTTAGGATGCGAAGCGTTCGTTGAAGATATGAACGTCGGCACGGGCAGTTTCTTAGCCTAAAACAAACAAAAAACTCACTTATATGTGGCGTAGTGATAGGGATTTATCACTACGCCATTTTTATTTTTAAATAAACGGGTTTCCCGTTTGGTATATCTTAAAATTGCAATTTGTGGCAATTTTCTTTACCTGCTTCGATTTTACCCTATTTTGTGGCACTTTTAAATAATAGAAAACAAAAATAAGATTAAATAATTTAACCTAAAAGTGGTTAAAATAGTTGACAATGTATTTTTTATTGTGTATAATTATCTCAACAATAGGAGGTGTAAGTTATGGCATACACGAAATTTGCTGAATTTTTGAGGGTTCTCCGTGTCAAGAATCACGAAAATATGGGAGACACAGCAAAACTTCTTGGTGTTAAGGTTGCATTTGTATCAGCTGTTGAGACGGGGAAGAAGAATGTTCCTGAAGATTGGGTTGATAAATTTGTTGAACACTATAACTTAAACGCACAGGAAAAAGCAGAACTTATTCAAGCAATAGAAGATTCAAAGACTACTTCTAAAATAAATTTAGTATCTGCCCCAAGCTTCAAAAGACAAGTTGCATTGCAGTTCCAACGTTCTTTTGATGAAATTGATGAAGAAACTGCAAAAAAAATATTGGAACTTTTAGGAGAAGACTAATATTGGATTACGAAACCCACCCTACAAGCAGAGCGAAAGTTCGATTATACGCTAAAATGTTTAGAAAATTATTCGGACTTTCGTTGTATGGTCCGGTTAATCCGATAATGTTGCTAGACAAGGTTAATAAAGTTTTTTCTGATGTTGATTATGAGATAGTGGAAGAAGCAGAGTTGCCTAAAAATGTTCCTGCCCGTTGTATTATGACTGAAGGCGGTGGTTTTATAATACAAATTGCCGATTATGTTTTTGAAGGTGCATATGAAAGGAATACAGGTGGGTATAGAATGCACATAATGCACGAAATTTTACACCCATATGTTTATAAATTAGGGTTTACGCCAATTTATAATAGAAGTGTCCAAAATAAAAAAATTCCACCGTTTAAGAGTGTGGAATGGATTGTAAAAGCAATGGCTGGAGAAATAATGATGCCTTATGAAGAAACTATAGGGTTAGATGAAGTTGAACTTATAGTGAATTATGGTGTTTCACCAGACGCTGCTTTTAAAAGATTGAAATATTAAAATTGAATGATAATAAAAGAAAAGCACCTAAAAGTTGCTACCAACAACGATTAAGTGCCTTTCAGGAAATGTTGTTATACATTTCTCGTTACACAAATAGTATAACACTTCCTGTCTTTTATGTCAAATAAAATATAGGAGGTATTCGGAAGTGAATACTATTTTGACAATGCCAAAATTGGCGGGAAAAGACGTTTTTAACTCGTTTTTAGTTAGAAACGCAACGTATGACGGGAAAGAAGAAATACCCCGAATTACGACTAGTAACTTGATACCTGAAAAGGTCATAACCTTTTCAAAAGCCAGAAGCAAACAAGAATTTGACTCGTGGATACACTTTTATGAACACGATTCGGTTTTTGAATGTTTTTGGAATAACCCACAAAAATATTTGCCTATTATAAAGCAATATAAGGGAATTATATCTCCCGATTATAGTTTATACTATGATATGCCTTTAAGTATGCAAATATGGAATACATATCGTGGTAAAGCTCTTGCGCATTGGCTACAGGAAAATGGTGTAGAAGTAATTCCTAATGTCCGTTGGGGAGATGAACGCACTTATGAACTTGCGTGTTATGGGGTGGAAAGTGGTAAGACCATAGCAGTTGGCACACACGGTTGTATTAAAACAGTTGAAGGTAGAAATATGTTTATTACGGGCTTTGACTATGTGATAAACAAATTACAGCCTAAAACAGTAATTGTCTATGGGCGTATGCCAGATAGAATTTTCAATTTGGCGAAAATACAGGGCGTAAAACTAATATCGTTTGAAAGTGAATTTAGTTTATCTCACCTAAAGGAGGTAAACTAATATGGGTGCAGGATATAGAAGCGGTTTTGGGCATACTGATGGTGAAAAAAGGAAGATAAATTCTATTAGCAAGCCCATTTCTAAACGTGGAGATGTTAGATATAGCGCTAAAAAGACACAGGGTTATTTATTAAACACGAACCATCCAAAAGGTGGCTCTAAAGCAAAATTTATGAGAGATGTTTTAGGATATACAACTAGTGACTCTAAAATGTTTCACAATAATGTTGTTAATTCTATAATTAACCGTGAGCCAACTAAAACAGTTCAAACGCAGTATGGGTTGAAACATACATACCATACAACGCTTATTGGCAAAGATGGTAAAAGCGTTAGTGCAAATGTTGTTGCGGTTGTGCAAAAAGATAATAAGAGAGTAACATATAAAATTGTTACAGTATATCCAGATAAAAAGGAGAAGTGAATATGAAAGAATTAGATGTTGTAAAAATTACACAAGATTATGAAAATATACCATCAGGAGCAGAAGGAACTATTGTTTGTGAATATGATGGTAAAGCATTTGAAGTGGAGTTTTTTGATGCTAATGGAGATACATTAGATGTTGTAACAACTCCTGCT
>SVHO01000024.1 GCA_015055725.1 Clostridiales bacterium | reverse complement strand
GCAAGCCCTCCAAACTCCGCTCGACTTGCATGTATTAAGCACACCGCCAGCGTTCGTCCTGAGCCAGAATCAAACTCTTAAGTTTAATTATTTAAAGCCGAGCTCGTAAGCTCAACTGCTCTAACGATTTCGCTTGATAGCGTTAAATTTGTGTCATATAATGACTGTTTTTAAGTACATATTTCATACTCAAAAGATTTTGACAGAAACTTTACAAAATAACTATTATTTCGTCATATTTCCTTCTATTCAATTTTTAAGCTACTCCCGTCAACAGCGGTTGACGTTTGCCGTCGTTTTTCGCGACAGCCTACATATAATAACATAAGCATTATTTTAAGTCAAGCATTTTATCAAGGTTTTTTGAAAATTTTTAAGTTTTTTTTAAACTTTTTTTCTGACACCAAAATGTTGTGTTCTTTTTTGTTCTAACCACAATATTTTGTTTTTCGCCATACCTTAAATCGCAAGAAAAAAACTAACGATTTTGCTTATATGTTTTTGCCCTTTCGTTTGAGAGCATTACCGATTATATAGTAAAACAAAACATTTGTCAACCGTTTTTTTATACTTTTTTAAAAAAACTTTAAAAAGTTTAAAATAAGTTGTTTTTGCCGTTTTTAAGTGCTTTTTTGATAAAAAACGCTTGTTTTTCGACATTTCACAATATATTGTGTTTAACTAAAGCGCATAGACACAATTCTTAATTCGCGCGCGTGCGCGCGTGTACATTATATAATATATATTCCATTATTTCAAATAAAAAGGCCTAACGGCACAATAACCGTTAAGCCTTAAAATTACTTATATAATAATTATTTACACAATTCTTTTGCGAGCGCGCATATTTGCTCTTCACTTTCTTTATTAAGCGCGGACAAAATTTTAACTTCAGTCTCGAGATAATCTATATTCTTGCTTTTTTCAAGCATAGCCTTCATAGTTCTCGTTGCAACGGGTGCCCAACTTCCGTTTTCTATAAAACCTATCGTGCGGTTTGCAAAATTGCGTTCTGTGAGATGATTTATGAACTCACGCATAAAGGGGAAAATTCCACCGTTATAAGTTGTTGTTGCAAGCACGATTTTTCCATAACGGAAAGCGTCTTCAACCGCTTCTGCCATATCGCAACGCGCCAAATCATTGACAACCACTTTTTTGCAACCGTTTTCAACAAGTTTTTGTTCAAGCAACTCAACTGCTTTTTTGGTATTTCCATAAACGGACGTGTATGCGATAAGCACCCCTTCGCTTTCTACCCCATAACTTGACCAAACGTTATACAAATCTAAGTATTGGCTTAAATCACCACTCAAAACAGGCCCGTGCAAAGGACAAATGGTTTGAATATCAAGCGTTGAAGCCTTTTTCAAAAGTGCTTGAACTTGCACACCGTATTTTCCAACTATACCGACATAATATCTACGCGCTTCACAAGCCCAGTCTTCTTGAACGTCAAGCGCACCAAACTTACCGAACGCGTCTGCCGAGAATAAAATTTTATCCGTGCTATCATAAGTTACGATTACTTCTGGCCAATGCACCATAGGGGCAGTTATAAAAGTTAAGTTGTGTTTTCCTAAAGAAAGCGTTGAGCCTTCGCCAACGACAACTTGCTTATCTAAAAAATCCGTACCGAAAAAGTTGTTCATCATAACGAACGCCTTTGAAGACGCAACGATTTTTGCCGACGGATAAGTTTTAGCAAATTCTAAAATATTTGCAGAGTGGTCGGGCTCCATATGTTGAACGATAAGATAATCAGGAGTTCTATCGCCAACAACCACTTTAACGTTGTCAAGCCACTCCTTTCCAAAACGCTTATCAACCGTATCAAAAACGGCGATTTTTTCGTCTAAAATAACGTATGAATTATAAGCCATCCCATTAGGAACGACGTATTGCCCTTCAAATAAATCAATTTCGTGGTCGTTAACACCAACGTATTTAATATCGTTTTTAATAATCATATAAATTGCCTCCAGTTAAGCATTAGCAACACCCGCCGACCAAGCATTTGGGTCAATGGTTATCCTTGTTCCACCTTGCTTTGCGTCATACTTCATAGAAACGGATTTTCCCACCGTGGTTTTTGTGGGCAACCATAATTTGTTCAACGTATTTAACCTTCTCTAAAAATGCCTTATTTTTCCCCTCTCCTTAAAAACTAGTTCAACGACGATTTAGAAACTTCTTGCATTTATTCTCTAAAACTATTTGCTCTATAAAGCAACAAACCATTTCTTAGAATACTATAAAAATTTTTGATAATTTATTACTGGGTGATTTTAAATGTGATAGACGTGTCACCCGAAACTTCTATGTAGTAAACGCCATTATTTGTCGGTTTAAACGTTATAGCAGAAGTTCCTTGTCCGTTCACATCAAGTAGTTTACCATTTGAATCATAAACATTAAACTTTGCATACGTGTTATCTGTGCTAATTGCAGTATTCTTATTTGACTTTGCAGTAAACTTATAATATCTTGAATCTGTTGGCAAAGTTAAGTAAGTTGTAACCGTTTCACCCGCATTAACAATAACGGCATCTCCAAACGAATTTCCAAGGTCACCCTCATCCCACGTAGCAGGATCAAATGACGGATATTTCACAAGCCACGACCCTGTGACAGGATTGCTATAATACGCAGAATCCGCATACCCAACCTTTGTTTCAGTTGCAACCCATTGCCCCTTTTCATTCTTTTGCAAAATAGTTTGATATATTGGATAAATATCTTGACCAATTGGAACACTTGGCGAAGATTCGCCCAAATCAACACTGGTTGTATATAAATAATAAGTATCCGCAACACCCTCTGGGAAATAAATTAAGAAAGTTAACCCCGTTGTATCAAGATTAAAGTAATCGGCAATATCATTTCTTTCCCAATAGTCCATGCTACCCAAAGTCTTAGAAGAAAAAAGCCAATTTGTTGACCTGTTGTTAATTTCTTCACTTATATACGAATCGGAGTTGTTTAACCCTATTTCTATTTTGTTGCCGTTTTTATCGGTCACAACACCATCAAGAATTGTATCGATCAGTTCGCGGTGGTTTTCACCCGCAACGTCGTTTGGCAACCCTTCAGAGCCTTCCCATTGAAAAACCGTTATATCAAGGTCAAGGTTTAAATTACTGGGTGCGCTTCCACTATAAATCCATTGAGCTTTAACGAAAGCGTTTGAAAAAAGGAAGATAGCAAAACAAGCTAAAACCATTATGCACGTTGCTAATTTTAACTTTTTCATAAGCATATCCTCCTTTTAATTTTTTATTTTATATTAAATCAATAATTTGTTTAACGTATTTAACCTTTCTTGCAGAAGTTAACTTAACTTGTGCGGGATAATTTGCGTGTGCTTTTATTCCAGAAACGTCTTTAACGCCATATTTACTCGAAGTATAATCACCTGGGTTAACTGCCAAATAAACGTAAAGCGATTTACCTTTAATGGTTATTTTTGCCACAGGTTTTAACCCTTTCTTAAACGAAACACCTTGCTTGCTCTCTCGCTTGGTTAGTTCAACTTTTTCTTTAAGGTGGGCTATAATTTGCTTATACCAACCCTTCCTTTCTTCAGAAAGTTTTGAAAGTTTATACCTAAAACTTAATTTCTTTCTTCCAAAAAATCCGTCAAGGACCTTTTCTTTAACGCCACCAAATTTATCGGCAACTATATCTATAACGTAGCCCGCACGACGCTTAGAACTTATTTTGAACGCAGTTGGGCAAGTTTTATGTTTTTTAATATTCGAACAGTCTTTTGCTCCGTATTTGTTAAGCACGTAATCTTCAGGGTTAACGGCAAGGTTAACAACCAAAGTTTTTCCCCTAACGCTTAGTTTTGCAATCGTTTTATTGCCAATGCGGAAGGCCATGCTATACTTAGAAACGTTCTTTTTCACGTTTGGAACGGTGGATAAAATTTCAACAATCTTTTCAAACCACAAACGCTTTTCTTCATTTAATAAGGCAATTTTTTCGGCAAAAGTTAAGCGTTCTTTCCTTTCGTAAACGACTTTATTTTCAACCACCACAGGTTGAACTTGTTCAAGCAAGCCACCGAATTTTTGCACGACAATATCCATTACGTATCCCGCACGACGATTAGACGTGATTTTAAATGCCGTTGGGCAAGTTTTATATTCCTTAACGCTAGACACGTCTTTTGCGCCGTATTTAGATAATTCGTAATCACTTGGGTCAACCGCAAGATTTACAACAAGCGTTCTCCCCTTTATACTTATTTTAGTAATTGTTTGATTACCAACGCGGAAAGTCATTGCACGCTTGCTAACGTTTGATTTCACTCTTGGAACAGTTGACAAAACACTAACGATATTACTAAACCACTCACGTTTTTCTTGACTTAAAAGCGCAAGCCTTTCACTAAACGTTAACCTTTTGCTTCTTCCATAAAAATCTTTGTCTTCAACTGTTTCAGCACTTTCAACCACTAAAGGCGCAACGGCACTTGTAACCGCCGTTTGCGACTCGGCTTCTTGCGCGCTAATTAAAGCCCAACGCTTCTTTCTTGCACCATTAACAACCTTTTCAATAATGGGCATTGAAGCAACCGCAAAAATAACTAATAAAAAGCACAACGTGCCGGCAGGACTTTGCATAAAGTAAACGAAACTTCCCACGTTTGGCACTCTTTCATCACGATAAATGCTTTTCATTTGTGAATATCTAACCGGGTAAACGTCTGGCGCGGCAACAGCATCACCTTGCATCATAAAATACCTTTCGTTGGGGTGATAAGAGTTAGGCTCTTCAATGCCAACGATACGGTGGATCAGCAACGTGCCGTTAATATGCTGATAAACCACTATATCATATAACTTCAAATCTTCTTCTTTAGGCAATTCATATAAAAGAACCAAGTCAAAAAGTTGAAGTTGATTGGTTATTTTGTTATCAAACAAATATTTATTTCTCTCATAACGCACGCTCATAGAGTTGCTTGAAACAACTTTAAGCACGGGCGCGCCTTTAACTGGCTTGTCACCATTAATTTTAATAGAAAGAGAGCCTATCAAAACAACGCCCAAAAGAGCGCATATCAGCACTGAGACAACTTTATCAATTATCCCTGATAAGCACCCTTTCTTCTTTGGGGTTTGATATTCTTTTTTTATATCTTCGTCTTCAATCCCACACTTTATAAGCTTTAAATGTTGTTTAACTAAGTAAACAATTAAAAAAGTGAAAAGCGCAGTTAACAAAACAAAAACGAAAATAGTTAAAATTGTTATAAATGTTTGATGGCTTTGCATTTGTTCTAAAAATTATGTGAACGGCACGATTGCGCGCCGTTCACGTTAAGCTATAATAGTATGTTTGTTATTATCAATTATACAGCTTCAGAAATGGTTATATTAATTGTATATTTTGACATAGCAGCTTTGAATTCTTGGTTCTTTTGATAGGTGTCAAGAATAACGGGTTTGCCACCGCAGAAAAGTAAAGCATTGATAATTTTTTCTGCAGAAATTACAGCCGATTTAGTAGTGCCAAGGTCAATCACGTTCGAAGGTTTTTCAGTTTCAGGATCTATTGCTTCGTTAGGTGCCAAAATGTCAACGAGTGTTTTATCCTCATCATTTACAGCATCATCTGCCTTCCATTGAGTTGCATCTGCATCTTTAGAAACCGTAACGGTTGCAATCATATGTATACCATTGTTTTGAACGGTAGGTTCTGCAGAAGAATCTGGACTAAAGGTGATGTTAATGCTACCAGCACCTCTCAACATTGCTTTAAATGCAACTGGATTTTGAACGCCGGCAACGTCTGATTCGTCATCAACAATAAGGGTCATACCTTCACTGTTTGCGGTGATTTTACCTTTTTCAACCGTAGTAGTAATAGACGCCATATCAAGTTCTCTGGTAGTGGTGATACCGGTTGCCGTTCCGTTTGAATAGTTCCATGCAGCGAAAACGCCACCAATAAGCGCAGGTTTTAAACTTATAACCGAGCAAGACGTTTGTAAACTTTAAAAAAGGCTAATAAATTATGATTAAGAAAGCGCAATTTAAAGATATTCCGGCTATTAATCGTTTGCTTTCTCAAGTTGATTTAGTTCACCACAACGCCCGCCCAGATATTTTTAAAGTTGGCAACAAATATTGTGATGAACAACTTAAATCTATAATATCCGATCAAACTAAACCTATCTTCGTTTATATTGATGATGACGATAAGGTGATAGGTTATTGCTTTTGCATTTTTCAGCAACACTTAAATAATTCTATTTTAACCGACGTTAAAACTTTATATATAGACGACTTATGCGTTGATGAAAGCGCGCGCGGTAAAGGTATAGGAACGAAGTTATACGATTACGCACAAGAATTTGCAAAAGCAAACGGTTGCTATAACCTAACGTTAAACGTTTGGGCTTGCAACCCTTCTGCCTTAAATTTTTATCAGAAACGTGGACTTTCCCCACAAAAAATAGGAATGGAAATTATTTTATAACAATTATAAAAGGGTTGACCAAAAACGGTCAACCCTTTTTCTTTTTATTTCTTGTTAGTTTTCTTTATAGCACTTAAATATTTCTTCAACCCTTTCTTTTTCTTCGGGTTTCTTTTTAGTTAAAAGGCTAACTATCGGCACGATTATAAAAGATATCGCCATTGCGAAAACGCCCATTTCCGGCGCCATTTTTGCCGCCTCTGCAAAACTTGAAGTTAACGAAATAATTAACGTTGCTCCGCCAACCGTAATAAGCCCTGCAATCATACCCGAATATGCACCGACCTTTGTTATCTTCTTCGAGAACAAGCCCCAAACGTAAGGCCCGATAAAACAACCCGAAACAACCCCCCAAGAGAAAGACATTAAACTAACTATAATAGGAATATTAAGCGTTGCGAAAATAAACGAACAAGCAACGAAAACTAAACACAAAATTCTAGTAAGCAACACTTGCGTGTTTTGTTTAGTTTCTTTTTTACGAACGGTTGGTATAAAGTCAACCGCAACTGCAGACGCCGAAGTTAAAACCACTGCTTCAAGCGTTGACATTGACGCCGAGAGTAAAAGTATCATAATTATTGATAAAAGAATAACGCCGAGCGTTCCGTTCCCTAGCACTTCCATAAGCAAGGTTGGAATAACTGCATCTATTCCACCTTCGGGAAGTTTTCCGCCGAGAACCAAACGTGAGGTTGAACCAACCAAATACGCACCGCAACCTATAATCACACAGAATATAGTTGAAACGATTGTTCCACGCTTAATTGCGCTCTTATCTTTAATGGCATAAAACTTTCCTATCATTTGCGGTAAGCCCCACGTTCCAAAGCTCGTAAGCAAAATATTAAAGCATAAAAACTTAAATGATGAGCCACCGAAAAGGCTTGTAAGTTGTTCTCCCGTGACGGCATTCGGGTCACCGGGAACAGATTCAAACTTTCCAAGATTTTCAATTAGTCCGGTTATTCCACCAACACTTCCGTGACAAAGAACGGCAACGACTAAACAAATTACGCCAACTAGCATTATTATGCCTTGAATTAAATCGGTATAAGAGGTTGCTATGTATCCACCAACCACGAGATATATTGCGGTTAAAGTTGCAATCATCAACATCCAAATCCAAGTGTCAACACCAGGGAACACCGCGCTAAATAGCGAGCCTAAACCTTTATAAACCGCCGCCGAATAAGGAACGAGAAAAATAAAGATTACAATAGACGCCATAAGTTTCATGCCCTTAGAATTATAGCGTTTTTCAAAATAGTCAGGCATAGTTCTTGCGTCTAATTTTTTGGTCATTTTTCTAGTGCGGTTAGCGAGCAACAACCAAGAAAGCAAGCAACCTAAAATAGCGTTTCCAATACCAATCCAAATTGCGCCTATACCGATATTCCAACCGTGTTGCCCAGCGTATCCAACGAACACTACCGCTGAAAAATATGCCGTGCCGTAAGCAAAAGCCGTTGCCCAACCCCCAACTTTTCTATTGCCGAGCAAAAATCCATCAAGATTTTTAGCCTTTCCGTAAGTGAAAATACCAACGAAAGCCATAAGTACTGCATAAATACTTATTGCAATAATCGTAAAAATTTGTGCCTGTGTCATTGTTTTACCCTCCCTTTAGAAATACGGACTAAAACAAAATAAAAATCCTCCGTATTCCTTTCAAGAATACAGAGGACGAAAAATCGCGGTACCACCTCTATTCACTGTTTTTTCACAAAAACAGCCTCGAAGAGTGTCAATCAACACCCACGTTCTATAACGGGAACACCCGTTGCCACCTAATAAAAGATATCCTTTGTTCAGCGCACTGCTTGCAAGACGTATTCAGCAAAAACCCTTCCTTGCCTTGCACCAACCGGCATTTCTCTTTGGGTTAAGTTTTAGCCTACTTAAACTTGCTCAAACGCATTTACGTTTTTATATTATCACTTTTAATAAATAAAATCAAACGATTTTTATAATTTTATAAAATTTGCAACTTATGTACTAAATATGCGTTTTTGAAAATAGGAAATTATATTATGAACGTTTTCTTTTCTTAAACCAATAACCGTAAGCAAAAACGCCTAAAATAAATAGCACGTTGAACACTGTTGTAAATAAATACGATACCCCGTATCCTTGTACTCCGGGGAACGCGTCGATAAGCAAACCCGTTAAGGGCGGAATAACGCCTGCTATTACAGATGCAACGCTGTTATAAGCCGCTAAATAACTGCCAGAATCAATCTTAGAGCGCATTTTAAAAGCAAGTATTCCACTAAATGCTGCCCTTGCGCCCGCAGACATAGTTATATAAACAACTATTAAAATTATAGATAGAACCATATTAAAATTAAAGATAAATATCATAGGAACAAGAACGATTGTCCCTATAATCATAAACACCATTCCAACGTAAAATAAATTAGTGTATTTTTGACAAAGGTTTATACAAACGAGCGAGCCAACAAACGAAATGGTGGGCGCAAGCAAGGTTATAAAAATAGAAAAACTATCAGGCATTTTAAATACGTCAACTAACATATTTGGTATCCAACTAAGCACCGTGTAATGCCCCACAAGATTAAACAAAGCGAAAGCGAGCATGCAAACAAAATAAAGTGCAACGCTTTTTTTATTTTCTAATTTAATAAACGGTTTTTCATCTTCCCGTTTCTCTTTTGCAACAACAATTGAAACGGTTGAAAATTTTCTCATTTTGCCAACAGCAATAAAGAAAACCATAGCAGAAATTAAAAATACGACACCCAAAAGAATAAATGGAACGTTCCAAAGCCCAAAACCTACGAAAAGTGATGGCACGCCATAAGCAAGAACGGCATAAAACGCAGCGCCAAAACTCATAATTTTATTTGCCAAAGGCAACATAGTGTTTGGCAAATATTTTGCCAAAACGGACATGCACCCTGAATAAATTCCCGCTTGCATAACGCCGTTTACAGCACACAAAGCGTATACAATGTTAATGTCTAAAGTAATGCCTATCAACACGGTAAGAATAGCAGACAACACACCCGTTACCGTAAGATACACGCGCAAGTTAATTTTAGTCATCGTAAATGATAAAATTACCTGCACTATGGCGTAAACGATAAAATAATAAGTCATTGCAAGGCTTGTTTGAGCCTTTGTGGTTTTAAAAACGCCCATAAGCGTAACAATCTCTGCCGTATACACGTTTTTGCTTGCAAGCATCAAAGTGTAAAAGGCAAAGCACGCCCAAATTAAAATTTTTGCACAGCGGTCTCTCTTTTTAACGTCAAACACGTCAACTTGCATAAATCGTTTCTCCAAACAAGCATTTATTTTATATTAAACAACTATCTATATAATATCATTAGCAAAAATTAAAGTCAATCTAAATAGCATCAAAAAAACCCATTTTTACACGCAGTAAAAATGGGTTTTTCGTTGGTATCTGTTTTCTTTTCACAATCATCAATTCTATAAAACGCTTTGGCTAGCAGTGTTTATAAATTGATAGGTGACGGTTTGGTCCGCATTAACGATTATTTTAATGAGCGCAAGTACACGGTCTTCTATTTTTCCGTTCTCTTCTTCGATAACAACTTTAACGAAGTTTTCTCCGTTTTCCGTATAAAACCTAAACGCATATTCTTTTTCGCCGTCAGGGGTTTCCGTTTCGAATTTTATAATGGTGCTTCCACTTTTTGTTTTTTCATATTCAACTTCGGTTTCATAAACTTCTACACCGTTTTTAATAACGGTATAAGAAAATTCACGTTCACCACCCTCATCTTCTTGTTCAATCTCAACGTAATTGCTGTTATCAATTTTAACCAAGAACGAGAGTTCCTGTTCGCCCCACTCAACTTCTTTTTCGCCGACCATAGTATACTCAACGCCGTCAAGTATAACCACTCCGTCCATTCTCGTTTCACCACGTTCACGGCCAGAAGTTTCGTTATAATAAAATTCGTACACTTTTTCAACACCACTTAAATCGGTTGCAGACAACGTGTAATATTTTTCAAAGCCTTCACGAGTAGACTCTTTAACTCCACTTTTTATCACCCCACCCTTTAAGGTGTTTTGAACGATGGCTAAGTTTTTCACGATTTCTTGTTCTTGCTCTGTGCTAATCGCTTTTACAACTGCTAAACCTTGATTTGAACCGCCGTTATCTTTAGCGTTAACACTTTCAAGAATTCCTATCGCGCCCAAAGCAGACGTTTCGTAAGCCGTTTCAAAAGACAATGACGACTGATTGTTGTTGCACCCTGCAAATGCCCCAAAAGTTAAAACCACCGCACTTGCAAGCGCCAAACTCAATAATTTTTTAATTTTTTTCATAATTTTTCCTCCTTGAATTTAGGTGCTTTCACTTAATATACAAACTAATTTGCCCTTTTATTGGGATTTTTAAAAAATTTTTAGAAAAACAAAAAAGGCAAGTGGTTTTTTATTTAACTCACTTGCCTTTTATTTAATTTTAATTAAGCAACGTCAACTTCTTTATCTTTTTCTTGCTTCTCATTTTCAAATTTTTGTTGCAGTTTTTTTGAAGTTGGGATTAAGAAGCACAACACCATTATTATTGAAAGTATCCACCCTATTGGCCAAATAGTGTAAAGGAAGGTTAAATTTGGGAATAACGGATAAATAAACCACACCCAAGGAAATCTTATTCCACACATAAATATCATAGTTGCAATCATTGGCACCATAGGTTTTCCCATACCTTTTAACCCAGCGCCGAATATTTCGTTTATACCACAGATAAAGTAAGTGCTTGAAATCAACATCATCTTTTGTTGAGAAAACTTTATAATTTCTGGATTAGACGTCATAATAGAAGAAAGTTGCGCAGAGAATATTGCTGAAAGCGCACCCAGTCCCCCTGCAAATATCAACGTTATAAGTAAGCCTTTCCACATTGCTTCTTTTGCGCGTTTCATATTTTTTGCGCCTACGTTTTGGCTCACGTAAGGCATAATTGCAAGAGAAGGGCCAACCGCTATTTGATATAATATTCCATCAAAATTGTTTGCAATTGAAACACCCGTTGACGCATTTGCCCTAGTAATTTCATCAGAACCATAAGTGTTAACAGCGCCTGCGATAACAAGATTTGCAACTGAATAAAGTGCTTGTTGTAAACCGGTTGGAATACCAATTCTTAACATTTCTTTTAATTGCTTGCCATATATTTTTAGGTTCTTAAAATTAACCGCAACCACACCCCCGTCACGAGTAAGCGCAACAACGTCTAAAAAAGACGTAATTATCCAAGTTGATATAGTTGCAATTGAAACTCCAACGATTTCCATTTTAAACACACCAACTAAAAGAAAAGTTAAAGCCACTTTTACAACTCCGCCAATGGTTAAATATATCATCGGCCTTTTTGAGTCGCCCGCGGACCTTAAAATCGCTGCGGCAAAATTATAGAAGGTAAAAAACGGCATACCCAAAAAGTATAATCTAAAATATAAAACCGCTTTATCAAAGAATTTTGTAGGGCAGTTTACAAGCCCCAAAAAGAATTCTGCAAAAACCACGCCTATTATAAGTAAAACAACTCCACTTATAACTGAAAACACAAGAGCCGTGCCTACAGATTTATTAACACCATCTCTATCGCCCATACCTATATACTTTGCTATAACAACGTTAGCACCTGCAGCAATACCGATAGCAAGCCCCGTGATAAAACTAAAAAGAGTTCCACACGCGCCAACAGCGCCAACCGAATAGCCACCGTCAGTATCGTATATCTTTAATATACTCATATCAATTATGTTAAAAAGTGACTGCAACACGTTCATTAACATAATCGGTATGGCAATTGCCATAACGCCTTTCATTATGGAGCCTGAAAGCATGTTGACTTCTTTTTTTCTGCCCATTTTTAAGGTTTTTGCCGTTTCCATTTTTCTTTCCTTTATAACTAAACTATAACCTATAAGTTAATTATACTATCACATATTAAAAAAAGTTAGCCTAAATAATAAAACAAGTTGCACAAAAGATAGATTTTTTGTATAATGATAATGGAGGCTATTATGAGTTATATTTCTTATTTTGGCGCTTATAGTAAAGAGAAGGTCAACTTTCATAAACATAAAGACTATGAACTTTTTATTTATTCTTCGGGGAAAGGCAAACTTAATATTGAAGGAAAAGTTTATGACGCCGAACAAGGCATGATTGTGGTTATACCCCCAAACGTTGAGCACGGCTCAATTTCTTATGACAACCTGCGATACGTTGCTATTTCAGGAAAGAGTGATGAATTGATGCATGTAAAAACCCCAATTATTTTCAAAGACAACGAACGCGGAGATGGATTTTCCCTGCTTCAAATGATTTTTTCAAGCAGATATGATAACCAAGAATATTTTAATTCACTTTGCCTTTCGTTTATTTATTACGTGTTGAAAAACTTTAAGACCAGCAACCCGATAGAAAAAACGATAAACAACATAAAAAGGAAAATGTTTTTAAAGTTTCACGATAGCAATTTTAACGTGACTGAATTATTAAAACAAAGCGGATATGCCGAGGATTATATTAGAGCGCAATTTAAAAATATAGTTGGCAAAACGCCTGTTGAATATTTAAATGAACTGCGCATTAAACACGCAAAAACTTTAATAAAGATATATCAAAACTCTATGTCTTTAAGCGATATTTCTCTCAACTGCGGTTTTGAAGATTATATTTATTTTTCAAGAAAGTTTAATCAAATCGTAGGTGTTTCCCCAATCTCTTATAAAAAATCAATACTTGTTGAAGACAATGACAAATAAAAAGAAAGTTAATAATAGACGATATTGAATAGAAAAAAGGTTAGCAATAAAGTGCTAACCTATTGTTTTGTAAAAAACATACGTTGTTTAATGTTTTAATTTTTTGGCAATTCAACCGTTTGTCCGTCAATTATATATTTATAAGTGCTTGCCGTTATTTCAATCTTTATTTTTTGTCCGTTATAATAGCAATCTATATAATCGTTATAAAATTCAAATTCACAAACGGTCACGTAATCACCTTTTTTGATGTGGATTTCCATTTCCGTTTCATCATCTTCTTTTTCAAGTTCAATATAGACCGATTTAACCGTTTGATTATTTTCTATAAACTTATAAGAATATTCCGTTTCGAATTCTCCGCTCTCCGTTTCGCGCTCGTTAGTAAATTTTATATAAGAATTTTCACCCGTTTTAACGGTCAAATACATTGTTAGTTCATCACTTTGCTTATTCCAACCACCGTTCACCGAATATTCGTTTCCACCAGCAATCATAACGCCGTCAACTTCACTTGCGCGCCTGCTTTTAGCCGTTTCGTTATAATAATAAACGTAAGTTTTTGATAGTTCAGCGTAAGTGACAACCACTTTCTTTGTATATTCACCGTAATCTGCGTCTGTGTTTTCGCTATTAAACACTTGCTTTCCTGCAAGCGAAACGCCCGTTAAAAGATAACCGTTAATCTCTTCTGCAATTTCTTGATTATTTTTTGTTTGCGTTTGATTTAAGGGGACGATGGATTTAAACGTGCTTGCTTGTGGCAAATTAGTAGACAAGGTTTGCCCACTTGCCCCACCAACGTCTAAATCGCTAACTACGTTTCCAATGGCCATAACTTCTTGCGAAAAAATAGCATTTATCTCAGCCGTAGTGGGAAAAGACGGAGATTTTTGGTTGAACAATCCGAGCGGAATAGCAACCACCAAAAAACACGCGGTCAATATTGCGGATACCGCGGGATATAGCCATGCCCTTTTATAAACTTTTTTAGGCTTTTCCGTTTTTGGCGTTTCTATTATAAGGTGGTGCGCGCTTTCAAGAATTTTTTCACGGCAATCTGGGATAACCACTTTATCGGCTTTTTCTTTCAATACGTTTTTAAGTTGTTTGTTATTCATAAAAAGCCCCCATTTTGTTTTTTAACCATTTTAACGCTCTATTATATTTCCACAAAACCGTTCCGAGCGGTTTATTGATAATGCGTGCAATCTCACGAAATTTATAACCTAAAATAAGGTGATAAACGACTATTTCTCTATCTTCCTCATCCACTAGCAAGTTTAAAATTTCTTCCACACCGCCGTCGTCAAAATGTGATTTTGCATGCACGTTTTGAAGTTTATCAAGGTCAAAATCAATCCTTTTGTTTTTATTATATTCGTTTATACTTTTGTTCCTTGCAATAACCGTTAAGTAAGCAAAAACGTTATCGTTTTCTTTCACGCTATCTATGGTCTCTAAAAAAGCAACGAAAGTTTCTTGCATAACGTCTTCTGCTTTCGCGCGGTCTTTTAAAATACCAAGCGCAGTAAAATACACCTGTTTTGAAGTTTTTTGATAAAACTCGTCAAAAAGGCTATAATCGTTTAATTTAAAGCGCTTTACGTATTCTCTCATTTTTTGTCCGTTTTTTTTGCTTGTCACTTATTATACAAAATGGCAAGCCGTTTTATTGGTTTTTTTAATAATATCAAAAAAATTTCATTTTTTCAATACCTTTATAATAAAAAACCAACAAAAAAAGTGCTTAACCATAAAGGCTAAACACTAAATTTATTTATTGATATTTTTCTATCAAGTCTTTAGTTAGCATTGACGCAGAATCTTGGTCACAATAGAGAGTGAAATCTGCGTGTTGTTTAAGTAGCGTTGCAGGCACTTCATTAGTGAGTTCACTGTTTAACGTGTTGTAAACCGCTTCCGCTTTAACTTTATACGGCACGACTGATATAATCTTTTTACACTTCATAATTTCAGGGGCAGACATGCTGATTGCTTGTTTGAACGTTTCTTCACGATTCTTAAACCACCCTTCGCCAATTTGTTGGTCAAGACAGCGTTCTGCAAGCGTCACCACTTTATAAGCGCAAGTATCGTTAAAATTTGCAGGTGGGTCGTTAAACGCAATATGCGCGTTTTCACCAATGCCTATAAGCCCCACGTCTATAGGTGACTGCCTTAAAATTTTAGTAAGATTTTCAATGGTGGTTTGTGGGTTTTCTTGCCCGTTTATCAAATGATATTTTCCAGGATTTACCTTTAACACAAATCTATCTAGCAAATAACGCTTAAAACTTGCAGGGTGATTTTCGCTAATCCCAACGTATTCGTCAAGGTGAAACATTTCAACTTTTGACCAATCTACGTTTTCGTTAACGATTTCATTAAAAAATGGGAATTGAGACGCGCCCGTTGAAAGTAAAATGCGCGCAAACCCTTTCTCTTTAATAGCCATATTGATTGCTTTAGCCGTTTGTTCGGCAGATTTTTTGCCAAGTTCAGAAGTATCTTTACAAATTATAAGTTTCATTTCTTTTTCCTTTTTTATTTAATTTATCTTAATTCGTTTAATATATGGGTTAAGTCTATGCGCTTGCCTTCTTTAATGCTTTGATTTGCGCCTATGCCTATCATAACCGACTTAAACCCTTCAAACGTATCCGCCCGTTGATTAAGAGGGTCTTCCTTAACGTCACCGAAAAGCATTTCAAACATCTTTGTGTCTGCTCCGTTATGTCCACCAGAAACGGTTTCCGCGTGATATTTTATCTCTTCCCCACCACGCTTATGCACTATAATCGTGTTGTCGGCAAAAAAACTTGACGCCTGAATTCGCCCTTTCTCTCCCACTATATCCATTGTAAAACCTTCGTGCGTGCTATAAAAATTTATACCGTACGTCAAAAGCGCACCCTTTTTATAACTAACTGAAACAGACATAGTGTCGTAAATATCCGTGTCGCTCTTAAACGAACAATGGTCGCGCTCGTATCCGTCAACGTGTTCGGCGTTTACGTATAACTCTTTCATGCCTTCAACGTCTTTTTCACCACAATAACTATAACACGTTTTCGCGTGCGGGCAAGTTGAACACCTTTCTCCATGCTCTATATCGTCGTTGCCATAATAAAGCCTTGCCCCTTGCGCGCTAACGCTAACGGGTTCGTCTTCTAAAAGCCAATTAACAACGTCAAAGTGGTGCGTACTCTTATGTAAAAGCATTCCACCACTTTTATCCATAAAACGATGCCAACGTTTCCAATAATCCCCACCGTGTGTGGTGTTAAGCATATAATTATAATTGATTGATAAAGGCCTACCGATTTCGCCCGATGCAATGATTTCTTTTAACTTTGCAAAATACGGCTGAAAGCGAACGTTAAAAGTGACGGTCAATTTTCTACCCGTTTGGCGCACAGCGTCTCTTATGATTTTGCATTTTTCTTGGTCGATAGTCACGGGCTTTTCGCAAAAAACGTCACACCCCTTGCGCATAGCACGCACAATATATTCGTGGTGAAAACAATCAATAGTTGCAACCAACACGATATCTGGACGGGTTTCATCTATCATAGTTTCAAAATCTTTAACTTCATAAATTTTCATGTTGGGATTTATCGTGTCGCGATAAAATTCACAACGCTTAATATTTGTGTCACACACACCAACAATATCAACTTTGTCAGCATAATCTTCTTTAAGTCCTTTGGCAAACGTGAAATATCCCCTTGACCCACAGCCAACTATCGCTAATTTTTTCAACTTTTTTCCTCCATGTGTTAAGTGAAAACCACTTTCTTGTTTTTTATTATATCACTTTATTTAGATAACTACAATATAAAATATTATATATTTTTGATTAAAATTACATATATCGTATCTTAAATTTACTACATTTGAATTAAGTCTTATCCTTAAAATTATAAAATAAAAAAGCGCCTGCAATTATGGAGTTCCTGTTAGGGAGTTTTTGTCCAAAATAAAAGTATAGCACACTATACTTCACTAAAAGTGAAACGTAGTGTGCTTTTCTTGTCCACAAAATATAAAATTAAATTGGTTTTGTTTTATCAAATTGTTCCCTAAATGTCAATGGTTTTAATAACTTTGTATAGAACACATAAAAATTTTATAACACTTAGTAAACGAGTTAACAATAGAGAAAAGTAAAAAAAATTATATGCATAAAAACTTATATCCAATCTTGTCTAAATTAGGGTGTTAGTATTGTTCGCAGTTCAAATTTTAAGGACTCTGTTGTTAAGTAAAAATACTATAATTATAACTATGAAGGAAAGCACAAAAGAAGATTTCTTGCGGAATAAGGAAAACAAAATAATATCGCTAATAACTTGTGGAGACAATCTTTACGTTCAAGCCTATAATTTTCTTTATAATCATTATTTCTTGAAAGAATTGTCAAGCGGTTGCTCAATTATAACGGTGTTTAAAGCAATTTATATTAAAAAACTATCTCTGCCTGCGTGGAAACTTGCAAACTATTGCAACATTTCAAGGACAACGCTTTTTAATTATCGAAACGAGATAGTAAACAACTTTAACACTTGCTTATCAGAAAGTTTTCCACTCCCTGAAATAGTCTTTACAAAAGGATAAAATTATGAAATGCGAACAATTTATAACATACCTTATAGACTTAATTATCACCGCCTTAGAAGAATTGAATTCCGAACCTATAAACGATTTTATTCACGGCGAGATGACGGCATACGTTGACGTTTTAGAGCAAATTCAAGCGCACCAAAAACCAAGCGCAAATAAATTAGATTTCGTTATATGCAATAAATATAAAATCTAAAATTGCAACAAAAAAATAGCCTATAACCAAAAATGGTTTTAGGCTATTTGTCGTTAAAGTTTTTAGGCAAAAAAGTCAGTTAAAAATTCCATCAAGTTGTCTGTAATGCCAGAATATTCAATCACGTATTTCACGTTGTTATGCGTTGCGTATACGCTATACTCATAAAACCCACTATCCGCCGACTTAAATTTATAAAACACGTTTGCAGAATTAACATTACAGTTAGTGTCGTATAATGCTTCAATATCAAGGTTTAAATCAACACTTTTGTCATACAAGTCCATCTTTGCAATAAAAGTAGAGGGGTTTTCATTATAAAACTCTAAATACGCACCTTTTACTTCCATCTTTTCTGTATAATAAAGCGAAGTATCGTAAAAAACATATCCGCTTAAATCAACGTGAGTAATATTTGCATTTAAAAGACCGTCAAACGCTTCTTGCTTCGTCACAGAAACTAAATTTAATTCATCAGAATAAAAAACTTCTTCAGGTGTTGGTGTTGGTTTAAAAAACAAAAAAGGAGTTAGAATTATGCAAATAGCCAAAAGCGAAGGCACAAAGGCGAGAAAAAATTTGTTTTTAAAAATACTTTTTTTCTCTTTTCTTTCAGGGGCGACTTTATCTTTAAGTTTATCCCACACTTCTGAGAATTCTCTCATTTCAATTTTATCTGCTTTTTCTTGTAAAATTTTCTCTAACTCTTTATCTTGCATTTTTTCCTCTAACTTACTTGTATTGATATTGCTTTGCTAATACTTGTCACACCGTTTATATTTAAATAACCAATTCCATAAGAATTTAATCCGCTTGCAACTTTTATATAGTTGCGCGTTTGAATAACGCTATCGTTTGCATCATAATAAGTGTCAATTTTATAGCCACACGCAGCCGTCACGTGTGATACAGGGCAATAACCGTTGCCAATGGTATCTAAGCCTTCTTCTTCACTAATTCCGTTAAGCATATTAAAATCGGATAAAAAGAAAGCAACGGGTATATTGTTTTCAACTGAATTTTTATAATTGTTAAAGTTAAAACTTCCACCTGAAAAAAGATTTGTGGTGGTATAAGTATAGCCTTGCCTTTCAACAAGCGTTTCCATGCCAAGTTGAAATTCGCTAAAAGTTGTTCCTTCGTGCGGTTCGCCAATTTGCATTAACTCTACAAGTTCTAAACCTAAAGTTTCCACTTCTTCAGAAGCAACTCTATAGTTAATAAATGGTCCAATAACTGACATTGGGTCGTAATTAGGGATTATATTTTCGCAAAACCTATCCCAATAAATTAAAATAATTGCACCAGCGGTATGCGCGCAAGAGCCGTTTATAAAAGAACCTTTTATATTAGGTAAATCATATTGAATGCTATAATTAACGGTTGTTTTTCTTGCATAACTTATGGTAAAAGTTGTGTTGGTGAAAGTTGCCGTTCCACCGCCAAAATAATTAAAGCCGTTAAACACGTATTCAGCCATTTGCTCATCACTAACCTGTGCGCCCGTGCTTAAATCAAAAAAGGCTTGGTCTTTATATTCTAAATAAGTGTTATGCGTTATGTAAACGGGCAACCCCAAGCAACTTGCAAAGGGTGAAGTTTTGTTAAAAAACAACTCTTCAATTTCATAAAAAGTTTGGGTTTCGCCACTAAATTGCGTCATTAACGCATAGCCGTTTTGACCGTCAACGGTAAAAATATATTCTCTACCGTTTACTTCTAAATCGGCGTTATAAAGTGGTGTGTGAGAAAAATTGATATCTTCCTCGTCTACGTCAGATGAAATGAATTCTAAAAAATATTCATCACCCGCGTCGTAAGTGTTGGCTTGTGCCAAAACGTCAAAGCCAGAATAAGTGGCAATAGACGAAAGGCTAAGCACAAGTGCTAACATTAAAGTTAAAAGTTTTTTCATAAAAAATCTCCTTTTCATTGGTTTACAATTAGACACCAACTAAAAGGGGTTTTTATTCATAATTTTCTTTTTTTATAAATTTTTTTATTTTTGCTAGCGCGCGATAATAAGTTGTGGTAATTGTGGGCAAGGGTATTTCTAAAATATTTGCAATATCTTGAAAGGTGTAATCCATTCTAAATTTAAATATAAAAATATCCCTTTCATTTTCTTTCAAGGGACTAATTAAATATTCAAATTCATCTTTGCCGTCAACTTTTTCTAATTCGTCGTCCGCTTTACATATTTCTTCTTTAAGTTCTAAATGCCACCTTTCATTTAGTTCGTCTATGGCGCAATTTCTTGCCATTGTAAAAATCCAACCCCTTGGATTTTTAACGTTGCGAATTTTGTTTGCTTTTTGCCAAATTTTTGTTAAAACTACGTCTATAACGTCATAAACCCTATCTTCAGAACACCCCACGCTTTTCGCCGCTATATAAATAATTTTACCATATTCGGCGTAAAAACACTCTATCCCTTTGTGACTATCTTTTCTAATTAACCGAATTATTTTATTAAATTTTTTCTCTTCTTCGTTATTCTTTAGCATTATATCTAACGTTTACTTATCCATAAATGTTTCTATAACGTTCTTAACCGCCCTTTTTTGCTTATCGCTTAGCCTTGCCCAATGTGAAAGCAGTTGCATTTCTTCTTTATTAACGTTAACCTGTTTATCATCTTCTTCTCTAAATAATTCTGCGATTGGAATTTCTAACGCGCCACAAACCTTTATAATCGCTTCTAAACTCGGCGTGTAATTCCGCTTGGTATACCAGTTTCTTATACACGCTTCGGTTATATCCGACTTTTCCGCTAATTCATAAATGGACATTCCTTTTTGAATTAAAAGGTCTTTTATTCTCCACTTAACCTTTGTCACCACGTCCATAGTTTTAACTCCCAATCATATAATCTCAATTATAATTATAGAAAATTAAAACGTATATTATAAGTGGTTATGCTTATGTTTTTTAGAGTTTTAACTATAACGTGCCTAATTTTTAATAATTTTTGCTTAAAATTCCGCTTATATTATTGAAAACAACACTATTATGATAACATAATTATAAAATTAATGCAATTTTAAAGCGGTAAAAATATATTTAATCTTTTTTAATTGTTTATAAAATATATTCTTTTTTTCCGCCGTGCCCACCAAATATGCTCCATTTTCCAGCGCCTAATCTTTGCAAAAAAGCAGAACGCTCTTTAGAACAAAGTTTTGCATCAGTGTCTACCGAAGTCATTAAAATAGGGGCGTATTGATTGTATTCGGCTTGTTTTTTGGTTAAATCGGTTAAATTTATAAACACGTCACCCGTAAATGCAACTTTGTGCTCATAATCAATTAACAAAATTTCACCAGGTAAATGCCCGCCTTTTCCCTCGTAAACTTCAAAGTTAAGTTCCCCTATGGAATAAAACCCTATTTGTTCTATTGGAAGTGATAATGTTGATTTATTCCACCTAGGAGAAAGTTTATTTTTATCAACTGTTTCATATGCAGTTAACGTTTTGCAAATGTTTACGTAAGGTAAATGCAAGTAATTTCTCTCTCTAAAACCTGCACGATTATCTATCTCGGAAACTAAACTTTCAAAACTTCTTTGGCTTAATATAATTTCGTCGAATTCATTGATTAAACCACAATGATCAACGTCAGCATGCGTAATAATCAGCTTTTCTTTTTCCGCTTTAAAGTTAGGAACTAATTTTCTAATTAGTTCAAGCATTTCTTTTTTATAACAAGCATAACCAGAATCCACAAAAACTCTTTCGCCGTCACTTTCTAAAATAGCAATATTGCTACCACAATTTGGTTCAATCAACGTAATTTTCGTCTTGTCTGTTATGTGGTGCACTGTAATTCTAGGGATAAATCTATCCCCCTTACTTTCAGCTAAAAGTTCTGCAAACTTACTTATGCTGTCAAATGTTTTATAAGGCGAAAGCCCTTGCTCGTCAAGCGTTTGCATCGCTAAATTAACGTTGACCAAAAGATTCTCTTTTTTCTTTTCAGAAAGCCCCATCGTTTTAACTAATCCGTCAACGTATGAATTATAAAAAATGCTATTATCAAACACCTTTTCCGTGTTGTTATAATCGATTATCTTAACTTCACAAAGTTTTTCAGCTTGAGCTAAAAATTCAGTTAAATCACTTGCCCCTTTTACGTATAAACCCATTTTGAAGTACTGATAATCACTTCCATTTTCTTGTGAACTTATATATGAAATATTAAAATTAAATTTACTTATTAACTCTAAAACCTTAATTACGCTTCCCGGTTTATCTTCTAAACGAAACTCTATTAACACGATTTTGGTATCTTCATCTTCATTTGAAAGATAGCCTATTTGTTTTAATTTTTCGTTAGCCTTTTCAAATAATTTTTCTTCACCATCAACTTCAATAAATAGAGTGTGTGAATCAACGGCTTTGTTGTAGCTTACCCTAGTAATATTTATCCCTAATTCAGAAAAACATTTACTTGCCTTTAGAAAAGCACCGATATGATTTGGCATTTTTGTCACGTATGTTTTTTTCATATTAATTCAAATCCTTTCTATTTTTTAATTTAAAAAAATAACCCCGTCTCAAGATTTCTCTTTGAGACGGGTATAATCAACTATACTCGCGGTACCACTCAAATTGTAGTTAAATTAACTACCACCTTCAGAGTCTATTAACTCCTATGCACTGACGTAGCAAACACGG
>SVHO01000023.1 GCA_015055725.1 Clostridiales bacterium | reverse complement strand
TCGACGTTTATATGACTAGAAACGAATACGAGCGTTTTTTGAAAATTTATAGAGAAAACGAGCTTGAGGGATACTTTTTGCAAGGGACTGACGACCCTAATTATGAATACATAAACTTTTCCAAATTCCGTAAAAACGGCACTAAGTTTGGTGGTAAAAGAGATTTAAAGATATATGAACACAACGGCATATACTTAGATATTTTTCCGTTAGACAAAGTTCCAACCGATAAAAAACTTAGAAAGAAGTTTTTGTTTAAGGCGAAACTTCGCATGGTTTATACTCGTGGCTATCCGTTTACAAAAGGTAGCAAGTTGTTAAAGTTAATTTCTAAAATATTGCTTATCCCGTCAAGGAAAACTCAACTTAAATGGAGAAATAAACTTGAAAAAGACATCATATTCAAGTATAAAGATTTAGAAAAAGACTATGAATATATGAGTTTAGCATCTTCTGAAAACTTTAACATGTTTTTCCCTGCGGACACGGTGGAAACTTTTACCGATATTTTGTTTGAAGGAAAAACTTTTAAGATTACCGCTGAGTACGATAGATTTTTAACTAAAATGTACGGTGACTATATGAAACTTCCGCCCGAAGAACAAAGGGTTTGCAAACACGAATCTGAAGTTTACGATTTTGGCGAAGATAATTAGCATAAGGGTATTAAATATGGAAAAAGGCAAAAAAATAGGTTATACTTGTGGTGTTTACGATTTGTTCCACGTTGGACATTTAAACTTGTTTGAACGTTGCAAAAAACTTTGCGATTATCTTATCGTGGGTGTTTGTGACGACGATTACGTTGTGAACGTAAAAGGCAAAAATCCAGTTATCAATCAAACTGATAGGGCAAGAATTGTCAATGCGCTTAAAGTGGTTGACGAAGTTGCTATAATTAACACTGAAGAAACTATAGACAAAATGCTTGCGCTAAACAAGTTTAATTATAACGTTTTGTTCGTTGGTGACGACTGGAAGGGCACAGAACGTTTTAACGCAACTGAAAAGCAGTTTAAGGAAAACGGAATTGACGTTGAAATTGTGTTTTTGCCGTATACTAAAGGAGTTTCAACTTCACAACTTCGCGACGACTTAAAAAAATAAATTTTAAAAGCAAGTGATAAGATTTAAATTTAAACACGCTTTAATATTTTCTTGACATCTTAATATTTAAATGTTATTCTATATAAGATAAATCTTTAATTCGGTACAGAGAGACCGGCAAGGTTTTAAGTTTACAAGCGGGCGTTCCCGTGTTTTTTGCTGAACAAGCCTTGCTTTTGCACGGCTTTTTTCTTTGTAATTAGGTGGTTTTATGAATTTTTTGCTCAAAAACGGAACAGTTTACACTTCTAACAAGTTCGTTAAACGTGACCTTGTGATTTCTGGGGGTAAACTTTCCTTTTTAGCTCCGTCTGACTTGTCTACTTACACCGTTATTGATTGTGATAATTTGTTTATTTTACCCGGTTTTGTTGATGCACACGTTCATCTTCGCGAACCGGGTTTTTCATATAAAGAAACGGTTTTAACCGGTTCTACTGCTGGCGCAGTTTCGGGTTATTCTGCTCTTTTTACAATGCCAAACTTAAACCCCGTGCCCGATAGCCTTGAAAACTTAAAGGTTCAACAAGATATTATTGATAAAGATGCGGTTATAAACGTTTATCCGCTTGCATCTATCACTAAGGGTGAAAAGGGCATTGAACTTTCTGACCTTGAAAGTCTTGCAAACAAAGTAAAGGCTTTTTCTGACGATGGAAAGGGCGTTCAAAATGACGATATGATGCTTAAAGCAATGCAAATTGCAAAAGAACACGATATAGTTATATGCGCGCATTGTGAAGACGAAAGTTTGTTAAACGGCGGATATATTCACGACGGGGAATATGCTAAACTTCACGGGCATAAAGGAATTCCTTCTGCAAGTGAATATAAGCAAATCGAACGCGACTTAGTGCTTGCAAAAAAGACGGGGGTTAAATATCACGTTTGCCACGTTTCTGCAAAGGAAAGCGTTTACGCCATAAGAAAGGCAAAGGCTGAAGGCGTTGACGTGACGGCTGAAACAGGTCCACATTACTTGGTGCTTGACGATTCGATGCTTATGGAAGACGGCGGATTTAAGATGAACCCACCTATACGCGCGAAAGAAGATAGGCTTGCGCTTATTGAAGGTATTAAAGACGGCACGATTGATATGCTTGCAACCGACCACGCGCCACACTCTAAAGAAGAAAAGAGCAAAGGATTATTAAGCCTAAACGGAATAGTTGGGCTTGAAACGGCTTTCCCTATAATTTACACTCATCTCGTTAAGACGGGTGAAATTACGCTTGAAAAGGCAGTTGAAATTATGAGCGTTAATCCTTCAAAGCGTTTTGGGCTTGATTATGAAATTAAAGAAGGGGCAACTGCTAACCTTTCGGTGTTTGATTTAGGCACGGAATACGTTATTGACCCCGAAAATTTTAAATCTAAAGGCAAAAGCACACCCTTTAAAAATTACAAGGTGTGTGGTAAGTGTCTTTTGAACTTTACGGGCGGAAAACCCGTTTATAACGCGTTAGAAAAATAGTTGATATAAAGAACAACAAAAGGAGATTTTTATGCCGAAGAGAACGGACATTAAAAAAGTTTTGGTTATAGGTAGCGGTCCTATCGTTATAGGGCAGGCGGCGGAATTCGATTATGCAGGCACTCAGGCTTGTTTAGCTCTTAAAGAAGAAGGGTATGAAGTTATTTTAGTCAATAGCAACCCTGCTACGATTATGACTGACACGTCTATTGCGGATAAGGTTTATATGGAACCTTTAACGCTAGAATACGTGGCTAAAATTCTCCGCTATGAACGTCCTGATGCAATTATTCCTGGTCTTGGCGGTCAAACGGGGCTTAACTTAGCAATGCAACTTGCTAAAAAAGGCGTTCTTGAAGAATGTGGTGTTAAACTTTTGGGAACTAACGCTAAAAGTATTGAACGCGCAGAAGATAGAGAACTCTTTAAGGAAATGTGCGAATCAATTGGGCAACCTGTTATTAAGTCTGAAATAACTTATAGCATAGAAGAAGCCAAAAAATCGGCTGAAAGAATAGGATATCCCGTCGTGCTTCGCCCTGCGTTTACGCTTGGCGGAACGGGTGGCGGTTTTGCTGATAATGAAGCAGAACTTGAAGAAATTATGAAAAACGCGCTTAAACTTTCGCCCGTTCATCAAGTTCTCGTTGAAAAAAGCGTTAAAGGATACAAAGAAATCGAATTTGAAGTTATGCGTGACTCTGCTGATAACGCAATCACCATTTGCGGTATGGAAAACGTTGACCCCGTTGGCGTTCATACGGGTGACTCAATTGTTGTTGCGCCTATTATGACGCTTAGTGACCACGACCTTAAAATGCTCAACGATTCAGCTATAAAAATTATCCGTGAACTTAAAATAGAAGGCGGTTGCAACGTTCAATTTGCTTTGCACCCCACTACGAGTGAATATTATTTAATCGAAGTTAACCCAAGGGTTTCGCGCTCTTCTGCTCTTGCAAGTAAGGCGAGTGGGTATCCGATTGCAAAAGTGACGGCTAAAGTTGCGGTTGGTTTAAACCTTGATGAAATTTTCGTTTCGGGTACGACTGCTATTCACGAACCTAAACTTGATTACGTTATCACTAAATTCCCAAGATTCCCGTTCGATAAATTTGCTTCGGCATCAAACGTTTTAGGAACGCAAATGAAAGCAACGGGTGAAGTTATGGGTATAGGTTCAAATCTTCCCGAAAGTATGCTTAAAGCAATCCGTTCGTTAGAAGTTGGCGTTAACCATTTGTATATTGCTAAATTTGACAATATGCCAACGCAAGAAATTTACGATTATATTAAAGAATTTAAGGCGGATAACATCTTTGCTATTTCCGAACTTTTGTGGCGTGGTGAAAGCGTTGAAAAAGTTCACGAAATAACCAAAATAACAAGTCTTTTCTTGGAAACGATTTTGGATATCGTTAATATGGAAAAGAAGTTAAAAGAAAATAAACTTGATGCAACCACTTTAAGAAAGGCGAAAGAAATCGGTTTTTCAGACCAATATATCGGTCACCTTTGGGAAATGGGCGAGTTAGAAGTTAACGCATTTAGAAAACAAAACGGAATTAAACCCGTTTACAAAATGGTTGACACCCTTTATAGCGGTGCTTATATTCCTTACTTTTATTCAACTTATACGGGTAAGAACGACTCTATTATAACTAAAAAAGAAAAGGCTATCGTTTTAGGTAGTGGACCTATCCGTATCGGTCAAGGCGTTGAATTTGACTATTCAACCGTTCACGCCGTTAAAACCATTAAAGAAAGTGGATACGAAGCAATTATAATTAATAATAACCCCGAAACAGTTTCAACCGATTACACGGTTAGCGATAAACTTTATTTTGAACCGCTTACCGCTGAAGACGTTATGAACGTTATTGAGTTTGAAAACCCAATGGGCGTTATCACTTCACTTGGCGGTCAAACGGCAATTAACCTTGCAGAACCTATTATGCAAAGGGGCGCGAAACTTATCGGCACGGATTGTGACGCAATAAACAACGCAGAAGATAGAGACGCGTTTGAAAAAATAATGGAAAAACTCCAAATCCCACAACCTAGAGGGCAAGCGGTGTTTAGCGTTGAAGACGGTGTTAAAGTTGCAGAAGAAATCGGTTATCCCGTTTTAGTTCGTCCGTCTTACGTTTTGGGCGGTAGGGCTATGCAAATCGTCGGCAACGAAAGGGCTTTGCGTGAATATCTTAAAAATGCTGTTGATATCAGTGAAGACCACCCCATATTAGTTGACAAATATATAGTTGGTAAAGAACTTGAAATAGACGCCGTATGCGACGGGAAAGACGTGTTTATCCCCGGTATTATGGAACTTATTGAAAGAACGGGCGTTCACTCGGGTGACTCTATAAGCGTTTATCCCACTTTCTCAGTAAGCGAAAAGGCTAAGCAAACCATAATTGAATACGGCAAAAAATTAGGCTTAGGAATAGGCATTAAAGGGCTTTACAATATTCAGTTTATCGTTGATAGAAACGAAGACGTTTACGTTATTGAAGTTAACCCGCGTTCGTCAAGAACGGTACCTTTCTTGTCAAAATCAACGGGCTATTCTCTTGCAGATATCGGCACGAGAGTTATACTTGGAAAAAGCCTTAAAGAACAAGGTTTAACTAAAATTTATCCCGAAGAAAAGAAACGTTGGTACGTTAAAGCACCTGCCTTCTCGTTTAGTAAATTGCGCGGAATCGACGCTTACCTTTCACCCGAAATGAAGTCCACAGGGGAAGCAATCGGTTATGACGACAAGTTGACTCGCGCTCTTTATAAAGCGTTGCAAGCTTCGGGTATGAACGTTATGAACTACGGCACGCTTTTAGTTTCAGTTGCCGATAGTGATAAAGAAGAAGCTTTGCCTTTGGTTAGAAGATTTTACGATTTAGGATTTAATATTGAAGCAACCGCAGGAACGGCAAAATTCTTAAAGGCACACGGTATAAGAACTAGAGTTAAGGCAAAACTTAGTGAGGGAAGTGAAGAAATTCTCGATGCTATTCGTCGTGGATACGTCACTTACGTAATAAGCACGAGAGACGTCAATTCGCTTGGCTCTGCAAGTGACGGGTATGAAATTCGCCGTTGCGCAGTTGAAAACAACGTGACTATGTTTACAGCGTTAGACACCGTTAGAGTGTTGCTTGACGTTTTAGAAGAAATTACACTTAGAATTTCTACTATCGACGCTTAAAATAAAGGAGATTAGTTTTGAAACAAAGTTATTTAATGGTCGCCACAAATGAAAAACTAACCGATAACGTTTGCAAAATGACGCTTAGGGGTGACACGAGTGGTATTGAACGCCCTGGTCAATTTGTGAATATCGCAATAGACGGTTTGTTTTTGCGCCGTCCTATTTCCGTGTGCGACGTTGAAGGAAATATTCTAACCATAATCTATAAAGTGGTTGGCAAAGGTACGGAAAAAATGTCTTTGATGAAAGGCGGTGAAATACTTGATATTTTAACCGGCTTAGGCAACGGATATTTTACCGATTTATCAGGGGATAACCCCCTTTTAATAGGCGGGGGCGTAGGCGTTCCACCTATGTATAAATTGTGTAAAGATTTAATTAGCGAAGGCAAAAAGCCAACCGTTATTTTAGGTTTTAACACGAAGAGCGAAATTTTTTACGAGAACGAATTTAAAGAACTTGGCGCACAAGTTTTAGTCACCACCGTTGACGGTAGTTATGGAATAAAAGGGTTCGTCACCGACGCTGTTAAACAAGTTGAAAATTACACTTACGTTTATACTTGCGGTCCTGAACCTATGCTTAAAGCAGTTTATAACGCCATCACGACGAGCGGTCAGTTTTCTTTTGAAGAGAGAATGGGTTGCGGGTTTGGTGCTTGCATGGGTTGCAGTTGCAAAACCAAGTATGGCAACAAACGTATTTGTAAAGACGGGCCCGTTTTAGTTAAGGAGGAAATAATATGGTAAATTTAGCCGTTGACCTTTGTGGCGTTAAACTTAAAAACCCCGTTGTTCCCGCAAGTGGAACGTTCGGATTTGGATATGAATTTAACGATATTTACGATATAAACGTTTTGGGCGCGATTTCTATTAAGGGAACCACTAAGGACGCGCGCTTTGGCAACCCCACGCCAAGAATTGCCGAATGCACTTCTGGACTTATCAACTCAATAGGGTTGCAAAATCCTGGTATTGACGCGGTTATTGAAAAGGAAATTCCAAGACTTCGTGAAGTTTATAGAAACCCTATTATTTCTAACATTAGCGGTTTTTCGATTGATGAATACGTTTATTGTTGTGAAAAAATCAACGCCGTTAAAGACGTTGATATTATTGAAGTCAATATTAGTTGTCCTAACGTTCATAACGGCGGTATGAGTTTCGGAACTTTACCCGAAAACGCCGAAGCGGTGACTAAAGCCGTTAAAAAGGTGACCACTAAACCCGTGTTTATAAAACTTACGCCAAACGTGACTGATATCGTTTCTATCGCTAAAGCGTGTGAACAAGGTGGGGCAGACGGAATAAGTTTAATTAATACGTCGCAAGGACTTAGAATTGACTTAAACAAGAAAAAACCCGTTATTGCAAACAAAATAGGCGGTTTTTCGGGCAGAGCAATTTTCCCGATTGCCTTAAAGATGGTTTGGCAAGTTTACGAAGCAGTTAAACTTCCCATAATGGGCATTGGTGGCGTTGCAACTGCAGAAGACGTTATTGAAATGATGATGGCAGGCGCAACCGCAGTTCAGGTCGGCGCGGAAAACTTGGTTAATCCTTACGCTTGTAGTGATATAATCAACAGTTTACCAAGCGTTATGGAAAAATATAAAATAAACGATTTAAATGATATTATAGGAGTTGCACACAAATGAAAAAAGACGTTATAATTGCCTGTGATTTTAACGGCAAAGAACAGTTGTTCGATTTTCTCGATAAATTTAAGCAAGAAAAACCTTATTTAAAAGTCGGTATGGAATTGTTTTATGCTGGTGGCGTTGAAATCGTTAAGGAAATAAAACGCCGTGGCCATAAAATATTCTTAGACCTTAAATTGCACGATATCCCTAACACCGTTAAAAAGTCTATGGCAGTTCTTTCTGCGCTTGACGTTGATATGGTTAATTTGCATGCAGGCGGTGGCTCTGCCATGATGAAAGGCGCGATTGAAGGGCTTACCCGTGCGGACGGCACTCGCCCTTTGCTTATCGCAGTCACCCAACTCACTTCAACCAGCCAAGAAATGATGGAAAGTGAACTTTTAATAGAAAAACCCATTGACCAAGTTGTTATGAGTTACGCTAAAAATGCAAAGGACAGCGGACTTGACGGTGTTGTTTGTTCTCCGCTTGAAGCAGGTAAAGTGCACGACGTTTGCGGTAAAGACTTTTTAACCATTACACCTGGTATTAGACTTGCAGGGGACGCCGTAGGCGACCAAAAACGTGTGACCACACCTGCATTAGCAAAAGAAATCGGTTCTGACTATATTGTGGTCGGTCGTTCTATAACGGGTGCTGAAGACCCCGTTAGCGCATATAGAAAGTGCGTTGAAGAATTTTTAGGATAAAGGAGAAATACATAATGGAAACGGCAAGAATAGTTGCGGAAAATTTGCTTAAAATTAAGGCGGTGTTTTTACGCCCCGACCAACCTTTTACTTGGGCAAGTGGAATTAAAAGCCCTATCTATTGCGATAATAGACTTATATTAACTTCGCCAGAAGCAAGAGAAGTTGTAGAAAACGCTATTGCTCAAACGGTTAAAAAAGAATATCCCGAAGCGCAAGCGTTATTTGGAACGAGCACGGCAGGTATTGCACACGCTGCTATTGCGGGTCATATTTTAGGTATGCCTATGGGATACGTTCGCGGTTCAAGTAAAGACCACGGTAGAAATAATAAAATTGAAGGTAAGTTAGAACCCGGCACGAAAGTTGTTGTTGTTGAAGACCTTATTTCTACGGGCGGAAGCGTTATTGATGTGGTTGAATCGCTTCGTGAAGCAGGTGCAGAAGTTTTGGGTATCGTTAGCATTTACACTTACGGTATGAAAAAAGGGTTAGAAAGATTAAAAGAGGCAAACGTTAAAAACGTTAGCCTAACCGATTTTGACACCACTGTTATGGTTGCGAGCGAAACTGGTTATATAAAGGAAAGCGACGTGGTAAGGCTTAAAGCGTTTAGAGATAACCCGTCTGATGAAAGTTGGATTAAAGCCTAACGTTTGGGGGATATTATGAGAAATTTACTATCGATAACCGATTTTTCGGTTGAAGAAATAAACGAAGTTTTGTGCCTTGCCGAAGATATTATAGCACACCCTGAAGCATATTCTGAAAAGTGCAAAAACAAAATTTTGGCAACGCTATTTTTCGAGCCGTCTACTAGAACGAGATTGAGTTTTGAATCGGCGATGTTATCTTTGGGCGGTAAAACTTTAGGGTTTTCAGATGCGAACAGCAGTTCGTCAAGTAAAGGTGAAAGCGTTTCAGATACGATAAAAGTCGTTAGTTGCTATTCTGATATTATCGCTATGCGCCACCCCAAAGAAGGCGCGCCGTTAGTTGCTTCTTACGTTTCAGACGTGCCTATTATAAACGCGGGGGACGGCGGACACAATCACCCAACTCAAACTCTTACTGATTTGCTCACTATTAAAACCGAAAAGGGCAGGCTTGACAATCTAACCGTTGGTTTTTGCGGGGACTTAAAATTCGGTAGAACTGTGCACTCGCTTATTCAAGCGTTAAGCCGTATGAAAGGCATAAAAGTCGTTCTTATTTCACCCGACGAATTAACTATTCCCGATTACGTTAAAAACGACGTTATGGATAAAACTGGTATGGACTACGTTGAAACACGCAGTTTAGAACAAGCAATTCCACAACTTGACGTTTTGTATATGACGAGAGTTCAACAAGAAAGATTTTTTAATGAAGACGACTATTTAAGGCTTCGTGACAGTTATATATTAACGCTAGATAAACTTGCAAAAGCCAAGAAAGATATGTGCGTTCTTCACCCGTTGCCAAGAGTTAACGAAATTTCTGTCGACGTGGATAGTGACCCGCGCGCTTGCTACTTTAAGCAAGTTAAAAACGGAAGATACGTTAGAATGGCACTAATTATGAAACTTTTGGGGATTAAATAGGAGGAATTGCAAATGAAAATCGACCCTATTATTAACGGTATTGTTATCGACCATATTGAAGCAGGAAAGGGCATGAAAGTTTACGACATATTGAACCTTTTTGAACTTGATTGTATGGTTGCTTTAATCAAAAACGTGCCCAGTAAAAAAACGGGTAAAAAAGACATAATTAAAATTGATTCTTCTGTTGAACTTGATTTTGACGTGCTTGGATACGTTGCTCCAGAGGCAACAGTCAATTATATTAAAGACGGAAAACTTATAAATAAATGCAAGGTTGCTCTTCCCGAAACGCTTAAAAACGTTATTAAGTGCAAAAACCCACGTTGTATAACGAGTGTTGAGCAAAACGTTGACCAAGTGTTTAAGTTGGTTGATAAGGAAAATAGAGTTTACCGTTGCGTTTATTGTGAATCAAAAGCAAAAGATTAAAATTAGATATATTTTTAGTGCTTGGCGCGTAAAATATAAATAAAATTTAGGAGATTTATTATGGAAAAGAAATTAAGTGGAAAAGACGTTAAAACTATAGTTGTGTCTTCAGTTTTGTTGGTGCTTGGGGCATTGTTTTGCTTTTCTCTCGCAATGGGGCTTAAAGCGATTAGTTATATAATCGGCACGGCTTTAATTCTTGCAGGGGTGCTTTGTTTAATAAACGCATATTCAAATAAAAAAGACTTGCTCAACACGGAAGGTGTTATCGGCTCGGCAATAATTGCGTTCGGCGTGCTTTTTGCAGGCAACGAATTAACTTGGATAATTTTCAATTATATTCCGTTCTTGCTTATGGCTCTCGGCGTAATCGTTATTGTTGACGCTTTCTTAAAGAAATTCAAGCAAAAAGATAGCGCTAAATTTGCTGTTGAACTTGCAATAGGAATTGTTTCGTTAACCCTTGGGATTTGCTTAAAATTTGTTCCTGGGTTTAACAAAATGTGTTCGGTTATGCTCGGTGTAATTCTTATCGTTTACGCTGTGTATTCACTTCTCGTTGTATTTGTTAAATATCAACCTAAAAAATCAAACGAAGAAAAAGACAAAGAACAAGAAAAATAGTTAAAAAATTTTAGCAACTTAAAAGCCTGCCAAATCGGTGGGCTTTTACTTATTTTTTATGACGTTAAATGTTAATAAACAATTGACTTTAACGTTTATAAATGTTATACTTTTTGTGTAATTGTATTTTACTACGATAAAGAAGGGTTATTATGAATATTGAAACTATAAAAGCAGTTAAAGAAGCGTATAAAATCGAAGCAGAATGTATTAGCGGTATGCTCAACTATTTTGATGAAGAACAATTTGCAACGGCAGTTGAACTTCTTAAAAACGCAACGCGCATCGGCACTTGCGGTTGTGGGCACTCTGGCATTATTTGTCAACACTTGGCTCATCTTCTTTGTTGTATAGAGCAACCTGCAAGATTTATCTCTCCTGCAGAAGCCGTTCACGGTGCAACTGGTTTTTTGCAAGAAGGTGACGTTATGGTTTTCGCTTCACGTGGCGGAAAAACCAAAGAACTTTTGCCAATAATTGATATTTGCAAAGCAAAAGGCGTTAAAATTATTTCTATAACCGAAAATATGGAAAGCCCCTTAGCCGTTAATGCCGACGCAGTGTTAAAGCAATACGTCAATAGAGAAACTGATAAATATAATTCACAAGGGACAACTTCTACTACCGCGCTCTGTATGATTTGCCACGCACTTCAAACTGCGCTTATTGAAGAAACCGGCTTTAAGAACGAACAATTTGCACTTATTCATCCAGGTGGTGCAGTTGGTGAAAGATTAAATAAAAAATAATAAAGTTTAGTTAAAATAAAATCGTAGGTGTTTTATGGAAAGGTATTTAAGATTTCCTGGTGGAAAGCCAAAGGCTTTAACACTCAGTTATGACGACGGTGTTGTTTACGACCGTAAGCTTATTGAGATTATGCAAAAGTACGGCATAAAGGGAACGTTTAACCTTAACAGTGCTTCTATGGGTGTTAGTACGAGTAGGAGACTTACCCGTGATGAGTGCATAGAACTTTACACAAATTCTGGTATGGAAGTTGCTATTCACGGCAACGGGCACCAATTTCCAAACGCTTTACACGGTATTGAAATTTATAAAGAATTCGTTCCCGATAAAGAAAATCTCGAAGATATGTTTGGCGGTGTTATTCGCGGTTTGGCGTATGCGCAGGGAAGATATTCTGACGAAGTGGTTAGCGTCTTAAAGCAAATAGGCGTCGCTTACGCCCGCACTACTGAGACTACAAAATCATTTGAAATACCAACCGATTGGTTAAGGTTAAAACCAACTTGCCATCACTATGAACTTACGCTTAATAAACTTGTTGACGAGTTTGTTAATTTTGACCACAACACGAATCGAAATAAAAACCCCTTGCTTTTTTATTTATGGGGGCACAGTTATGAGTTTAACGACCACGATAACTGGAATATATTCGAAGAATTTTGTGAGAAAATAAGCGGTAAAGAAGATATTTGGTATGCTACCAATATTGAGATTTACGATTATATTAAGGCGTATGAAGGCTTGCATTTTTCTGCTAACGGCGAGTTTGTGCAAAACAATTCTGCAATAGACGTTTATATGTTTGTTCGCGGTGGTTTTGCTGGCAGAGTCGTATGCGCAAAAGCAGGCACAACAACTAAAATTTTATAAGGAGAACTTGTATGAATAAAAATTATAAAATTAGTGAACCTTTTTTCGAATACGGCCCAAAATGCTATATGTATGGCGAAACGCTTTTAGAAATGGCAAAAGGGCTTGATAAACTTGCTGAAAAATACGATATGGATATCGTTTTAGATATTCCTGATACCGAAATTTATAACGTTGCTAAAAACGTTAAGCGCGTTCACGTTTATTCTCAACATATGGATAGTATTCCCGTTGGCAGAGGTATGGGTAGAACTCTTCCCGAAGCAGTTAAGGCTGCAGGTGCAGTTGGCGTTATGCTTAACCACGCGGAAAGAAAACTTACCCTTGAAGAAATTGAGAAGGCAATTAAACGTGCTGACGAATTGGGGCTTGCAACCATGGTTTGCGCAGATTCTATTGAAGAAGTTAAGGCTATTGCAAAACTTGGACCTAACATTTTGGTTGCTGAACCCACCGAACTTATCGGAACGGGTAAACCTGCAGATAAAGAATACGTTGACGAAGTTATTAGGGTTATTAGAGAAATCAACCCCGATATCAAACCTTTCCCGTCGGCTGGAATAAGCAAAGGCGAAGATTGCTATAACATAATCAAAGCAGGCTCTTCTGCATCAGGTTGTTCTTCTGCAATCGCAAAAGCAGAAAACCCCTTAGCACTTGCAGAAGAAATGATTAGTGCCGTTCGCAGAGCGTACGACGAACGTCAAGGCAAATAAAACGCACAATACTGCGTTAACTGCAAATCGTTTTGACTTCGATAACCAAAAAGGTTAATCTCACCCAAAACACTTTGCGAGCCTTGTCTTGCACGTCTTCTTCACCTTGACGGCAAATAAAACGTAAAAATAACGCGTTAATTTATAAGCGTTAAAATTAAAAAAAATAAAAAAATTTTTAAGGAGAATTACTATGGAATTCAAAGTATTTCAAAAAGAAATCGAACTTCAATCAAAGGGTTGGAGACCCACTTTCCACGACGTGACCAGCGATATTTTAAAAATCGTTGAAGAGTCTGGAATTAAGAACGGTACCGTTGCAATCGCATCACACCACACCACTTGCTCAGTAATGGTTCAAGAATGCTCACACGATATTGACCTTTACGATTTGGAATATTTGCAACATGACTTGTTAAAGATTATGCAAAAAATCGTTCCCGATTATAGTGAAACCAACCAATATATGCACCCAGGTCCTATTCACACTCAATTCGGTAGATTCGTAAACGAACCCGGTGACCACACCAGCCTTAACACTGACGGACACCTTCGTTCATGCTTCTTCGGTAGAAGCGAAACCATGACTATTAAAGACGGCGTTCTTGATGGTGGTGAATTCGCTCACGTATATTTCATTGACTGGGACCAAGTTCGTGCAAGACATCGTCAACTCAACGTCACCGTTATGGGTACTGCTGAAAGCATTAACGATAGAACTTATAACGACGGTAAAGTTGTTGATACCACTATCCGTAAATATACCCCAGAAGAAAAAGCTGACGATATTCACTACACTTTGAACTGGAAAAGATAATATTTCTTAAAACAAAAAATTTTTCTCTGCCAAATCTTTGGTCAGAGAAAATTTTTTTGGCTTAATTGAGGCTTCGTATGGTTTTTATAACTACTCTTCAACAAGTTGCAATACTGCTTATATTTATTTTAATAGGATATTTGTTGCGTAAAAAAGAAGTTATTAACGACAGTGGCAAAAAAGTTTTAGCAGGTCTATTAGTTAACCTTTTTTCGCCTGCTTATAGCATTTCAAGTTTATCGCAACAACTTTCGATTAACCAAATTGCAAAATACGGCGTGTACTTTTTATCGGGTACGGCTTTGACCTTTGCTATTATTTTTATCTCCTTACCATTTGCTAAAGCGATGGGGAAAGATAAAATGCATAGAAATATCTTAAAATATGCTTTTGCTTTTGGCAATATAGGTTATTTTGGATATCCCGTAGTTGGTGCGGTTTTTGGCGAAACAATGAAAGCGCTTATGATTTTGTTTTGCATACCCATTAGCGTTGGTATAAATACTTATGGATATAACGTTTTAACTGAAAGGGTAGATGGAGATGCGCTTACTGGACAAGAAATAAAAAAGAAAAGTATTAAAAATAATTTTCGCTTTTTATATTCCATGCCGTTTATAGGGATGATGGTAGGTTTAGTTTTAGGGTTGTTGCCCATAACTATACCGAAGTTCTTTATAAGCCTTTTTGATTTGGCTGGCAACTGTCAAAGCGCAACGGCAATGCTATTAACGGGAACCGTTCTTGCAAGCGTGCCTTTTTGTAAACTTTTCACTTCGGTCAAACCTTATATTATAGGAATTATTAGATTGTTGGTTTTGCCCGTTATAGTTGGTGGAGCGTTATACGTAGTGCATATTTTAGGCGTTAGTGGGGAACTTTTCCAAACGATATTCCGTTTATCAGTAATCGTTTCTGCTATGCCCGTTGGAATGAACGTTGTGGTTTATCCTGAATCTTGCGGTATGGATAGCACGGAAGGCGCAAAAACTTGCTTTTTATCTTTCATATTGGCACTTGGCGCATTACCTTTAATATTTACGGTTATGCAAGCGCTTTCAGTAGGAATGGCGTAAAACAAATAGTTTTCAATATTATAAATTATAAAATATCACGCGCAAGAGCGTGATATTTACTTTTTAAAGACTTGATTTTATTTTACGTTTTAGATAAAATATAAAAAATAAAAAAATTGCAACAAAAATCATAGTTTACTCGTTTAATAATTAGATAATAGGTAAATGCTTGGAGAAAAAATGACTGCGAATAATCTTGCACGGCTTATTTGCCGAGTGGCGAACGGGGATAATCGTGCTTTAGAACTTTTGTATCTTAAAACTGCGCGTGGTGTATACGCTTTTTTGTATACTTATTTACATAATCACGCAGACACCGAAGATGCTATGCAAACGGTTTACCTTAAAATTAAAAAGGGTGCAGGAAGTTTTAAGGCAGGGACGAACGGAAGGGCGTGGATTTTGCAAATAGCAAAAAATCACGCGCTTGACGTGTTGCGCCAAAAACGATACGATTTGCCTATAGAAAGCGTGGCAAACACTTGTGCAAATAATTCTTTTTCAGACCAAACGGTTATGAACGCTATGCAAAAAGTGTTAACCGAAGAAGAACAACAAATAATTGCGCTACACGTGTTGTGGGGATATAAACATAGAGAAATTGCGCAAACGCTAAACGTGCCAACAGGCACGATAACTTCAAAATATAAACGCTCTATTGAAAAATTGAAAACGGCGTTAAAGGGGGTGGATTTATGAATTGGAAGGCAAAATGGAAAAGAGAATTAGATGCTAAAATTCCTAATTTTTCGGATAGTGTTGTTGATTGTCAATCACAAAAGTCAACACAAAGAAACGTCAAGGTAAATAAAAGAAAGCTTTTTGCGTTTAGTGCACTATCTTTTGTCACCGTTTTAGTTATGACTTTAATCGTAAGTTTTTTTGCTCTTCAACCGCAACCTATGCCTGAAACTGTTTTTGCCGTTGAGATAAACCCATCGGTTGCTTTCGTGATAGACAATAAAGATAAGGTTAAATCGGTAAGCGCGCTTAACGCTGATGCAGACGTTATTTTATCAACAGAAGATAACGTTAAAGAGATAGTTGGAAAACCTATGTCGCAAGCGGTTAACAAATTTGTTGACTTTGCGCTTCAATATGGATATATAGATTTATCTTATTCAGGTATAAATCAAGTGACTGCAATTAGAATCACTTCTTGTTCGAACAAAAATTTTGAAGTGCTACGCGATTCAATAGAAGACTTTTTGTGTAAAAAAGGGAAACTTTCGGCGGTGTTTACAAAAAACACTACAGAGCAAGAGTTTTACGATATAGTTGGCTTTCAGAAGAAAAGTGGCGTTAAGCTTGTAGACGCAATAAAAAAATCTTCTATGTTTTACGCTGAGAGAACGTCAACGAATAAAAACATTGACGATTTATCTAATGATTTTTTAGAATATGCTCAAAACGTTTTAGGTAGCGTTGGGGGAGAAATGAACTCAATTTTGCAAACGCTAATAAACGGCGGGATTGCTGATTTGCAAGACTATTTTACTAAATTAAAACAAGTGCTTGTTATTGAGCAAAGGGTTAAATATAACCAAAATTATTTAAATTATATTACTGACCGTGACGCAATTTCTAAAGAAAAGTTAGAAGAAGAACACCAAAAAATTAAAAACGGCAAGGAAAATTTTGAAGATTTTTGGCACGAAAGAAACGAACGATAAAAAATTTAAATTTCTTTGCAACAAAACGTAATAAATCTCCGTTTAATAAGTGAAAACAAAAAACGGAGGTTTTTTATTATGAAAAAAACATTGATTTCAATTTTAGGGGTTGCGTTAGCATTTGTGGTTTGCTTTTCGGCCTTTGGTTGTACGGGTGAAACCGCGCAAGCATCGTCTTTTGTAAGCGTTGATATAAATCCCTCGATTGAACTAACACTTGACCAAAACGATAAAGTTTTAAGCGTACGTGGAACTGATGAAGACGGGCAAGTTCTTCTTTACAGCGAAACGGGTTTAGTGGGGGTTGACGTTGAAAAGGCTATTGAAAAAATTACCGAACTTGCAGTTGAATTAGGGTATTTAAGTCAAGATAACAAGGTCGTAAACACTTCTGTATCAGCAAAAAGTAAAGATTTAGCGGATAAAATCAAAAACAAAGTAAATGCAAAAATCACGGCTACGGTGGGGGATTTTACCGTCACTATCGACGAAGAGCAGGCGTATTCTCTTTTGAGAAAATTCGAGCAATTTAAGTTAGATTATCCCGAATACGCCGATATTTCTATCGACCAATTCAAACTTGCGCTCTCTGCAAGTGAAACAGGCGAAATTTCTTTAGAAGTTGCAGTTGGCTTAGACGCTAAAGATTTAATTAAAATTGTGTCAGACGCACATAAAGCTTTAAAAGATTATGCAACTGAAGAATATTTAAAGGCTAAACACGATGCGGAAAAAGAGTTTAACGATAACGTTAGCCATATAATTGATAACGTTTATAACGATTTCAATTTAGTTCAAGGCGAAATTTATAAAAAATATATCCAAGCTACGAGAGAACTTGAAGGAATACTTAAATCTTTAAGATTTGAAAAAATAGGGGCTTACGAACTTACCACTGACCAAGTTAATCAAATAGTTCTTGCATTAGGGCTTGATAATAGTGAACCGTTAAAAAATTTAGATGGAAAAGTGACGCTTGATAGCGTTTACGGATACCTTGATAAAACTTTAAAGAATATGAACGAACAAGATGCTACGCAACTTAAAACGGCTATCGAACAAACTATCGCTCAAATTGAAGCAAGCGCAAAAGCAGGGTTAAAGCAAACGCTTGACGAACACGTTCAAATGGTTGAAGAACTTATAAATAATATCAATATTGACGGCGTTGATTTTAGAGATGGATTAGACGTGAATGAAATGAACCTTATGATTGATTATTTTAAGGTGCAAATTCAAGCGGTTGTTGATGCTATTGAAGAAAATATTCCAAAAGAAATAAAACATATATTAGAAAGCATAAAAGATTTCAAAAACAAGGCTGAATACGTCAATCATCAAAACCAATTAAATAATGCAATAAATCAAGCAAAATTAAACGCGCAACAAAAACTCCAAGCAATAAAACAAGCGCGTTGTCCTTCACCTGTAAACTGAGTTTTCAGGGGATTAAAAAATCGGTGGTAATAACGCCGATTTTTTCTTTTAGCGAAAAATCGTTTGCAATAATAATAAAACTTTATTATAATATTTACGTTATGAAAAAGTTGAAATCGTTATTTGCATTATTTTTTGCAATGTTTAAAATCGGCTTGTTTACTTTTGGTGGCGGTTATGCAATGATAGCCATTATTGAACGTGAACTGGTTGAAAGAAAAAAATGGATTGAACACGATGAGTTTCTTGACGTTATCGCTATTGCGGAATCAACGCCAGGGCCTTTGGCAATAAATTCAGCAACTTACATCGGTTATAAAATTTGTGGCGTTTTAGGCTCTATTTTTGCAACACTCGGCGTTGTTTTGCCATCTTTTATAATTATCTTTTTAATATCGCTTGTCTTTGATAAGTTTTTGTCGCTAGTTTTCGTTCAATATGCTTTTCGTGGAATACAAGCTTGCGTTGCTTTCTTAATTTTGTCGGCAGGCTTAAAAATGCTTAAAAAATTAAAAAAGAACGTGTTTAACCTTGTTTTCACAATTCTCACGATAGCGTGCTTAGTTGGCTTTTCACTTTTTGCCGTTGACTTTTCTTCAATATTTTATATTCTTATCGGGGGAGTTGCGGGGCTTACAATTTATCTTATCGGCTACTTTAAGTCTAAAACAAAAAAGGATAAAGAGAGTGATGGTTTAAGCGGAGGTGATAAATAATGCCTTTGCTTTTAGATTTGTTTTTAACTTTCTTTAAAATCGGCGCGGTGTCTTTTGGTGGCGGTTATGCAATGATACCGCTCGTCACTGACGAAGTTATTGCACACGGTTGGTTAACCTATGAACAAATTATGAATTTTATTGCGGTGTCTGAATCAACACCAGGGCCTATCGCAATAAATATGGCAACTTTCGTCGGTTCTTCGCAAGGTGGAATTTTGGGCGCGATTTTAGCAACGCTTGGCGTTGTTTTGCCGTCTTTTATTATAATCTTAATAATAGCATCTGTGATTAAAGGACTTTTAAAGTTTGCAGGGGTTAAGGCGTTTTTGAACGGATTGCGCCCCGTGGTTGTTGGGTTAATCGTCGGCACGGCAGTCACTATGTTTTTGTCGGTTATATTCTCACTTGAAACTGTTAAAAGTGGAATATCGTTCGATTGGAAAGCGTTAGTTATTTTTGCCACTGTTTTTGCAACACATTTCATTTACAAAAAAACAACTAAGAAAACTATATCGCCTATACTATTGATAATCATATCCGCACTTTTGGGTATGCTTCTTTACGGCGTTTTATAGTATTAATTAAATGTATATGCACAACTTAAAAAAGGAGAGACTTATATGAACAATTTAATGACGGGTTTTGCTCGCATTAATATCACCCCACCTATGGGAATTGATATCGTTGGATATTTTATTAAGCGCAACGCTGAAGGTGTTTTAGACGAATTAGAAGCCAATGCAGTTGCCGTTGCTTTTGGTGATAAAAAGGTTTTGCTTATCTCAGTTGACCACTGTGGCTTATTTAAGTCTATTTTAGATGGATATAAAAAGGCCATCAATGAAAAGACGGGTGTTCCTATTGATGCAATATATATTCACTCAACACATACGCATACTGGCCCTGCGATTTATGAAAACACTGACGACGCGCTTATAAATCAATATAGGGCGACCCTTTGCGATAAACTTGTTGAACTTTCAAAAAATGCTATTTCCGACTTGAAAAATTCAAAAATGGGATATGGTATAGGGCAAGCGCCAAACGTTGCATTTATTCGTCGATATCGTATGAAAGACGGTTCAATTCGTACAAATCCCGGAGTTAACAATCCTGAAATAGTTCATTCTATAGGTGAAGTTGATGAAAGGGTCAACGTTATTCGTTTTGATAGGGAAAATGCTGAAACTATTGTTGTAGTTAACTTTGCCAACCACCCAGACGTTGTTGGTGGAAATAAAATTTCAGCAGACTGGCCTGGCTTTACTAGAAAGTTTGTTGAAAAGGCCATTGATAACACTAAATGTATATTCTTTAACGGTGCGCAGGGTGACGTAAATCACGTTAACGTTCATCCTAAGGCGGGTGACTTTAACGATATGTTCAATGATTTTGACGGTTGTTCACGTGGGTATGGACACGCAAGACATATAGGAAGAGTTGTTGCTGGGGCAGTTATGCAAGTTTACGATAAGGTCAACTATGTTGACGTTGACGATATCAAATACGTTCAAAAAACTATTGAAATTCCAACAAACAAAGCAGACCCAAAAGATTTACCGCTTGCTCATAAGTATAACGATTTACACAATGCCGGTCGTGATGATGAAATTCCTTTTAAAGCAATGATGCTTACAACTGTTGTTGCCGAGGCTGCTAGGATGGTAAGGCTTGAAAACGCGCCCGAAACTTTCCCAATGCTTTTTAGCGCAATTAAAATTGGACCTGTTGCATTTTTCGGTATTCCAGGCGAGCCTTTTACAGGTGTTGGTAGAGCACTTAAAGAAACTGAAGGTTATGACTTAGTGTTGCCTACTTGCAATACCAACGCTAAAGAAGGATACTTTCCTATGATAGAAGCCTATGTTGAAGGGGGCTACGAGGCAAAAAGTTCGAACTTCAAGGCTGGCGTTGCTGAAATTATTATTGAAGAGGGCAAAAAGATTTTGACTGAAATGAATAGGGCGGAGATATAAAATGGAAGCTTTTCTACCAATGTTTAAAAACGTTATGATTTTTCTTGCACTCGCTATTCCCGGTTATATTATGGTTAAAACAGGGTCGCTTAAGCAAGAGCAATCTGCGGTAATTTCTAAGGTGTTTACTGCAGTCGGTATGCCGTTTTTGATACTTTCAGGCACGCTTGGCGTTGAGTTGAACGCTCAAACTGCGTTAAACTTTTTATGGGCAGGTTTGCTTGGGATTGCTTTTACTTTTTTACTTTATTTTGTTTCTGCTTTTTTAGTGACTAAATATCATAAAAAAGAGGACGATGGAGCAAATGATGAAAAACATGTTAAGGGTATGGAACGCTTTTGCGCCATTTTCTCTAACAACGGTTTTTTAGGTTTGCCTTTAGCCGCTGCCGTGTTCGGAGAAAGAACGGATATCTTTGCTTTTTTAGTAATCGTTAACATTATAAACAACACGCTTATGTATGCTATTGGCATTTATATGGTGACGGGGGATAAAAAAGATATAGACGTTAAAAAAATATTGTTTAACCCCGTGCTCGTAGCGTTTGTTGTTGGGTTAGTGCTTAATCTTTTGGGTGTTCATAAAGTCGTGCCCGAAATCGTCACTTTCTCAGACTATTTCAAGAATATCGTCACGCCGCTTTCAATGTTTATTTTGGGCGTTAAAATGGCGGGAATTAAGTTTTCAAAAATGTTTGGTTTTTGGAAAACTTATTACGTTTCTTTAATAAAACTCGTAATCGTCCCCGTGATTTGTGTTGGTATCACAATTTTGCTTAATAGGTTTTTAGGGCTTGATGGCGATATGATTTTAAGCATGTTCGTTGCGTTTGCAACACCAACCGCCGCTCTTGGTATCGCGTTTGCCGATAGGTATGGCGGTGATATTGAAAACGGAACTATTTACACGCTCGGCACAACCGTGTTTTCAGTTATAACAATTCCGCTTTTATATTTAGTTTTGTGTTTAATTATTTAATAAATAACCCCCGTTTGCGAAAAGCAAACGGGGGTTAACTTTTTATCGTTTAGTTTTATTGTTTAGTGCCACAATCGGGGCAGAACTTAGCAGATGAACTTAATTCCGCGCCACAATTTGAGCAAAACTTCTTGCTGGGTATTTTTGCACCGCATTCGGGGCAAAACTTAGCGTTTGACGATATACTTGCTTTGCAAGACGGGCAAGTTTTACTGCTAGTTGGTTGGGCGGGGGATTGCGTTTGTTGTGGTTGGTTTGATGAACTGTTAAACGCTTGAGCGAAAACGTTGCCCATGCCAGCGCCTGCGCCTATGCCAACGCCTGCACCCATAAACGCACCGCCCATTCCTTCATTTTTAGCGGCGTCTTTCATTGCTTCGGCAGCGGCAACTTTCATCATAACGTCAGTCTTGTCGCCAAGTATACCGAGTTTAGTGCGTTCGTCAATTGCCTTTTCAACGTCTTGTGGAACGGACATATTTTCGATGAACAAGTTTGTTAAAAGCAAGCCCACTTCCTTAAACTTGTTTTGAATTGTCGCTTTTACGATTTGGTTAAATTCAAGAGTATTTCCTGCAAGGTCTAAAACTGAAACGTTGGTTTCACCGATAGCGTCAGTAAGTGCGGATATAAGCATTGATTTAAGCCAATCGGTTATATCGTGCGTTTCAAAAGAAGAATTTGTTCCAAAAAGTTCTTTTAAGAATACGCCTGCATCGTCAACCTTAAACGCATAAGAACCGTAGCCTTTAACGCGAATAGGTCCAAACTCAGGGTCGCGTTTCATAATTGGGTTTGCAGTTCCCCATTTACAGCCTGTGAATTGTTTGGTGTTCACAAAATAAACGTCTACGCGAATAGGTGTTTGAAAACCGTATTTCCAACCTGCAAGTTTAGAAAGAATAGGGAAGATATCGGTATTTAAATCGTAAGTGCCTGCGGGAAAAACGTCACAAATTTGACCTTTGTGAACGAAAATTGCCTGTTGTGATTCTCTAACTATAAGTTTACTTTTGTGATTGATTTCAGTTCCGCCTTTTTTAAGGGGAAGTTTATAAACTAAGGTATCTTTTGAATCATCAGTCCACTCAAGAATTCTTAAAAACAGAGCCATAAAAATATTCTCCTATAGTTTTATTTTTTTTAATTGTAGCATAAAATTTGAAAATTATCAATAATTTGCATAAATTTACGGTTGCAATTATAATGTTTTTGTGCTAAAATAGTAATGCTTAAAAGAAGATTTAATAATATAATACGTTTGCGGGTGTAGTTTAGTGGCAAAACAACAGCTTCCCAAGCTGTGGTTGTGAGTTCGATTCTCATCACCCGCTCCAAACACAAAGGGCACACAGTGGTGTGCCCTTTGTGTTTGGAAGAGATTTAGCAGAACGGCTCTAGTTCGGCCATTAAGT
>SVHO01000054.1 GCA_015055725.1 Clostridiales bacterium | reverse complement strand
TTAATTCGGCTTTCCTACTAAACGATTATAATAATGATAACATAGCGAAACTTGAAGATAAATTTTTCATTATGTTTGCAAAAGGCAACGGTATGAAAAAGGCGGGCATAAATGATGGCGATACTCTTTTTGTTAAAAGGATAGAAACGCCAAAAAATAATACTATAATAACCGTTATGTTTGAAGATGGCACTATGGCTGTTCGTAGATATTTAGAGATAGACGGAAATAAAATACTACGTCGTGAAAATGGCAGAACACCCGATTTAATAAATCCTATATTCTGTCCTTTCGGTGAAGTTATATCAGTGCATAGAAAAATTGCGTAGGTATTGTAATGGAAAAGCAAAGAATTTATTTTTGTATTGATATGAAATCTTTCTTTGCATCAGTAGAATGTGCTGAACTTGGGTTAAACCCTTTTGAAACGAATTTAGTAGTTGCAGATGATAGTCGTGGTAAAGGAACTGTATGCTTGGCAATAACCCCTAAAATGAAATCATTGGGTATAAAAAATCGTTGTCGTGTATATGAAATTCCTAACAATGTTAAGTATATAACGGCTAAACCCCGTATGAAAAAATACATAGAATACGCTGCTGATATATACGAAATCTATTTACAATATATGTCGCCCGAAGATATATATGTATATTCTATAGATGAAGCCTTTTTAGACGTAACCGATTATCTTTCAATGTATAATATGCGTGCTAAACAGTTCGCAAAAATGCTATTAGATGAGATTGCAAAGAAAAAGCATATACCAGCGACTTGTGGTATAGGAACTAATTTATATTTAGCAAAAATCGCCCTTGATATAACTGCAAAAACAGCAAAAGACCATTTGGGCGTATTAACAGAAGAAACCTTTAAGGAAAGCCTATGGAAACACCGTCCACTAACCGATTTTTGGGGAATTGGCGTTGGAATTTCAAATAGGTTAGCCCGTATGGGAATATTTGATATGGAAGGTATAACTAAAACCCAGCCAGAGAAATTATATAAAGTGTTTGGTGTGAACGCTGAACTTATAATAGACCACGCTTGGGGCAAGGAAACCTGTTTAATGTCAGATATTAAATCGTATAAGCAAAAAAGCAAGTCAATTTCAAATTCGCAGGTTCTTTTCAAAGATTACCCTTTCAGTCAAGCGAAATTAGTATTAAGCGAAATGACGTTAAAGGCTTGCCATGACCTTATGCGACAGCATCTTATAGCCACAAGCGTATCAATTTACGTTGGTTATTCTAAAGATGTTGCAGCACCTACCGGTAAAAGTATAAAACTTATCAATGCCACTAGCAGATATTCGGTTATAAACGAAGTAGTTGCAGGGCTATATGACGAAAGCACACGAATAAATTGCCCTATTCGTAGATTAGGAATTAGTCTTAATGGTTTAGTTGACGAAGGCTGCGAAGGATATGATTTGTTTACAAACTTTGAAGAAGTAGAAAAAGAAAAAAAGCGTGAATCCGTTGTTTTAGAGTTGCAAGACAAATATGGTAGAAACGCTGTTCTGCGTTGTTCAGATTTACAGGAAGGTGCGACTACAAGAGAAAGAAACTTACTTATAGGCGGTCATAATAGTGAATAGACAAGAACGTGCCAAACAGTTTATGCCCTTTGATGCCTTGAAAGGATTAAAGGAAGCATTAAAAGCCAAAGAAGAAAAATTAACTAGAGTGGCAAAGCGTGAATTATCGGAAGAACAGCAAGAAATTCTTTCGGAAGTTATAACGCAATTAGAAAAAGGTATGTTGGTAAAGGCTACCTTTTACTATAAAGGTCATTATGTTGAAATTACGGACAGGCTACAAGAGAAGAATATTCCTTTAAGATATTTAGGTATAGGAAAATCCAAACTATTCTTCTCGGATTTGTATGGGGTGCAGATATTAGACAAAGAATAACCCCTTTATATCTTGGTTCTGGGTTAATGAACATTAGATGTTATATATGTGGTTTACTTGGTGTTAGGACTTTTTCCAACCTGCACAAATAGTTTACTAAATCCAAAACATATATAATGTGGAAAAAGGAGAAACGATATATGAAGTATTTTGCAGTATGCCCTGTTTGTGGCAAAAGGTTATGTAAAGCTGAAGAAGGCTCTATTGTAGAAATGCAATGTCCTGCTTGCAAAGAACAAGTTGAAGTCGTTGTTACGAAAAATTCTGTTCAAACTTCAAAATGTAATAAAGAAGCAGTATAGTCTTCTTGGAAAAATTTAATATCGGTTTTTTATAAAGTAGTTAGGAAACAGAATACCACTGTCTAACCATATATAAAACTGTTTTATTTGTTGCAAGGTTTTGATAGAAATAAAAAACTCGCAAGGCCCAACAGATTACTAAATCATTTTTATGATTAGTTTTTTGTTGGGTCTTTTTTTATGCCCTAAAAACGAATTATTTAGCCCGAAAAGTGATTTAGTTCACCGATTCGGGCTTTTTAATTCAAATTTTTAGGAGCATAGACAATGAAAAAAATCAAGTATGAAATCAATGGCAAAATTGTAGAACTCGAAGTTGAAGATAGTTTCGCAGCTCAATACGAAATTATAACTCAAGAAAGCAAACGTAATGATTGGAAACACGATTGGCGTAATAGAAAAAACAATACGTCTTTAGAAGTTTTAGAAGAAAACGGTTTTCAGTTTATAAGCAAGGAAAAATCGGCACAGGAACGTATTGAAGAAACGGAAGAAATAGATGCGTTAAGAAAAGCACTATTGCAGTTATCAAGCGAAGAAAGAATTTTAATTGAAAGAGTTTATTTCAAAGGCGAAAAACACTCGGAAATTGCTAATGAATTTGGCGTTGATAGAACAACAATAGTTAAGCGAATAAAAAAAATTCTTAAAAAAATTGAAGAAATTTTATAAAAATCGTTCACACTTGTCCTTTCCCACTCCTTTTAAGTGTAAGGGTTGTGGAAAACCTAAAAAATCTTAAGGAGAAAGACAATGGCAAAAAGCGAAGTTCAAGTTGAGTTGAGTGAACTTAAATATTACTATGCACGCAAGAAAGAGCTAGACGCATACGAAGCCATATTAGGCAAATCAAGAGTAGCCGTGCTTGCTGAAAAGTATCAAGCCGCTATATGTCAAGCTCCTATAAGATTGTATGACTTGTATATAGAACTCTATATCAACAATCATACGTGGGAAAGTTTAGCAGACAAATGGTCCTATTCAACTCAATATATCGCAAAGCAGGCAACGGAATTAAACAAATATCTTACCGACTATTTTGCGAAACACCAGCCAGAGCCGGCAAAGGGGGTGAACTAATTGCTGTCAAAAAGTCAATTAAAGAATTTTGAATCGTGCATTACCGAATTAAAGGATAACAAAAACGTCTATCGCACAGATAAATATATTGTCGTTCAACACGTTTGCTTTACGCACAATATAATCAATCAGACTTTGGCGTTAAGCCACGATACTTATTATAAGAGATGTCACGAAATTGACAAAATCTATAATAAACATTTTTCAGCAGATGGCGACGTTTACGAAGGCGCACGTGTCAAAGCAAAAATGCACGTTCGGATATATCCTTTCGGTATCTAACCCTATGTGAAAGTTCCTATATTTAATGTCTGCACTTTTAGGCTTTCACACCCTGATAAATAATCATAGTTCGTAGTGAGCAACATTTTCCGATTTAATGCGATTCGATTAAGGTGGCCGCCTACGCATTATCGCCTGAAACGTAGTGTTTCGTAAAGCCACACTGACTACTGATTAAAAAACACAATTTAATAGCTGAAAAGTAAAGGCTAAAACCCTTGAAAAATGTAGGCGCACACTGAACTATCGGTATAACGGGTAAACAAATAAAATTTTAAGGAGATTTAATTATGGCAAACGCTAATAGTCAAAGACGCTGGACTGTTCCTACCAAGCGTGCAAA
>SVHO01000002.1 GCA_015055725.1 Clostridiales bacterium | reverse complement strand
CAAAATATTACGTTTAGAACTTGAAAAAAAACACAAGATATAGTATAATAATTAAAATACGGAAATATTTTCCTTAAATAAAAGACACTCTTTTGGGAGAAAATAAATGGCAAAAACAAGTTATAAAGCGGAAGACATAAAAATTCTTGAAGGGCTTGACGCGGTTAGAATGCGCCCGGGTATGTATATAGGAACAACGGGCGTTAAAGGTTTGCATCATATTCTTTGGGAAATAGTTGATAACGCCGTTGACGAAGCCGCAAACGGTTTTGCGAATAAAATTGAAATAAAACTCTATAAAGACGGAAGTGCCTCGGTTGAAGATAACGGGCGCGGAATACCCACCGATATTCATAGTAAAGCAGGCGTTTCGGGCGTAGAAGTCGTATTTACGCAACTTCATGCAGGCGGTAAGTTTAGCGCGGATAATTATAGTTATTCGGGCGGTTTACACGGCGTTGGCGCATCAGTCACCAACGCGCTTTCAGAGTGGCTTAAAGTTGAAGTGTATAAAGACACCGTTTACGAAATGGAATTTAGCAGTTATCTTGATAAAACCACGGGGAAAATTAAGTCCGGCGTACCTAAAGCACCTTTAAAAAACACCAAGGTTAAAACCAAAAAGAAAGGAACTTTCGTTCGTTTTATGCCTGATGCAAGGGTTTTTGAAACTATTGTGTTTTCACCCGAAACTATTCTTAAAAGGCTTAGAGAACTTGCGTTTTTAAATAAAGGTCTTGAAATTAAGTTTTACGACGAAAATACCGATTATAGCAGAACTTATAAGTTTGACGGCGGTTTAACAGACTTCGTTAAATACCTTAACGAAGGCAAATCTTCGCTTTATCAAGAGCCCCTTTACGCTTGCGCAAGCAAAGATAACGTCTTAGTTGAATTTGCAATTCAACACACGGATGCTTACGTTGATAGCGTTTATTCTTACGTTAACAATATTCCAACGGGTGAAGGCGGAACGCACGAAACGGGCTTCCGTTCAGGGCTAACCCGTTCACTTAACGATTATGCGCGTGAAAGGAATATCTTAAAAGAAAAAGACGATAATCTTTTGGGTGACGATTTTAAAGAAGGTTTAACCGCGATTATTTCAATAAAGATGCAAAACGTTCAGTTTGAAGGGCAAACCAAAACAAAACTTGGCAACCCAGAAGCGCGCCCCGCTGTTGAAGGGGTGACGGTTAACGAACTTGACCTTTTGATGAAAAATAAAAAATTACAAAAAGTTTTTGATACGATAATAAACAAGGCGTTGGGTGCGGCAAAAGTTAGGCTTGCTGCAAAAAAAGCCAAAGAAATTGCGCGTGCATCTAAGAGCATTGAAGCGCAAAATCTCGTTGGTAAACTTGCGTCGTGTTCGGGTAGGAAACCAGAACTTAACGAATTGTTTATAGTCGAAGGTGATTCGGCAGGTGGAAGTGCAAAGCAAGCGCGTGTTCGCCAATATCAAGCCATTTTGCCCTTGCGCGGAAAACCGCTCAACGTTGAAAAGAAAAAACTTGACCAAATTCTTCAAAACGAAGAAATTAGGACTATAATTTCAGCACTCGGCACGGGTATAGGTTCGGAATTCGATTTGGAAAGTTTAAAATTTCATAAAGTTATAATTTTATCCGATGCCGACCAAGACGGTGCGCACATTAGAGCAATACTTTTAACTTTCTTTTTTAGGTATATGCGTGAACTTGTCAACGCAGGGCACGTTTATATAGGCATGCCACCTTTATACAAGGTTTATAAGGGCAACCAAGTTGAATATGCTTACGACGATAAAGAACTTGCTCAAAAGATAGCGAAAGTGGGGCGTGGCTATTCGTTGCAAAGGTATAAAGGACTTGGCGAAATGAATCCGTCACAATTATGGGACACCACTCTTAATCCCGAAACGCGTTCACTTATGCAAGTGACCATTGAAGATGCTGCCGAAGCAGATAGGCTTATAACAGTTTTAATGGGTGACGAAGTTGGTGAAAGAAAAAAATATATTTTCGAGCACGCAGACTTTAATAAAGAAGATAAGTTTGCAAAGATGAAACGTTCATAACGGTAGGGGAATAATATGGAAAACGAAAAAGGAATAATTTTTTCTTCGCTTGACGAAGTGTTAAAAAACTCAATGATACCCTATGCGGAAAGCGTTATATTAGACCGTGCTTTGCCAAGGGTTGAAGACGGGCTTAAACCCGTTCAAAGAAGAATACTTTACGCAATGTATGAAATGGGGTTAACCCCAGATAAACCGCATAAAAAATGCGCAAAAATCGTGGGTGAAGTGCTTGGTAAATTCCACCCCCACGGTGACAGTTCTGTTTACGGGGCTCTCGTTCACCTAGCGCAAGATTTTAATATGCGCATGCCACTCGTTGACGGTCAAGGAAACTTCGGTACGGTTGACGGAGACTCTGCGGCGGCTTATAGGTATACCGAAGCAAGACAAACTGCACTGAGTTTAGAACTTTTAAGGGATATCGAAAAAGACACGGTTAATTTTAGTCTAAACTTTTCTGACGAATTAGAAGAACCGGATACTTTACCCGGTAAATTCCCCAACCTTTTGGTTAACGGCGCAACGGGTATTGCGGTTGGGCTTGCAACGAATATTCCGCCACACAACTTAGAAGAAGTTATCGACGGAACTATTGCATATATTGATAATCCAAAAATTTCCTTAAAGGAAATGATGAAGCATATTAAAGCGCCAGATTTCCCAACGGGCGGTTATATCGTCGTTGGTGAAGAACTTGAAGAAGCGTATAAAACGGGGCGTGGAAAAATCAAAATTAAAGCGCGCGTCAACATTGAAAAAGAGTCGGGCGAAAAGCAAAACTTAATCATTAGCGAACTTCCTTATCAAGTGAACAAGGCAAACTTACTTAAAAAGATTGCCGATATGAAAGAAGAGAGGAAAGACTTGTTGGGCGGTATTTCGGACGTTGTTGACGAGTCTGATAGAAACGGTATGCGCGCCGTTATTAAACTTAGAAAAGACGCTGATGCAAAGGCGATTTTGGCGTATCTTTATAAAAATACCGATTTGGAAACCACTTTTGGTATAAATATGGTTGCTATTGCAAACGGCAAACCTTGTCAATTAGGACTTTTAGAAATTATATCTTATTACGTTAATTATCAAAGGGACGTTATTCTTCGCCGAAGCAAGTTTGACTTAGAACGCGCAAAAGAGCGCGCACATATTTTAGAAGGCTTAATCGTTGCGGTTAAAAATATTGACGAAGTTATAAAGATTATTAAAAGCGCGGAAAACACGGCTGATGCAAGGGCAAAACTTCGCGAAAGGTTTTCTTTAACGGAAGTTCAAGCAAACGCAATTTTAGATTTAAGGCTTGCAAGGCTCACTAAACTTGAAATATTTAAGTTGGAAGAAGAACTCGCATCACTTAAAAAACTTATTGCCGAACTAACCGTTATTATCGGTAGCAAGCAAAAGCAAATGGAAGTGGTTAAAAAAGAACTTATTGACGTTAAGAAAAAATATGGTGACGACCGCCGTAGCAATTTAATTATCGGCGGAAAGGAAATGGACGTTCAAAGCGTTGAAAAGGAACTTAAACAAATTGACGATTTTGTTGTTGCATTCACCGAAGGCAAAACGTTTAAGAAGATGACCGAAAAGAACTTTAAGTCAAGCGATAAGTCGGTTAAAGACAATTCTATTGCAGACGATTTCGTTAATTTTGCAGTTAAGGCAAAGAGTGACCAAACGTTGCTTGCCTTTACCAACCTTGGCAACTGTTGTAAAATCGATATGGAGATTGCGCCAGAGTGCCGTTTCCGTGATAAAGGAAGCAAGTTTAACGCCGTTTGTAAAGATGCTGTTAAAAACGAATATCCAGTTGCTTTCTTTGCCGTTTACGAAGATAAATTACCCGACGGGCATTTGTTGTTCTATACTAAAGACGGTTTAATTAAAAAGACTGAGTGGTCTGAATATAATCTCTTAAAACCATATTATCAAGCGATAAAACTAAAAGATGGTGACGAACTTGTTGCAGTTGAACAAGATTTACCTGAAACGACTATTGCGTTTATAACTAAAGACGGGCTTGCTCTAAACGCGCTTAAAGACGATATACCTGTTCAAGGCAGGGTTGCGGGCGGTGTTAAAGGAATAAATCTCAATAAAGGCGACCAAATCGTTTTAGTTGGGCAAATTGATGAAGAAGGTGAGTTCGTTATTATAACTGACGGCGGTTTCTATAAGCGTGTTATTATGGCTGAAATAGAGCCAATGGCGAGATATAGAAAGGGCGTCAAAATAGTTGAATTAGGCAAAACGAATAAGGTAGTTTATGCAAATATCGTTAAAGAACCTTACGATATTGCCGTGATTGATACGTTCGGAGTGGCGTTTACCGTTAATACAGAAGAATTAAATATTGAAGGTAGAACTACTAAAGGTAAAACGCTTAAAAATGAAAACAAAAAGCGTATGCCCGAAAAAGTGTTTAAGTTATTGTAAAAAAATACTCCCTGCCAATATTTATTGGCAGGGAGCGTTTTTTTGTAAAAATTAAGCATTTTGTGCTTTTTCAATTTCTAAATATTGTTTACTTTTCCATTTTTTAGTTATGTAAATTATTATGCACACGATAAATTCGCACGCCCAAGCCAAGATAAAGCCCCAATAAACACCGTCCATAAAGTAAATGGGAACTAATAAATAAGTGAAAATAATTCTTGCGATGCTATATATAACCGTTGAAAAAAGTGCAAGGTTTGGCACCATAATTCCCCTGAAAAATCTATGGAAAAAGTTAGTGACAATAGTGAGTGGCAAGAAGGGGAAGCATAGCGCTATATATCTAATTATATATTGTGCGGTTTCGCCGTTTGCATCTTGTAAGAATAAAGAAGCAAGTTGCGCTGGGAATATTAAGGACAGCAATATTATCGGCATTGAAAGGCAGAATCCTATTATTAATCCATGTAAAAAACCTTTTTTAACTAAATTTATTTTGCCTTTCCCTAAACATTGATTGCAAAAGGTTGAAACCGAACTTGAAGCACTATAAAAGAAGATGGTAAGAATATTATAGATTGTAAGGTCAACTGAATAAGCGGCAATTTGGCTGTTGCCAAGTGAGTTTATAGAAGGTTGAACTAGAAGAGAAGCAAAATACATAACGCCTTGTTGTGCCATGCAAGGAAGTGCATATTTCCACCCCATTTTTACGTGGTGGAAATTTATTTTTTTATCGCTTTTTTCCGTTGAAATTGATTTTATTAATTTTTTTAAGGCAAAAACGTTTATAGCGAAGACTACGGCTATTGAAATAAAAGTTGCAATGGCTGCACCTGTCACGCCAAATCCCAAGATTTTAATGAAAAGATAATTAAGAAAAATGTTTACAACACAATTTATAACGGACATTTTAAGCGCGTGAGACGGTGCACCTAAAATATTAAAAATATCGTTTGAACAAGCGGTTACGGTTGCCATAGTTTTGCTAGCCGTCACAATTGCGTAATACTTAAAAGCATCGACGTAAATTTCTTTGTTTACGTTAAGAAAAGAGAAGATGGGCTTATAAAAAACAATTGACAAAAAACTTATGGTAAACGCAACTAGTGCGAGAAAAACAATGTTTGATTTTAGCGCGCTAACGGTCTTTGATTTTTCACCTTTGCTTGAAAGAAAACCAATGTAAAGGGGAATTCCCATTCCAGCCCCCCATAAAAGAGAAGAAAAGAAAGTTAAAAAACTACTCGTGCTTCCTACTGCGGCAAGGCTAACTTCTCCTAAAAGTTTTCCAACCATTATTTGGTCAATGGTAGTGTAGGCTCTTGATAGGGTTAAGGAAAATATTACTGGTATAGTGAAAAGTAATAAATTTTTGCTAATTTTTCCTTCTGTCAAATCTTTCATAACTTATTTAGTCCTTTTCCGTTGCTTTTTATCATAGAAGAGTATATACTATCATATTGAAATAATCAACAAAAATCATTCGTGATTGAGTTTTTGGAAAATAATCAAAATAAATCATAAAAAAGGGGATAAAATGTTTAAAGAACAACGCGCGGATAGAATACTTGAAATTATAAGGGAAAATAAATACGTTACGGTTGAGCAATTGGTAAATAGATTACATTATAGCCCGGCAACCATTAGGCGTGACGTAACTTATCTTGCTAATTTAGGACTCGTTAAGAAAAGTTATGGTGGGGTTAGCATTACAAATGCCAAACCTTCCGTAATTCGTGAACACGAAAATATAACGGAAAAAATTAAAATGTGCCGTTTTGCGCAAAAAATGGTTAACGACGGTGATACTGTGTTTATTGATGGAACAACCACAACCTATTTTTTAGGCGAAGCGTTGCTCAATAAAAAAAATATAACGGTTGTGACAACAAATATAAAACTTGCAACGTTTTTGGGTGAGCATAAAGTAAATTGCATAGTATGTGGTGGAAAAATTTATGATGGGATAATGCTTGGTGGGGCCTTAACTAACGAAATAATAAATAAAATGCGATTTGATATAGCGTTTTTTGCCGTTGGTGCGGTTGATTCGGATGGGCAATTTTCAGTTTCTGATAATTACTGGATTTTTATGCTCACAGCAAAAGCGCGTGCAAAAAAATCAGTGCTTTTAAACGATAAGCATAAATTTAATGAAAATCTAAAGTTATGTGTTGGCGACCTATCTTTTTTTGATAGCGTTATTTGTGATGGGGAGTTTCCTAAAGGGCTTGAAAAAAAATTTTTAGACACGGATTTTATAGTTGCAGAATAAATAAAAAGGCTGTGAAAACACAGCCTTTTTTTATGCGGTCGTTCTTTTAAAAATTCTAACGGCAAGCGCGGTCATATCGTCTTTCTTTTGCCCAGCGTTAAGTTTAATGGCGTGTTCTAAAAGGGCGTCTGATAAAGACTGTGGGTTTTTTGCAGGCTGAGTGCGCAAAAAATCTATTAAATCACCAGAAGATTGGAAAGCGTCTGAAATTCCGTCTGAAACGAGTAAAATAACGTCACCGTCAGACACGGGGGCAGAACAAACGGCAGGTTTTAATTCGTTTAAGATGCCTAACGGTAAAGAGTTCCCTTCAACGATTTTTATGCCTTGCTCGTTTATGATAAAACCGTAAGGGCAACCGTATTTAATAAAATCTATCGTAAGATTATTTAAGTCTATAACGGCAAGGTCTAACGCTGTGAAACAGTCTTCACTGTTTATGGATAAAAGTTTGTTTACCGTTTGAAGAATTAGCGTGGAAGATAAGCCTGCTTTATAAAAACTTTCAATTAGCGATAGTGCGGTGGAAGAAAAGTTTTGCGCCCTTTCACCGCTACCCATTCCGTCTGAAAGAGCAATTAAAACTCTATTATCGCTAATTCTTTCAACAGAATGCGTGTCGCCACTAAATTCAGAGCCGTCTTTTATAGCAAAGGATATTCCGTAAAAAACGTCTATAGGGCAACTAACCTTAAAAGATAAAAAACATTTGCGCTCGGTTATTTGCGCTCTTTCGTTTAGAGTGACTAAAACCCCCAAACTTTCAGAAATAACTTTTTCAAGGGTGGGGATAGAAAATTCTTTCATATCCGTAATCATTGTCACGGTTAAATTATTTTCTTCACCGTAAAGCAATAATTCACTAATGGAAAAGCCGTTTTTAAAAAGCGTTTGAGCAAGCGAGCGTTCAAGTCTACTTTGAAACTTTAATTGACTGCCCGTTTCTAATGCTAGTCCCCTTAATATTTCGGCAACCCCCAAGGATTGTTCTGCAATTAACTCTCTGCCAACGTTTACGTTTTTATTTTCAATGGCGTAAGAACGCAAGTCTGCTAACAACTTATTAAGTGCGTATAAAAGGTTGTTTGGGTGAAGGCAGGCATCACCGAGTTCTTTCGGTAAGTCGATTAATGAAAGTTTTCCTTTTGCAAGTCCTATGTCAATAATTTTTGAAAGTCCGGTTTTTATAGAGCGCTCGTGTCCTTTACAGCGCGCGCGATATTCACACTCACCGCAAACGTTTTCAAAAACTTGCTTTTGCATAATTTTTTTGGCGTTTTCGGTTGATAGCGCATTTTTTTTAAAAGCGTTAAAGGCGTTTGCCATTTCGTTGAAGACACTTGAAAGGTCAAACAGTTTTCCAGATAAAATTTGTCTCGAACGGTTTATCGTTTGTCTAACTAATTGTCTTTCTCTAAAAGCGTAAAGTTTATCCTTAACGCTTTTTAAAAGTTTTGTGGGGATAGCGCAAAATAAAACCACGCTTATAAGTATGGATAAAAAATCAATAAGTAGATATTGACCGTAAACGTTGAATACTATTTGAATTAAATAATCTACTATTATTAATGATAGTGCGCCTAAATATCTAGAAAAAGAATTTAGGCTTTCAACGGCTATGCTAAGCAATAAAAATAAAGAAATATAATTTAGGTTATTATAAAAAAGCGCAAAACTTATGGACAAAACGCTTGATATTATCGTTCCAACACCGAAACGGAAAAGATAGCAAACGAGTAAAATTAAAAAAACACACGTAGCGCGCCAAAAATAAGGTGATATAAGGTTGCAAACACCCGTTCCGAACAAAACGGTTAGGGCACAAATGCAAACGTTTTCTTCAAACGCTAACTTAAATTTTAACCCTTTGCATTTTAACGCTTTCATAGCAGTTATGCCTAAAAGGGTCATACTCGTCGTTAATAGCGTGGTGATTAAGCGTTTTTCTATTGATATATAAATTGCGGTGTCTCCCATAAAAATAAAAGCAAGCAACCCAACCAACGTGTAAATAACTAGCGAAGAACCCGTGTTTATACGAAATTTTCTGTAAACGCATATCATAATAGAGATAAATATTGATAGAATTGCTTGAGAGCCCAAAAGCCCAACCGCGCCTAAAAAAGCAAACGAACCTAAATATAAAAGAAGGGTGGGGATAATTAGCGTGCCTTGTGATAGTGCCGAAACGAAAATGCACGCAGAATAAGGCAAGCAGTTTCTTTCAAGTTTATTGAAAATTAAAAAAGAAAAAAACAAAAAAGCGTATTTAATAACTGCAAAATAGTTTAGTGACTTAAAAAAGGGTTTCAAAATTTTTCTCCTTGCCGTTGACATATAATTGCAATCATTATATAATAAATATAGCAATAATTTTTGTTTAATTTTGGCTATAATTGGCGTAAAAAAAGGCTTAATAAAAATTATACCGTTTATTAAAAAAACTATTGATTAAATGTTTGCTACCATAACTTGATAAGTAGTAAAATAATTACGAAAGATAATTTAGAAGGTGAAAATATGATTAAAGTTGGCATTGTTGGATACGGCAACTTAGGTAGAGGCGTCACGCTTGCAGTAAATAGTGCAAAAGATATGGAATGCGTTGGCATATTTACGCGAAGAGACCCGAATTCTTTAATTCCCGCGGTTGATTTTCCCGTTTATTCGATAGAAAAATTAAACGATTTTAAGGGGAAAATTGACGTGTTGTTGCTTTGCGGTGGAAGTGCAACAGATTTGCCCAATACAACGGCTAATTACCTTAAAGATTTTAACACGGTTGATTCGTTTGACACGCACGCTAAAATTCCCGAATATTATTCTAAACTTGATAAAATTGCAAAGGAGAATAAAACCCTTTCGGCAATAAGCATTGGGTGGGACCCTGGCGTGTTTTCAATAGCAAGAATGCTTTTCGGGGCAGTTTTACCAAACGGCAACGATTATACTTTTTGGGGCAGGGGTGTTTCTCAAGGTCATAGTGACGCGATTAGAAGAATTGACGGCGTTATCAACGCTATTCAATACACTATCCCAAAAGAACAAGCGCTTGAATGTGTGCGTCAAGGCAAAAATCCAACTCTTAAAACGGGTGATAAACATTTAAGAGAGTGTTTCGTTGCGGTTAAACCTGATGCGGATAAGGCGTTAATTGAAAAAACCATTAAAGAAATGCCGAATTATTTTGCCGATTATGAAACTATAGTTAATTTCGTTAGTGATAATGAAGTTAAAGAAATGCAAAAGAAACTTTCGCACGGCGGTTTTGTTTTCCGCTCTGGGAATACTACTGATGAAAATTCGCATTTGCTTGAACTTTCTTTAAAACTTGATAGCAATCCCGAATTTACGGGAAGCGTTTTAACGGCTTACGGCAGGGCTGTTGCACGCATGGCAAAAGAAGGGGTGACGGGGTGCTTAACCGCCTTTGATATTCCAATAAAATATCTTTCACCACTTTCTAACGAGCAGTTAAGGGCAACTTTACTTTAATAAAAAAATAACGGCACGCAATTGCGCGCCGTTTTTCAAAAAAGGGAGCGCGAAATGGCAAGAAGAAAATCTTATTACAAAAAAATTAAAAAACTTTCACCACAGTCAATAATTCTTTCAATCATATTTTTGATTATTGCTGTTGCGGGGTATTACGTATACGATAAATTTTTCAAAGAAGACCCCTTTATCGCCCCAAAAGGTGCAATAAGTTTTCACTTTATGACTTTGGGAAATGGAAGTTCGGGTGATAGCATTTACGTTAAAGCAGGGGATAATGATATTTTAATTGATGCTGGAAGCACGACAGGTAGTGTTGACGATATTAAAGGATATATTGATAATTACGTCACGGATAACACGCTTGAATACGTTATTATAACGCACGCCGATTATGACCATCTTGCAGGGTTTGGTAAAGAAAACGGCAGTATTTTTGATTTGTATGATTGTGAAACCATTATAGATTTTCCTTTGACTGAAAATGATTCAGCCACCTACGAAACTTATTTAACGGAAAGGCAAACCGAAATTAATTTAGGCGCAAAACATTATACGGCGTTGGAATGCTATAATAATCAAAACGGCGCACAACGCATTTACGACCTATCTGGTGACGGAAACGTTAAAATGGAAATTTTATATAATTATTACTATGAAAACGACGCCTCTAATGAAAACGATTATTCGGTTTGCGTTATGTTTCATCACGGCAGTAAAAAATTTTTGTTCACCGGTGATTTGGAAGAAAGTGGTGAAGAAAAACTTGCTGAAAAATATAGTTTTTCGCAAGTGGAATTATTTAAGGCTGGGCATCACGGTTCAGAAACTTCTTCTAACGAAATACTGCTTAAAGAAATTAAACCTAAAATTTGCGTTATAACGTGTGTGCTTGGTGATAAACACGTTTTCGTTAGAAAAGTGTTTTTAGATAGAATATCAAAGTATACGGAAAAGGTATACGTGACTAGTATTTGTACCGAAGGTTATACGGGGGGCAAAGAATTTGCCGATATGAACGGCACGGTTATCGTCACTTCTGATGAAAATGATGGTGTGACGGTAGTCGGCACTAATAACAGCACGCTATTAAAAGATACCGCTTGGATAACGGGTATGAATAGAATGCCTGATAATTGGAAAACCGCAAGCGTTTAATTTTGGTATAAAATCCCTTTTTTAATTCATACTAAACTTGCATGGAGGAAAATATGCAAGATAGAGGTATCGTTAGAAGGATTGATGAGTTGGGTAGGCTTGTTATCCCCAAAGAAATTCGTAAAGTTTTAAGGATAAAAGATGGAGACCCACTTGAAATATATGCAAGCAAAGACCAGTTGGTTTTAAAAAAATATTCACCCATTTGTTCGCTTACTGAATACGCAAAATCGGTTGCGGACGGAATTGAAAATTTAACCGAGAAAACGTGTTTCGTGACTGATGGAGACGCACTCGTTTACACTTCAAACTCTAAGTATAAAGAGTTTGAAGGGCGAGATTTATCCGAACAAATGGAAAAGATATTAAAAGAGCGCAAAAGCGTTATGATATCGCGTTCAGACGGCGGACATATAGTGCCTATCGTTAAAGGCAACGATATGGAAGCGGAAAATCAAATAATAGTTCCTATAATCACAAACGGGGATTGTTTTGGTGCGATAACGCTGTTTGATAAAGATAAAACTGCACGATTTACTTCGGGGGATTTAAATCTTTTAAGGCTTGGCGCATCTTTTTTATCGTCGTATCTTGATTGATTTTAGCCTGTGATTTTTCACAGGCTTTACATATATGGAAAAGGTTAAAGGTAAGCCTTTGTTGCGCGGTGCGCTTTGGCTTGGGATAGGCACTTTTATATCAAAATTATTGGGCGCGTTTTATAGAGTTCCGCTAACTAACGTGCTTGGCGGTTTAGGGCTTGGGCTTTATCAAATGGTGTTTCCCGTTTACGCGTTGCTACTTGATTTTTCAGGCGCAGGGATACCTAGCGCACTATCAAAAATAATAGCGTCAAATCACCAAGAAAAAGAAAAAAACGCTTTTGATTATTTGTCAAGTGGTGTTAGATTGCTTTTCCTTTTGGGTGTTATAGGCTCTCTTCTAATGTTTTTTCTCGCTAAGCCTATTGCAACTCTTCAAGGAAATCCCGATGCGTATTTAGGCTACGTTTTTTTATCGCCCGCTGTTTTTGCCGTGTGTTTGATATCTTGCTTGCGCGGATATTTTCAAGGGCAAATGCAAATGTCGCCAACGGCAATTTCGCAAATAATAGAACAAATAATAAAGTTGACGTTCGGTTTGTTGCTTGCAAAAAGGTTTATGCCAAACGTTCCAAAGGCGGTTGCAGGCGCAACTTTTGCCGTTGCAATTTCAGAGTTTGTTGCGCTAATATATTTATTTATCGTATATAAACGCCAAAAAAAATTGAAAGGTTTTAATTTTTCGTTTGATAAAAAGGGGCATAAAGAGCGGGCTAAAAGAATTTTAAAAGTGACCGTTCCCGTCACGCTTGTGGGAATAATGATTCCACTTTCACAAGTTGTTGACAGTTTTTTAATAGTTAATATTATAAATTTATATCGAAAAGACGCCACCGTTCTTTACGGTTTATTAGGCGGTGTTGCGGTGACCATAATAAATTTGCCCGTATCCGTTTGTTATGGGATTTCGGCAGTTGCAATTCCTATGGTTTCGTCATCTAAAACGCAGTCTGAAAAAACAAAAAGCACGCTAAAAAGCATTTTTTTAACCTTTGCCGTCGCTCTTCCTTGCGCACTTTTTTGTTTTTTCTTTGCGCCGTTTATAGTTAATTTGCTATTTCGTTCTTTACCAAGTTGGCAAAAGACGGTTGCTATAAATTTATTAAAAATAATTTCACCAAGTGTTATAACGTTATCTTTGTTGCAAACTACGAACGCCGTTTTAATTGCAAAAGGCAAACTATATACGCCCGTTTTAAGCACGCTTGCGGGAGTTATAATTAAAACTGCGCTAAACGTTGGGCTGTTAATCGTGCCTAAACTAAACGTTTACGGCGGAGCAATCGCGTTAAACGCTTGCTATTTTGCTTCTTGTTTGATAAACTTAATATTGATATTTAAGGAGAGAGCAAAAAATGGAAATTCACGCGCTTACCGTCGGCAATTTGCAAATTAAGAATAACGTTTTTTTAGCGCCGATGGCAGGGTATACCGATTATTCATTGCGCTCTTTACAACTTGAACTTGGCGCAGGGCTTGTTTTTACCGAGTTAGTTAGCGCAAAAGGGCTAACGTTTGGTGGAAACGGTTCAAAAGATTTGCTTTTTTCGGGAAAAGACGTTGAAAACACCGCAGTTCAACTTTTCGGTGCAGATGAATATTATATGCGTTCTGCGTGTGAAAGTGAACACTTAAAAGACTTTGATATAGTTGATATAAATATGGGTTGCCCCGTACCAAAGGTTTTTAAAAACGGTGAAGGAAGCGCGCTTTTGCTCGATATTAAAAAGGCTGAAAAAATTGTCAAAGAGTGCGTTAAAAGTGGAAAGAATATAACTGTTAAAATTCGGATTGGTCAAAAACGAGGGGATGACGTTGCCACCGACTTTGCAAAAATGGCTGAAAACGCAGGTGCAAGTTTAATAACCGTGCACGGCAGGGTTAGAGAAGATTATTATTCGGGCGAACCCAATTTTGATGCGATAGAAAAGGCAAAAAACGCGGTTAAGATACCAGTTATAGCGAACGGCGGAATTTTTACAGAGCAAGATGCAAATTTAATGATTGACCGCACGGGTGCAGACGGAATTATGCTTGCGCGCGGTGCTATAGCCGACCCCTTTTTAGTTGCACGTCTTACGGGCAAAAAAACTGATTTGACGCTTAAAGAATACATAATTAAGCACGTGACTAGGCTTAGCGAAAATATTGGAGATGAGCGCGCGTCGGTTGAATTTAGAAAGTTCGTTAATTATTATTTTAAGGGCAAGCTCGGTGTCAAGCAGTTAAAAAACGATTTGATGAGTGCAACGAGTGTTCAAGATATAGTTGAACTTTTAGATAAAAACCTTTAACAAAATAACTTCCCCCTTAATAATATGATATATACGGCAAAACGGGGGTGCGCTATGGACGTTTGTTTTATAACCAAAGAATCGTTAAATGAAATTTGGCAAGATAAAATGCAAACAGTTGCAAAACAAAGTCTAATCGTTTTTGGTTTTAACGGAATGGGGCTTGTTAGTTATAAAAAAGAATTAAACGAAGAGACGGAATATTTTCAAGATATAGCAAGATTTTCTAAGCAATCGTCGTCGGTAGTTATATGCGGGTGCGATACGGATACTTACGGTGTTTTTAGGCACTCTGCCGTAGTTGCAGATAAGGGCAAGATTTTGGGCGTAAGCGATATGGCGCACGCTATTGACGATAGTGAATTCGTTGCGGGTGGAAATTTTAGGGTATACGATACTAGCATTGGAAAAATAGGCGTTATCGTTGCAGAAGATTTATACTTTCCCGAGTCGGCGCGCGTGCTTGCCTTGTGCGATGCTGACTTTATAGTTTGTATTTTTAAAAAACTTGACGGTGTTATGCCACAAATTATGTTAAGGGCGGGCGCATTTGCAAACGGTGTAGCGATGGCGTTATGCGCAAAAAATTACGCGTGCGTAGCGGATATTAGGGGAAACGTTGCCGTAGCGAGCAGTAGTGACGTTGTAAAAGCGAAAGTAAAAATTGAAAAAGATTATCACCTTATAAGTTCGCGTAGGCGCGGACTATACCGTGATTTTAATTCAGGATATTAACGAAAGGAGAAAAAATATGGCGTTTAACGTTGTTTTAGTTGAGCCGGAAATTCCGCAAAACGCGGGCAATATTGCAAGGACGTGCGCTGTCACGGGGAGTAAACTTCACTTGGTGCGCCCACTCGGCTTTGAAGTTAGCGATAAATATTTAAAACGCGCGGGGCTTGATTATTGGAATTTAGTGGAAATTTTCTATTACGACAGCATAGAAGAAGTTATGGACAAGTTTTATAACGGAAACAACTTTCACTTTTTTTCAACCAAGTCAAAGGTTATTCACTCTGATGCAAATTTTAATGACGGGGATTTTTTAGTTTTCGGCAAGGAAACAAAAGGTTTGCCCGAATCTCTTTTAGAAAAGCATTACGACGAGTGTGTTAGGATTCCTATGATGGGCGAAACGCGTTCTCTCAATCTTTCAAATTCCGTGTGCGTTGGTGTTTACGAAGGGTTAAGGCAACTTGGATATCCAAACTTTAAAACGGAAGGGGAAATCCCTCAAAAATAACTTTTTATTTGATAGAGCAGGTTTATTAAAAAGTAAACTTGCTTTTATTTTTTTTCGTCTAACCCACCTTAAAACGTTTGACACGAAAGTTAAAAATCAGTTATCATTATTATGGAAGTATTCGGGCTATATTAAAAGCAGATTTTTAATAACTAATCACTATAAGAAAAACAAATTTACAGGATGCTTTTAGGAGAAAATTTATGGACATGTTGTGGAACATATTTTTTATGTTCGGTGGCGTAGCGGCAATGATGCTTGGTATGAAAACTATGGGTAGCGCGTTAGAGCAGGTTGCGGGCGGTGGAATGAAAAAACTTTTGGGCAAAGTCACTTCAAACCGTTTTGCAGGCGTTGGGGTCGGGATTGCCGTGACGAGTATTATTCAAAGTTCAACCGCAACCACGGTTATGCTTGTTGGTTTCGTTAACGTTGGATTGCTAACTTTGGTTCAAGCAACTAACGTTATTATGGGTGCAAATATCGGAACGACGGTGACTGCACATATAGTTTCACTTTCAGGCGTTGGAGCGATAGATATAGGTGCAATCGCCGCTATGATAGGTTGCATAGGCATACTGATGGCTATGCTTATAAAAAACGAAAAGGTTGAAAATATCGGCAATATTTTGGCTGGTTTAGGTCTTATTTTCGTAGGTTTGGAATTTATTTCAACTTATGCTAAAAAAATAATGTTTATCGATGGGTCAACCCCTTATCCTTGGGTTGAAATGATATTCCAGGCAGACCACTTCCCGTTATTGCTTATCGTAATCGGTATAGTTTTAACTGCTTTGGTGCATAGTTCGTCTACTATTACGTCACTAATGGTTGTTTTGGCGTCAATCGGCGTTCTTTCGTTTGAAAACGCACTCTTTTTAGCACTCGGTTCAAATATCGGTACTTGTATAACTTCAATTTTATCATCGGCAGGGACAAACGTTAACGCAAAAAGAACGGCTATCGTTCACTTGCTCTTTAACACGTTTGGTTGCTTAATATTTATAATTCCGCTTTGGATTTTAAAAAGCCAAGTGGGTGGAATTTTTGCATCAATGTCTAACGACGTTGGTCAACAAATAGCAATTTTTCACACCTTGTTTAATATTTTAACAACTTTGATTTTGTTGCCGTTTGCAAAATACGTGGTTAAACTCGCTTGCATTATTATTCCAGAAAAGCAAGTTGAAGATAGTAAGTTTAAACTTGAATTTATTGATAACAGGTTGCTTGAAACACCGCCTATCGCTGCAAGTTATACCAAGAAAGAAATCGTTAGAATGGGTAAAATTGCGCTTTCAAACATCAATAGTGCAGTTGAAATGTTGCTCGATTCAAAAGCCGATAATAGTGAAGAAATTAAAGAAAACGAAGAAGTTCTTAATTACTTAAATAAATCCATAACCGCATATCTAACTAAACTTATGAGTAAAGATATGTCTGATGAAAACGATAAGAAAATCGGTTCGTATTACCACGTCGTTTCAGACCTTGAAAGAGTGGGTGATTACGCCGAAAACATTATGGAATATTCTTTAAGGTTGCGCAGTGAAGAAATGAGCTTTTCAGAAGGTGCAATAGAAGAACTTAAAAACGTGACGAGTTTAATCAACTCATTATATGAAAAAACTATCAATGCGTTTGACGATAGAGACGTTTCAATTCTTCCTTACGTTGAAGAACTTGAAGAAGAAATCGACGAACTTAGCGTTGAACTTGAAAGTAAGCACATTGAAAGGGTTAAGCAAGGTGCGTGCACCGCTCAACTCGGTTCAATTTATCTTCAAACGGTTTCAAATCTTGAAAGGGTTGCAGACCACATAACAAACGTTGCTTTCAGTATCAAAAAATACCTTGCTTCAAATAAACAAGCACAATAAAGGTAATAAGTGAATAAATATCCGCCGTAATTGTTTGACAAACGGCGGATTTATTTATATAATAAATAAGAAAATGTTAAAATAGGGTAGTTTGGGTTATAAATTTATCATTCTACCGTAAAAGGAGATATTAAATGAATAAGAAATCTATTAAAGACGTATGCGTTAAAGGCAAAAGATGTTTAGTTAGGGTTGATTTTAACGTTCCTATGAAAGACGGTAAAATTACAGACGAAACTCGTATTAACGGCGCACTTCCCACCATTAAATATTTAGTGGATAACGGCGCAAAGGTTATTCTTTGCTCACACATGGGCAAACCCCACAATATTTTCACCGAAGGTTTTTCATTAACCAAAAAAGAAAAGAAAGCCGTTGAAGCACTTCCTGTTGAACAACAAGCAGATGCTAAAGCAGAATATCTCAAAAAGGCTATAAAAGATAAAGAAAAATTCACTCTTCGCCCCGTTGCAGAAAAACTTTCTGAAAAACTCGGTCAAAAAGTAGTGTTTGCAGAAGACGTTGTTGGTGCAAGTGCTGATAAAGCAGTTGCTGAAATTAAAGACGGTGAAGTTGTTCTTCTTGAAAACACTCGTTTTGAACAAGGCGAAGAAAAGAGAGATGAAGCACTTTGCAAAAAACTTGCATCATATTGTGATATTTACGTTAACGACGCGTTTGGAACGGCTCACCGTTCACACGCAACCACCGCTGCTATTGCAGAATACGGTTTTGTTGACACTGCGGTTTGCGGTTTCCTTATTGAAAAAGAACTTTCAGTTATGGCAGACGCGCTTGAAAACCCCGTTCGTCCTTTCGTTGCCATTTTAGGCGGTGCAAAGGTTGCGGATAAACTTAAAGTTATTTCTAACCTTTTAGAAAAATGTGACACGCTTATTATCGGTGGCGGTATGGCATACACCTTCTTGAAGGCAAAGGGCTATGAAGTTGGAACGTCTTTGGTTGACGATGAACAAATTGCTTACTGCAAAGAAATGATGGAAAAGGCGCAAAAACTCGGCAAGAAACTTCTTCTTCCCGTTGACGCTAACACCACCAAAGATTTCCCAAATCCTATCGACGCTGTTGTTGAAACCAAAGTTTACGGCGTAGACCAAATCCCTGCAGACATTATGGGTCTTGATATCGGGCCTAAAACTGCTGAAATTTATTCAGACGCAGTTAAGAGTGCTAAAACGGTTATTTGGAACGGACCTATGGGTGTGTTTGAAAACCCAATCTTTGCAAAAGGCACGATTGCTGTTGCTAAGGCTCTTGCTGAAACCACGGCTACAACCATTATAGGTGGTGGCGATTCTGCCGCTGCTGTGACGCAACTTGGTTATGCTGATAAAATGACGCATATTTCTACGGGTGGCGGTGCTTCACTTGAACTCTTTGAAGGTAAAAAACTCCCCGGTATCGAATGCTTAAATAATAAATAATATACAACACAAATAGGAGATGAAAATGAGAAAACCCATTATTGCAGGAAACTGGAAAATGAACAAAACCGCAAAAGAAGCGGTTGAACTTATTAACGAATTAAAACCGCTCGTTGCAAAATCAAAACCCGAAGTAGTAGTTTGCGTTCCTTACACGGATTTATGGGCAGTTAAAGAAGCGATTGCCGGAAGCAAAATTAAACTCGGTGCTGAAAACGTTGCTTGGGCAGATAGCGGTGCTTTCACTGGTGAAATTTCTGCCGATATGCTTAAAGAAATCGGTGTTGAATACGTTATTATCGGACATAGCGAACGCCGTCAATATTTTGGCGAAACTGATGAAAGCGTTAACATGAGATTAAAGCAAGCGCTTGCAAAAGGGCTTAAACCTATCGTTTGCGTTGGCGAAACTTTAACCGAAAGAGAAAAGAACAAGACGAAAAGAGTTCTTAAAAAACAAGTTTTAGAAGGGTTTAAAGACGTTGTTGACTTTACCGATATCGTTATTGCTTACGAACCTGTTTGGGCAATCGGCACGGGCAAAACCGCAACTGCTGAAGATGCTAACAAAACTATCGGCTACATTAGAAGTTTGGTTAAAAAGACTTGGGGGGCAGAAGTTGCAAAAAGTCTTCGTATTCAATACGGTGGCAGTATGAAACCTTCAAACGCTAAAGAACTTATGGCAATGAGAAACATTGATGGTGGTCTTATCGGCGGTGCAGCACTTAAAGCACAAGATTTTGCATCAATCGTTAATTACAAAGGTTAAAAAATTATAAAATAAATTAAGGCACAATTTAAGGTTGTGCCTTTTAACAAGGAAAATATTATGAAAACAAGACCTAATTGTATTATTATCTTAGATGGCTACGGCGTTAACTGTGAAAAGACAGGCAACGCTATTGCTTGCGCTAACAGCGCAAACGTTAACCGCTTAATGAACGAATATCCATCAACCCTTATCGGTGCAAGCGGTATGGACGTTGGGCTTCCCGAAGGGCAAATGGGCAATAGTGAAGTTGGGCACTTAAATATGGGTGCGGGCAGAATCGTTTACCAAGAATTAACGCGCATCACGAAATCTATTAAAGACGGCGATTTTTATCAAAACGAAGAATTTTTAACGGCTATAAATAGTGCTAAAAAGAACGGCAAAAAACTTCATCTTTACGGACTTTTGTCAGACGGTGGCGTTCACAGTCACATAACCCATCTTTACGCGCTTATTGAACTTGCTAAAAAAGAAGGGCTTGACGACGTTTACGTTCATTGTTTCCTTGATGGAAGAGACGTTTCGCCCACAAGCGGTGCAGATTTTATAGCCGATTTAAAAAAGGAAATGCAAAAACTTTCTTTCGGCACAATCGCATCAGTTGGCGGAAGATATTACGTTATGGATAGAGATAACCGTTGGGATAGGGTTGAAAAGGCATACGATATGATGACCTTGTCTAACGGCGAAACTACTGAAGACCCTGAATCTTACGTTCGCGCATCTTATGATAACGGCGTGACTGACGAATTCGTTATTCCTGCGCACGTGGTTAAAAACGGCAAGCCCGTTGGTTTAATCGAACAAGGGGATAGCATAATATTTTTCAACTTCCGCCCTGACCGTGCGCGCCAAATCACACGCGCTATGAGTGAAAAAGAGTTTGACGGCTTTGAAAGAAAAAGCGGTTTTATTAACCCCGTTTACGTTTGCTTTACGAGATACGACGCAAGTTTTACCAACGTTAAAATTGCGTTTAAACCACAAGTTTTAACTAATACGCTTGGTGAATATATTGCGTCACTCGGATTAAAGCAATTACGTATAGCCGAAACTGAAAAATACGCACACGTCACCTTCTTCTTTAACGGTGGCGTTGAAAAACCAAACCAAAACGAAGATAGAGAACTTATTCCGTCACCAAAGGTTGCAACTTACGATTTACAACCTGAAATGAGTGCAAAAGAAGTGACCGAAAAAGTTTTAGAAAAAATTGATAGTGACGAATACGACGTAGTTATTCTTAACTATGCAAACTGCGATATGGTTGGGCATACGGGTATTTTTGACGCTGCTGTTAACGCAGTTGTCACCGTTGACGAATGTATGGCAAAAGTGGTCGATAAAATACTTGAAAAAGGCGGTTGCACTATCGTCACTGCAGACCACGGCAACGCTGATAAAATGCTTGCTGAAGACGGCTCGCCTTTTACTGCACACACCACTAACAAAGTGCCTTTTATAGTTATAGGTGAACAGTTTAAGGGTAAAAAATTGCGTGACGGCGGTATTCTTGCAGACGTTGCGCCCACCCTTCTCGATATGATGGAAGTGCCCGTACCTGCAGAAATGAGCGGTAAAAGTTTAATTATTAAATAAAAAACACAAAAAAACAGTTGTAAAAAACCTTTCGTTATGCTATAATACTTGGCGAAAGCGTTTAGAAAACGCGTTTTAAGGAGAAAATTTATGAACACGAACATGTTGAATATGCTTATGGCAAGCGGTGGATTTTGGAACGTATGGCCGGTTATTAAAATAATTGCTTTAATTATAATGGCAATTTGTGCATTATTCATTATACTCGTCGTTTTATTTCAACCCGGCAACTCGTCAGGTGTTGGTGCTCTCGGCGGACAAACCGAAACTTTCTTAGGCAAGAACAAGAGCAAAACTTTTGAACACAGAATGAAAAAACTTACTGTTATTAGTAGCATCGTGTTCGGTGTTTTGTGTATTGCGTTTGCAATCGTTGCGTTCTTCGCTGGTGTGTAAAAAAGTTTTTATTCGGCGGTTTCCGTATGGGAACCGCCGTTTTTCTTTATACTTTTAAAGGTGATTATGGCTAAAAGAGAAATTATTGAAGGTAAATTACAAGGCAACGAACGTGGCTATGCGTTTTTATTGCCAAGCGACGATAGGGGGCAAGATTATTTTATTCCGCATTCAGATTTAAAAGGTGCAATGCACGGGGATACCGTGCTTGCGGAAACTACGGACGGGCAAGGCAATCGCACAACTGCGCGCGTTTTAAAGGTTTTAGAACGTGGCATTACTGAACTCGTTGGCACGTATTTTAATTGTAAAAGCGGTGGATTTGTTTGCCCAGACGAACGAAAATATTATAACGACGTTTTTATTCCTTTCGGAAAAGGGGTTAGGGCAAAACCAGGGGATAAAGTGGTTTGCAAAATTTTATCATACCCAAAAAAGAAAAATCCCGAAGGGATTGTCACTAAGATTTTAGGCAGACAGTTTGATAAAAAAGCCGAATTAAAGTCTATAATCCACACTTATAAACTTGCTGAAACTTTTCCCAAAGCCGTTTTCGAAGAAGCGGATAAAATTACTCCGCCAACTAAAAAAGATTTCTTTGATAGAAAAGATTTTAGAAATGTTTTGACAATGACTATAGACGGTGAAGACGCAAAAGATTTTGACGACGCTATTTCGATAGAAACGCTTAGTGACGGCAATTATCGTTTAGGCGTGCATATTGCCGACGTTAGCCATTACGTTAAAAGGGGTGGCAAAATAGACGAGCAAGCGTTTGAGCGAGCAACGAGCGTATATTTTCCTGAAAGCGTTTTACCTATGCTCCCCGAAAAATTGTGCAACGACGTTTGTTCCTTAAAAGAAGGCGTTGATAGGTTGACCCTTTCTTGCGTGATGACGGTTGATAGAACGGGTAAAGTTATAGATTATTATATTGCGCCGTCAGTTATAAAAAGTAGTGCGCGTATGACTTATACTGCCGTTCAAAAAATTATCGACGGCGATAAGGACGTGATTAAAAAATATAAATCTCTTTATAAAGCTATAACGCTAATGAGCGAATTAGCCGATATTTTGATTAAAAAACGCGACGAGCAAGGCAGTATAAATTTAGACGTAAAAGAGAGCGTTATTTTAGTTGATAAAAGCGGTCAAATTTCCGTTCAAAACGCACCGCGTGATAAGGCGCACCGCATAATTGAAGAGTTTATGATACTCGCCAACGTCACCGTTGCAGAATATATGTTTTATCTTGAAAAACCTTTCGTTTATCGCGTTCATGAAAAGCCAACTGAAGAGCGTTTAGAAAATTTTTATTTATTTCTTAACGGTTTGGGCGTTCAATATAAAAGAAAAAAAGACCAAGTTTTTCCTAAAGATTTTCAGACTATTCTTAAAAATGCTGAAAATACGCCCGCTTATACGCTAATAAATAGAGTTATGCTAAGAACTATGCAAAAAGCAAAATATACCCCGATAGGCGTAGGGCACTTTGGTCTTTCAGAAAAGCATTATTGCCATTTCACGTCGCCTATTCGCAGATATCCAGATTTAGTTATCCACAGGATTATAAAAGACTTTTTATCGGGCGCAAACGATCTTGAAAAACAGTATGGTGAATTCGTTTTTGAAGCGTCGAAACAGTCGTCGGAAAAAGAAAGAAACGCAACCGAAGCAGAACGTGCCGTTGACGATTACTATAAACTTTTATTTATAGAAAATTATATCGGTGAAGAGTTCGAAGGGGTAGTTAGTGGAGTCACGGGGTTTGGCGTTTTCGTTGAACTTAATTGCGGTGTTGAAGGGCTTGTGAAAATTGAAACGTTAAAGGCAAAGCGCAAATTTATTCACGACGATAAAAATTACACTTTGTCTGATGGAAAAACAACTTATAAATTAGGGCAGAAAGTAAAAATAAAAGTGGCTGGCGTTAATATAACCGAACGCAAAGCCGAATTTGTTATGGTAAATCAAGAAAATCGTTGCAAAACGAAGTAAAATGTAGTAAAATAATTAATAGCAGTATGGAAGAAAAGGTAATATGCACTAACCGTGTTGCAAATCACGAATATTTTATTTTAGACCGCATTGAAGCAGGCATAGTTTTAGAGGGCGGTGAAGTTAAGTCTTTAAGGCAGGGCAACGCAAACCTTAAAGACAGTTTTTGCGTGTTATACGGTGGGCAAATTTTTATTAAAAATATGCATATTGCACTTTACGATAAGTCGGGCGCGTTTAACACGAAAAATTCGCGCAGGGATAGAAAACTGCTATTACATAAAGACGAAATTATAAAGTTGGGCGCAAAGATAACCCAAAAAGGCTTAACTCTCGTTCCGCTTAAATTGTATTTTAAGCAAGCGCTTATAAAAGTTGAGTTGGGCGTTTGTCAAGGCAAACACACCTTTGATAAAAAGCGTTCAATAATGGAAAAAGATATTGCTCGCGAAAAAGAACGCGAGATTAAAAATTATAGATAACCGATTAATTTCGGCAATTTAAGGAGAATATTATGGCAAAAAACAAAAGAATTGAAACAGTTTGCGTGCAAGGTGGTTATACCCCTAAAAACGGCGAGCCTAGGCAAATACCTATTTATCAAAGCACCACTTTTAAGTATGACACCAGCGAAGATATGGGTAAACTTTTCGACCTAGAAGCAAGTGGATATTTTTATACCAGACTTCAAAATCCCACTAACGATTTAGTCGCAAATAAACTTTGTGAACTTGAAGGCGGAAAAGCGGGTATGCTTACTTCGTCGGGGCAGGCTGCAAACTTCTATTCTATTTTTAACGTTGCAAACTGCGGTGACCACGTTATTTCAAGCTCGGCAATTTACGGTGGAACTTTCAACCTTTTTGCCGTGACAATGAAGAAAATGGGCATAGAATTTACTTTCGTATCGCCCGATATCACCGAAGAAGAATTGCATAAGGAATTTAAGCCTAACACGAAGGCTGTGTTTGGCGAAACGATTGCAAACCCTGCGCTTTCAGTTTTAGATATTGAAATGTTTGCGCGCGTTGCACACGAACACGGTGTTCCGTTTATTATTGACAACACTTTCGCAACGCCTGTAAATTGCAGACCTATCGAATGGGGTGCAGATATCGTCACGCACTCAACCACTAAATATATTGACGGGCACGGCACTTCAGTTGGCGGTGCTATTATCGACGCTGGTAATTTCGATTGGCTTGCGCATGCGGATAAATTCCCCGGTCTTTGCACGCCGGACGACAGTTATCACGGAATAGTTTACGCTGGAAAATTTGGCAAAGAAGGTGCGTTCATAACTAAGTGTACAGCGCAACTTATGAGAGATTTTGGCTCAATTCAATCGCCACAACACGCTTTCTATATTAACTTAGGGCTTGAAAGTTTACACGTTAGAATGAAACGCCATTGTGAAAACGGACAAAAGGTTGCAGAATTCTTGCAACAAAGTGATAAAATAGAATGGGTTAGATATTGCGGTCTTAAAGGGGATAAGTATTACGAACTCGGTCAAAAATACTTGCCTAACGGCTCGTGCGGTGTAGTTAGTTTTTCAGTTAAAGGCGGAAGAAAACAAGCCGAAACGTTTATGAAGAACTTAAAGATTGCAGCTATTGAAACGCACGTTGCAGACGCAAGAACTTGTTGTTTACACCCTGCAAACGCAACTCACCGTCAAATGACTGACGAGCAACTTGAAAAAGCAGGAATTCCCCCAACACTCATTAGATATTCTTGCGGTATAGAAAACGCTGAAGACCTTATTGAAGATATCGCACAAGCACTTGAAAAAATTTAATTAACAAAAGGTGGTGGCTAAATGCCTATTATAGTACCAAAAGACATACCGGCAACTAAAATTTTGCAGTCGGAAAATATATTCGTTATGAACGATAAGCGCGCTATGCAACAGGATATTCGTCCGCTTGAAATCGCAATCGTTAATTTAATGCCGACCAAAATCGTCACCGAAACGCAACTAATGAGACTTTTATCAAACTCTCCGCTTCAGGTTAACGTGACGCTTATAAGCACCGAAACTTACGTTGGGAAGAACACTTCTTTAGAACATTTAGATAGGTTTTATAAGTCTTTTTCAGAAATTAAAAATAGAAAGTTCGACGGTATGATTATAACGGGCGCACCCGTAGAAGAAATAGAGTTTTCCGAAGTTAAATATTGGAAAGAACTTGAAGATATTTTAGAATTTGCTAAGAAAAACGTCACTAGCACGCTCTTTATTTGTTGGGGCGCACAAGCGGGGCTACATTATTATTACGGCATAGAAAAACATATTTTGCCAAAAAAACTTTTCGGCGTTTATAAGCACAAAAAGTTGGTAAAATATGATAGACTATTAAAGGGGACTGACGACAGGTTTTTTATGCCACATTCTCGCCATACTACTGTTTATGAAGAGGACATAAAGGCTTGTAAAGACCTTGTGATTTTGGCATCGTCAAAACAAGCAGGCCCAGCAATTATCCGTTCAAAAGATAACAAGTTTATTTTTATAACGGGGCACGCTGAATACGATAGAGATACTTTGGAAAAAGAATATTTGCGCGATTTAGAAAAAGGGCTTGATATAGATCCACCTGAAAATTATTACGTAGAAGGGAATAGAGGCGAAATTAAGATGTGCTGGGTTTCAACCGCAAATCTTATTTATATGAACTGGCTTAACCACTACGTATATCAATTAACTCCTTACGAGATTGATGAAATTTGATTTTTGCCCAACAGGGCAAAACACGGGGGTGTTATAGATTCGATTGTGCGTTGTTGCACGGGATATAAGCATACCGAAGGCTCGGCTTCGTTAAAACGGAAATTAAATTTAAATGCTAACAATCAAGAATTAGCATACGCTGCTTAATTTAAGCGTACGTCTTCCCATTTTTCGCCCGTTGGAAATGGGTTAGGCGTCAGTTAGACGGGGAACGGTTTTTAAGGTTTGATTTAGCCTTAAATTCGGCACTTATAAATCAAAGGGTAGGCAGTGGTTGCCGATAACCAAGCCCACCACTAAAATCAACGTTCGGATAAGTATGTAGAAGATTTCATGTAAGCGTATAAGACCGGAGTGCAAGTCTCCGCATCTCCACCAAAAAAGCCGTATCAACTAGATACGGCAATTTTTTTTATTTAGAACAAAAAATAAAAGCGGTTTAGATTTTTCTAAACCGCGTTTTAATCAAAAAAACCGTGCACTGAAATCGACAGATGTAGCCGAAGTGGAAACGTGGCAGGTGGCTCCTTCAAAGCAACCTTATATCACACGCGCCTGACCGTTTAGTGCTGCTGTATTCCTACTCTGACACGGTTCGCGGGGACGCGTTGCATAAGACCTTAATATCAACGCCCCTTACCACGCGCAACCTTCCACAACACAAGCCTCAATCAGCGTTCTGCTCCGCTAAGCGAATTGCGGATTACAGGGCATCGCTAACTCCCCACATAGCACGGCTATATTATTCTAACTTAAAAAAACAAAATACGCAAGTAAAATTTAATTAAAAATTGCAAATTTAACAAAATTGGCTTTACAAAATCGTCAAATATAGTTATAATTTAATAGTTATAAATATATATAAGTCAAAAAAATTATTTTTCGATAGAATTTTTGGAGAGAAAGTAATGTACAAGAAAGTTGACACCACGCTTAATTTTTTAGACAGGGAAAAAGAAGTTTTAGAGTTTTGGAAAGAAAACAAAATTTTTGAACAAAACGTAAACTTAAACGAAGGCAATCGTGAATTTACTTTTTACGATGGACCGCCCACCGCTAACGGTAAGCCACATATCGGGCATATTTTAACGCGCGTTATTAAAGATATAATTCCGCGCTATCACGTTATGAAGGGTGACCACTGTTTAAGAAAGGCAGGATGGGATACTCACGGTTTGCCCGTTGAACTTGAAGTTGAAAAACTTTTGGGCATTGACGGCAAGCAAGAAATTGAAAAATACGGCATTGAACCCTTTATTAAAAAATGTAAAGAAAGCGTTTGGAAGTATAAAGGCGAATGGGAAAAAATGAGTGACCGCGTGGGCTACTGGGCGGACATGGAAAATCCATACGTCACTTACGACGATAACTATATCGAATCAGTTTGGTGGGCAATCAAAACAATTGCCGAAAAAGGACTTTTATATAAAGGTCACAAAATCGTGCCATACTGCCCACGTTGTGGAACGGCGCTTTCTTCACACGAAGTTGCGCAAGGGTATAAAGACGTTAAAGATACGTCTGTTTTCGTGCGCTTTAAGATAAAGGGCAGAGACAACGCTTATTTCTTGGCGTGGACTACTACGCCTTGGACGTTGCCTTCTAACGTTGCGCTCTGTATGAATCCTAAGGAAGACTACGCTGAAATTATCGCTGAAGACGGCGCAACTTATATCTTGGCACAAGCCTTAGTTGATTCTTTGTTTGAAAACTATCAAACGGTTAGCGTTAAAAAGGGTATCGAGTACGAATACGCTGAATACGAACCACTTTTTGATTATGCGCTCGGCTCTTTCAAAGAAAAGGCTTATTACGTAGTTTGCGATGGCTACGTGACTTTAACCGACGGTAGCGGTATCGTTCATATTGCACCTGCTTTTGGTGAAGACGACGCTAACGTTGGCAGAAAATATAATTTACCTTTCGTTAAACTCGTTGACGATAGGGGCAATATGCTTGATTGCACGGGTATTTTGGCTGGCAAATTCGTTAAAGACGCAGATAAGATTATAATTAAAATGCTCAAAGAAAACGGGCTTTTATTTAAGGAACTTGCATTTGAACACAGTTATCCTTTCTGTTGGCGTTGTGATACCCCCTTGCTTTATTATGCAAGGTCAAGTTGGTTTATTAAGATGACGGCGGTTAAGGATAGACTTATTGAAGCAAATAATTCTATCAACTGGATGCCTGAAACCATTAAACACGGCCGTATGGGCAACTTCCTTGAAAACGTTATCGATTGGGGATTATCACGTGAACGTTATTGGGGTACACCGCTACCCGTTTGGGTATGTAATAAATGTGGAAAAATCCACGTTATTGGTAGCAAGGCTGAACTCAAAGAAAAGTGCGGGATTGAAGGAGATATCGAACTTCACCGCCCGTATATTGACGATTGCACTTTCGCTTGTGATTGCGGTGGTGAATTCATTCGTGAAAAAGAAGTTATCGACTGCTGGTTTGACTCTGGTTCTATGCCTTTTGCACAATATCACTATCCTTTTGAGAATAAAGAACTTTTTGAAAGTCATTTCCCTGCGGATTTTATTAGTGAGGCGATTGACCAAACGCGTGGTTGGTTCTACACGCTCCTTGCAATTTCAACGTTATTGTTTGATAAAGCACCCTTTAAGAATTGTATAGTTTTAGGGCACGTCAACGATAAAAACGGCATAAAAATGAGTAAACACAAAGGCAACGTTGTTGACCCGTGGACCATTTTGGATAAACAAGGTGCAGACGCAGTTAGATGGTATTTCTACACAGGCTCTGCTCCTTGGTTGCCTTCAAGATTTTATGAAGAAGCAGTTTCCGAAGCGCAAAGAAAGTTTATGGGCACGCTTTGGAACACTTACGCGTTCTTCGTTCTCTATGCAGAAATAGATAAATATAATCCTGCCGATTATAATCTTAAAGATTGCAAATTAACACTTATGGATAAGTGGGTGCTTTCTAAACTTAACACACTCGTTAAAACGGTTGATAAGGGGTTAAGTTCATACAACATCTTTGATAGTGCGCGTGCGCTCCAAAGTTTCACCGACGACCTCTCTAATTGGTACGTTCGCCGTGGCAGAGAAAGATATTGGGGACACGATATGGATGACGATAAGATTGCCGCTTACACCACGCTTTACACCGTGCTTGTGACGATGGCTAAACTTTCCGCTCCCTTTACGCCCTTTATGGCTGAATCAATTTATCAAAATTTAGTGCCTAACTTTTATAAAGATGCGCCTAAATCAGTTCATCTTTGCGCTTTCCCTGAAGTTTTAGAAAGTGCTATTGATATCGAACTTGAAGACGGAATGCAAAACGTTTTAGATATCGTAGTTTTAGGTAGAGCGTGCAGAAACACTGCTAATATTAAAAATAGGCAACCTTTACAAAAGATTTTCGTTTGCTCTGAAAGAAAAACCGTTCTAACTGAAGGCTTATTAGATATAGCAAAAGACGAATTAAACGTCAAAGAAGTTGAATATTTGCGTGATGCAACTCGCTTTGTTTCTTACACAATTAAACCTCAACTTAAAACGCTTGGTCCTAAATACGGCGCAAAACTTGGAAAGGTTAGAAAGTTCTTAGAAACTTGTGATGCAAACGCAGTTGTTTTAACCGTTAAGAGTGGTGAAGTTTATAAAACGGAATTCGAAGGCGACACGTTTGAATTTGCGCTTGACGACCTTTTGATTTCAACCAATAGCGTTGAAGGGTTTATCGCTTCAAGTGATAAGGGTATGACGGTGGTTATGGATACCAACGTGACCGAAGAACTTAAAGCAGAAGGCGTTATTAGAGAACTCATCTCTAAAATTCAATCAATGCGTAAGGAAGCCGGCTTTGAAGTGACGGATAGAATTACAATAAATTACGCTACTGACGACCAAGGCGTTAAAAATGCCTTCGCTAGTGGTGAAATTCAAGGCGTAGTTCTTGCAGACAGCGTTGTCGAAGGCGATGCTGACGGCTTTAAGAAGCAACTTGACGTTAACGGTGCCGTTTGCACGGTAGTTATCAACAAGGTTAATAAATAATGAGAACGGCTGACTGGAAAGATTATTCGGTCATAGCCACCGGTGACGGATATAAACTTGAAAGTTGGGCAGGGGTTATCTTGCTCCGCCCAGACCCACAAGTAATTTGGAAGTCCGCTGTAGATATGAACGGTTATAAAGGACTAACGGCAAAATATATCCGTAGCGAAACGGGTGGCGGAAAATGGCTTATTAAAGGCAAGATGCCTGACTCGTGGACGGTTTCTTATAAAGATTTAAAGTTCAAAATTAAACCTATGGGCTTTAAGCACACGGGCTTATTCCCCGAACAAGCGGTCAACTGGGATATGATGGCCGAACTTATTAAAAACGCTGGTAGAGAAATAAACGTTTTGAATTTGTTTGCTTATACGGGTGGTGCAACCGTTGCATGCGCAAAAGCAGGTGCAAAGGTTTGCCACGTTGACGCGTCAAAAGGTATGGTTGAACGTGCGGGCGAAAACGTTAGGCTTTCTGGCATAGGTGACGGAAAGGTTCGATACATTATTGATGACTGCAAAAAGTTCGTCGAGCGTGAAATTCGCCGTGGCAGAAGGTATGATGCGATTATTATGGACCCACCGAGTTATGGAAGAGGCCCAAACGGTGAAATGTGGAAACTTGAAAATGAACTCTATCCATTTGTGGAATTATGCTCACAAGTTTTAAGCGATAATCCACTTTTCGTTCTTATTAATAGTTATACTACGGGGCTTCAACCACAAGTATTAAAAAATATTTTAGAACTTACGATTGCCAAGGGCAGAGGCGGAAAAACCGATGCTTACGAAGTGGGGCTTAAAACACAAGAAAACGGCGTGATTTTGCCGTGTGGAAACAGTGGAATTTGGATAAACGGAAAATAGTTATGGAAGATTTGATTATATTACACGAAGACAATCATATAATCGTTGTGCTTAAACCACAAAACGTGCCGTCTTGCGAAGATGAAAGCAAAGACGCGGATATGCTCACGATAATTAAAGAGTATATAAAGACGACTTATAATAAGCAAGGCAACGTTTACTTGGGTTTGGTTCATAGGCTTGATAGACCAACTGGTGGCGTTATGGTGTTTGCTAAAAGTTCAAAAGCGGCGTCAAGGCTATCAGAACAACTTCGTGACGGTGACTTTGAAAAGCGTTATTATGCAGTTTTAGTCGGCACGCCCAAAGAAGATAAGGCAACGCTTACTCACTATATGAAAAAGAACGCAGTAAATAATATGGTTTACGTTTGCCCTTCCACAGTTGCCGGTGCAAAGTTTGCTGAACTTGAATATCAAACGCTTGATAAAAAAGACGGCTTGTCACTCGTAGACGTAAAATTGCATACGGGTAGAAGTCATCAAATTCGCGTTCAAATGAGCACCAACGGAACGCCTGTTTACGGCGATATGCGTTATGGTGGAGAAAAGGCGAAAAAGGGTTATCTTGCTTTATGGGCGTACTATTTATCGTTTACGCACCCAGTAAGCAAAGAAAAAATGGTTTTCCGCGTTCAACCACCCAAAGAAAACACTCCGTGGAACGTTTTTGATACCGACCGCGCTGTGACCATTATTAAGCCGAACGATTAAAAATTTATATTTAAAAATAAAAGCGACGGGTTCCGTCGCTTTATTGTTTTATTGGTGCGCTACTGCGCACCGTTTATATAAATAAACCGAGCAATTTATATGCCCCTAAAACAATTAAAATAAGAGAGGGCAAAAACTCGATTTTGGCAAGTTTTTTAACTAAAAAAGTTTGTGAAAGGATTGCTCCAAACGCAATCATAAGCGCGTGGCAAACGGCTATCGTTATGGGAACGTAAAAGGCGTTAACGCCCATTAGTGCAAGCGAAAGATTTGCAAGCGCGCCGTCAACCCCAACGGCAAATCCAGTTATAATTGCTTGCGATAAAGGTTTTTTATTATTTACTCTTTTTTCTTTTTTAAAAAGATTTATAATCCCTATTGCGATAAGAATAAGTCCGCTAAAACACGCGGTTTTTTCAGTTAATTTATCAATAAAAAAGGTCGTGGCGTAGTTGACTGCAAGGCACATTAAAAAAACGGTTAACGCAATCCCAATGATAAAGGAAAGTTTCCTGCCGTAAGACATAGAAAGCGATAACCCGCATACAAACGAATCTATGCTGACCGTAAGCGCAGTAATAATTAAAAACAAAATCATTTGTAAAAACCACCGAAAAAATGCTTATGTTTTATTATACGCACTTTTTAGAGTAAAGGTTAAAGGAAATAAAAGGTGAAAAACTTTACAAAATACTACAAATAGTTAATATTATTTTTTAAAAAATATAAAAGGTAATTGACAAAAGAGATTATTTTGTGTAAAATATGATAGATATAGTGTGTAATAAGGAGAAGTGGCTTTTATGAAATCGGCTAAATCCTATAAATTTATAATTTTAATCGTGGCATTTGTGATGTCTATTTGCGCGTGCGTTTTCAGTATGGTTAATTCTAACGTGGCTTACGGCGCGTCGTCGGCATCTAAACCGCTTGATTATTTTGCAGTTAACAATAACGGTCAAACGGCTGTTAGGGAATTATCTTTTGCAGATTCATTTATGGTTGCAAAAGTTAAAACGGGTGACGTTTTGTCAGTTAAACGCAAACTCGTAGTTAACGATTTTTCTCTTGAATACGATTTGGATAGCGCGTCTTTTGCAAACGTTAAGTTTAGATTAAAAACAAATTCTTATTACGTTAACGGCAATAAGAATAGCCAAGGCGGTTTTGATAAGGAAATCGTTATCGAACGCACTTTAGATTTAACTGATAAGGTTGTTGACATTTCGGTTATTGACGGTGTTGTTTCTATAGACGGCAACAGTTATGGCAACGCTTATAATAGGGTTGACGCTATTGATAAAGCAATTGCAACCGTTGAGTTTGAATTTGAGTTAAATGCTGGCGTTGAAACTGCAGACTTTAAAATTAAGTCTATCAACCAAAAAGCATCTGATAGCGATAAGAAGTTTGAACAATTATTTACCGTTGATGCTGACGGTAAACTTGACGATAAAGCATATCCACGCGTTGAGCTTGAAGATAAAATCTTCACTAAAAATAACGAATCTGGCGTTATTACCAACAAATTAGTGATGATGAAAAACGATATAAATCAATTATCACTCACTTCTTATTCGGTGTTAGGGGACGTTGCTTCAAGTGCAGTGTATCTTAAAAAGACTGATGTTAACGACGGAAGCGTTGGCTTAAACAACGTTGATAAACCCAAGAAAATTCAATTTAGAGAACTTGGCGTTAAAAACTTTGCAATCACTTATGCTGGTATTACAGACGGCGATACGCTTGAAACTTATGCTGTTAACGTTGTAGATTCAACTGCCGATAATAGCGCGCCTTATTATAAAGTGACTGCTGAAGCGCTTGAAGGATTTGAATACGCATTGAATAAGGCTGTTAAAGGGGAAGACGGCACGAGTATTTATCTCGGAGCAAAACTTGAACTTCCGTCTTTATCTGACTTAGTGTTTGATGACGTTAAGGCGTTTAGCAAATTGACCGCTACCATAAATTATAGCGTTGACGATTTGGCAACGGCACAAAGCGATTCTTTCACTATCAAGAAAACTGGTGACTATAAGTTCTTCGTCACTTTCTCTGACGGAACTAACGAAATAGAAAAGAAGGACTTTTATGAAACTTCTGAAGAAGATTCAAACGTAATCGTAAAAGGTAAATATTTTGACGACTTCGTGTTTGAGTTTAAGGTTCTTGACGACCACGATATCTTAATCGAAGTTTCAGGCGTTGAAGGTTTAGGTTATAAAGGTGTTAAATACACTGCAAGCAAGTTCAAGATTGATGCCGAAGGTTGCACCACTTCTTACAAATTGTATTATAGCAATGACACCGAAGCTAACGTTGAAAATGACGATGCTTGGGTTGAAATCCCTGCAGTATCTAAGGCAACGAAGAACGACACGTTTGACGACGGTGTTAACTTCGCCTTGGTTGAAGACGTTGCTTACGATGGTAAATTGACTTTTAACCCAACAAAAACCGGTTCTTATAAAATCGTTTGCACGGCAACTTCAACCTACACCACAAGGTCGGCAGAAGAAACGCTTGCTATCCGTGTTTTAGATAAGGCAACAACGGTTGAACTTCCTAATTACTGGTTGCGTGATAACGTTTGGTCGGTTGTGTTCTTATCAGTAGGCACTCTTTCACTTATCGGAATAATCGTTTTGCTTTGCATTAAACCAAAGGATGAAACCGAATCCGATTAAAAATTGATTTATTGCGGGACTTTGGATTATCCGAAGTCCCTTTTGTTTTTATTATGAAAGTAGAACGTTTCGTTGCGGATAAAAACCGCAAATTATCAAAAATTGCATTAAACGTAGTTGAGGGGTTGTCGTTTTCGACTTTTAATCGCTCGTTGCGCCGTAAAGACGTTAAAGTCAACGGAAAACGAGTGAGTGAAGACCTTCTTTTAAGCGTTGGCGATAAAGTTGAAATATATTTTCAAGATAATTGTGCCTCTAAGTTCGATTGTATTTACGTTGATGAAAACGTTCTTGTCATCAATAAAAAAAGCGGATTTTCTTCTGAATCGGTTTATGAAACTGTTGTTCAGGAATACGTAGGTGCTCGCTTTATACATAGGCTTGACCGAAATACTGACGGAATAATGGTTTTTGCACTTAACGAAAATTCAGAATATGAACTTTTAAATGGGTTTAAAAATCGAACTTTTGATAAAAAATATCACGCGCTCGTTAAAGGTCTTCCCAAACAAAATAAAGCGATTTTAACCGCTTATTTAGTTAAAGATTCAGAGAGCGCTACCGTTAAAATTTACGATAATAAAGTCAATGGCGGTGTTTTAATAAAAACAGGTTATACGGTTATTGAAAGTTTTGGCGATAGCAGTCTATTAGAAGTCGATTTATATACGGGCAAAACTCATCAAATAAGGGCTCATTTAGCACATATCGGTCACCCAATAGTTGGTGACGGAAAGTATGGTGATTTTGAGTTTAATAAGTTAAAAGGGAAAAAAACTCAAGTTTTAACCGCCAAATCTTTAACTTTCCATTTTGAAAAAGAAAGTCCACTTTTTTATTTAGATAAAAAAACCTTTACAGTTTAAGGATAATTTATGCCACAAGATGCTTTTACTCTCCGTTATTTATGTCAAGAACTAAACACGGTTTTTGCAGACGGAAAAGTCAACAGAATAGTTCAACCGGATAACGACCAGTTGGTGTTTACCGTTTATACAAACGAAAAGCGCACTCAAAAACTTTTGTTATCCGTCAATCCCGCATCACCGCGAATTGGAGTTTTAAGCGGGGAAGTGGACAGTCCTTTAACTGCGCCTAATTTTTGTATGCTGATGAGAAAACATTTGCTTTCCTCAACCTTGCTTGGCATACAACTTATAGGCTTTGATAGAATTGTAAAAATAGATTTTCTAACTTCGGGCGAGTTTAAGGATGCCGAAATAAAATCCGTTTACGTTGAACTTATGGGTAGATATAGCAACGTTATTCTAACCCAAAACGGAAAAATTCTAGGTGGAAACCGCGGTATCAATATGTTTGATAATGGCGTTAGGCCTTTAATTGTAGGTATGCCATACGTTTTTCCGCCTGTTGGCGATAAAAAGGTGCCTAATGACAACGCGCTTATATCCTGTTTTAATCAAAACCAAAACGAAGAAATAGCAAATCTTATAACTAAAAAAGTTCAAGGTGTTGCTTTAAGCACGGCTAAAGAAATAGAAAAAGAATTTATAACTAAATATAAAAATAGTGAAGACTTCGGTGCAAACTTGTTTAACGCACTAAACGATTATTTATATAATACGCGTGCGCGTCCGTGCGTATTCGTTCAAAAAAGTCAGGTGGTTGACGTTTGTGTTTATCCGTATGAAACTATAAATCAAGAGCCTTTATTTTTTGATTTTTTATATCAAGCGGAAGAATACTATTTTTGCCAAAAAGACGCGCAAAAACGTTATCAAAACAAGCGTGAGAGATTGCTTAATTTAACTAATTCCGCAATTAAAAAAGCCAAAAAACGTTTAACGGCTATAAACTCGAAGCAAAAAGACGCGCTCTGTTCTGAGGATAATAAGTTAAAAGGCGAATTGTTGCTTGCTAATTTATATCGCTTAAAAGACGGACAAAGTGAATGTATACTTGAAAATTATTACGACGGAACGCAAGTTAAAATCCAACTTGACCAAAATCTTTCAATCACTCAAAATGCTGAAAATTACTATAAAAAATATAACAAGCAAAAGAGAACGCTAACGGCACTTGAACCGCAAAGAAAAATGGCGGAAAGTGAACTTAACTATTTTCTTTCGGTTAGTGATGAAGTTTTGCTCGCTGAAACTTTTGACGAACTTTTGTTAGTTCAATTAGAACTTGAAAATGCGGGGCTAATAGTCCAAAAACAAGTAAACCAAAACAAAAAGAAATCCACTTCATTTTGTAGAGAATATTGCGTTGACGGATTTACCGTGTTGGTGGGTAGAAATAATGCAGAGAACGATAAACTAACCTTTACGAGTGCCCCTAACGACGTGTGGGTGCACGTAAAAGACTACCACTCTTCGCACGTTATAATTCAAGCGCGTGGAAAGGTTGTTCCCGAAAAAGTTATTTTGACTGCGTGTGAAATTTGTGCCTATTATTCAAAAGGTAGAGAGGGTGGAAAAACGGATGTAGTTTACACAAATAAGAAAAACGTTAAAAAACCACCCAAGTCAAAACCGGGTTTCTGTATTTATGAAAATTTCCGCTCAATTGTGGTAAAGCCTGAAAAACACGCCGAATTTTTAAAAAGCGAATAAAAACGGCTAAAAAAACCTTGCCTTTTATTTTCCGTTATGATAAAATTATAAAGATTTTGAATTAAAGTATTTAAATGTTAGGAGTTCATTATGAAGTATACGTTTGAAAAAGCCGAAAAAAGCACGGTAAAAGTTGAAATCACCCTTACTGCAAGCGAATGGAAAGAAGCAATTGCTCTCGCTTATGAAAAGACTAAGGGTAGATATTCTATGCCTGGTTTTAGAAAGGGCAAAGTTCCACAAAAAGTTATTGAAACCGCTTATGGTGAAGGTGTTTTCTATGAAGAAGCAATCAACCAAGCGTTCCCTAAATATTACACCGAAGTTTTAGAAAAGGAAACTTCAATCGAAGCAGTTGCTTCGCCCGAACTTGATATTAAAGATATCAGCGCAAAGGGTATCACTATGATTGCAATCGTTCCCGTTAAACCCGAAGTTGTTTTCGGCGCTTATAAGGGTATAAAGTTTAAGAAAAACGAGTATAATGTAAAAGATGAAGACGTTGAAGAAGAATTGAAACGTTTACAAGAACGCAATTCTCGCATGGTAGACGTGACTGATAGGGCTGTTGCCGACGGTGACTCTGTTGTTATCGATTATTCTGGTAGTGTTGACGGTGTTAAGTTTGAAGGTGGCACGGCTGAAAAACAAAACTTAGTTATCGGTAGCAAAACCTTTATCCCTGGTTTTGAAGAACAAGTTATAGGCATGAATATCGGTGATGAAAAAGACATCAACGTAAAATTCCCTGAAGAATATCATGCAGAAGACCTTAAGGGCAAAGACGCTGTGTTTGCAATTAAACTTCACGAAATTAAGAAAAAAGAACTTCCTGAACTTAACGACGAATTTATTAAAGACGCCGTTGGTGCAGAAAGTTTAGAAACTTACAAAAAAGAAACCAAAGAAAGACTTGAAAAGCAAAACGCTGATAGGGCAGAACGTGAATTAGAAGACGAAATCGTTAAAAAGATAACCGAAACTTCTGACGTTGTTATTCCAGATGCGCTTATTGAAAATCAAATTGACCGTATGGTTCAAGAAATGGAATATCGCCTTTCTTATCAAGGACTTAAACTTGCCGACTACTTAAAGTATATAGACAAGAGTATGGAAGACTTTAGAAAGGGTTATACCGAACAAGCAACCGAACTCGTTAAGTCGCAACTCGTTATCGAAGGAATTATCGAACGCGAAGAAATAACTGCAACTGATGAAGACGTTGAAGCAAGAGTTGCTGAAATGGCTAAGGCTCAAGGCAAAGAAGCGCCAGACCTTAAAAAGAACATGCAAGCACGTCAACTTGATTATATTAAAAACGAAATCGTTATTAAGAAGTTCTTTGATTTCTTAAAAGCATCAAACGAAATAGAGTAAAAACAAAAGAATACCGCACAGAGCATAACGCCGTGCGGTATTGCAAACTAAAAAGATATTTACGGAGATTTATTATGGAAATTAAGAATACCGTTGTGCCTTACGTTATTGATAATACGGGTAAAGGGGAAAGAAGTTATGATATTTATTCAAGGCTCTTAGAAGATAGGGTTATCTTTTTAACGGGCGAAATAAACGACGCCGTTGCTGACGCCGTGGTTGCGCAACTTATTTTCCTTGAAAGCAAAGACCCGAATAAAGATATAAGCCTTTATATAAACAGCCCTGGTGGAAGCGTGACTGCAGGTATGGCTATTTACGACACTATGAATTATATTAAATGTGACGTTAGCACTATTTGTATCGGTCTTGCTGCAAGCATGGGAGCATTCCTTTTATCAAGTGGGGCAAAAGGCAAAAGATACGCTCTTCCAAATAGTGAAATTATGATTCATCAACCTTTGGGCGGGGCGCAAGGTCAAGCAAGCGATATCAAAATCCAAGCCGACCATATTATTAAAACCAAACATAAATTAAACACTATTCTTGCAATGAATAGTGGAAAAGCGTACGACGTTGTTGAAAAGGATACCGATAGAGATAATTATTTATCGGCAGAAGATGCAAAAGAATACGGGTTGATTGACGCGGTTATCGCTAAACGTCCGTAAACTTGGGAGAAATATGAAAGATAATAACGAACAATTATTTTGTTCCTTTTGCGGAAAGCCAAAGGAACTTGTTAACCGCTTAATTGCAGGGCCTAACGGAATATTTATTTGCAACGAGTGTATTGAAATTTGTAGAGACGTTTTGAAAGAAGATAATTCTAAAGTGGATGCAAAGGCTGAAATTCATCTTTTAAAACCTGCCGAAATCAAAAGTAAACTTGATGAATATATAGTTGGGCAAGATGAAGCTAAAAAAGTTTTATCCGTTGCGGTTTACAATCACTATAAAAGAATAAGCGCGCCTAAAATAGAAGGGGAAGTTGAACTTGATAAAAGCAATATTTTGGTGTTAGGGCCAACGGGTAGCGGAAAAACTTTGCTTGCGAGAACGCTTGCAAAGATATTAGACGTGCCTTTTGCCGTTGCCGACGCAACTACGCTTACTGAAGCAGGATACGTTGGTGAAGACGTTGAGAATATTTTGCTTAAACTTATTCAAAATGCAGATTTTGATATTGAAAAGGCTCAACGCGGTATTATATATATTGACGAAATTGATAAAATTGCAAGAAAGGGCGAAAACGTTTCTATCACGCGTGACGTTTCGGGTGAAGGCGTTCAACAAGCGCTTTTAAAAATTATTGAAGGTACTGTTGCTAACGTTCCCCCGCAAGGTGGAAGAAAACACCCCCAACAAGAATGCATTAAAATAGACACTACGAATATCCTATTTGTTTGTGGCGGTGCTTTCGTTGGCCTTGAAGATATTATTGCCAAGAGAAAAGGTACAAATTCTTTGGGATTTACCGCAAACGTTGAAACTAAGCAAGAAAAAGGCGCAAGCGTTATTCGTGACGTTCAACCACAAGATTTGATTAAGTATGGGCTTATTCCTGAATTCGTTGGACGAATTCCGATTACGGTTGGGCTTCACGCACTTGATGAAAAAGCACTAGTAAATATTTTGACTGCACCCAAAAACGCGCTCGTTAAACAATATAAACGCTTAATCGGTCTTGATAACGTTGAACTTGAAATAACCGACGGAGCTGTTTCAGCTGTTGCAAAAAAAGCAATCGAACTTAAAACAGGGGCAAGGGGGCTTCGTACAATCTTAGAAAATCTTATGATTGACACTATGTACGATTTGCCTTCTGAGGAAAATATTGAAAAAGTTGTTATTGATGAAAACGTGGTTTCAGGGCAATCAAAACCAACGCTTATCAAAAAACAAATAGCATAAAAAGCAAAAAATAGTCGGAAAACCCAGTAAATTGCCGACTATTTTCAATATTACAAAAAAAGAAAAAAAATTTTAAAAATGCCTATAAAATGTTTGACAATATTAAAAACGTTTTATATAATATATAGGCTGTGTAAACTGGGATGATACGGGAAGTTACTTAAATCGTGCCTAGCGATAGATAATTTCCGTTGACAAGTGTGGGGGCTAGACCTCTGCGACTAACTTCAATATGAATTAGTAAAGTCATTCGCAGCGACTTAGAAAATTTAAGTATCGGCGAATGATTTTTTTATTAAGAAAAATTGACACACACGGCAAAGTTTACAGCGCACACAGTTAATAAAAGTTAGGTTAGAAAAAAAGGAGAAAACAAAATGGCAAGTCAAAAAATTAGGATTAAGCTTATGTCTTACGACACGGAAATGCTTGACCAAGCAGCGTCTAAAATAGTTGAAACTATGAAGAAGTCTGGCGCAAAGATTAGTGGACCTATTCCACTACCCACCGAAAAGGAAATCGTGACGATTCTTCGTTCGCCCCATAAATATAAGGATTCACGCGAACAATTCGAAATTAGAACTCACAAAAGACTTATCGATATCTATTCGCCCAACGTAAAACTTCTTGACAGCATTCATTTGCCCGCAGGCGTAGACATCAAAATTAAGTTGTAATTTATAAACATTATATATAATATATCGGAGGTGAACTTTATCTATGAATAAAGCAATCATTGGCAGAAAGTTAGGAATGACTCAGTTATTTTCTGCAGACGGCAAAGTTATTCCGGTGACGGTTATCGAGGCAGGTCCTTGTCCCGTTGTTCAGGTTAAAACTTTGGAAAGAGACGGTTATTCGGCAGTTAAACTCGGTTTTGACGAAACTGACGAAAAACATTTGAATAAACCACAAGCTGGTTTGTTTAAGAAAATTGGCGTACCCGCACAAAAAGTTTTGAAAGAATTCAAACTTGACGGTGCAGACGCGATGACGGTTGGTTCAGTTATCACTTGTGACGTGTTCCAAGCAGGTGACAAAGTAGACGTTTCGGGCGTTTCAAAAGGTCACGGATTTACCGGCGTTATCAAAAGATGGAATCATCACAGATTAAAAGAAACCCACGGTGTTGGTCCTGTACACAGAGAAGTTGGTTCTATGGGTGCAATCAGCAATCCATCAAGGGTATTCAAGGGCAAAAAGATGTCAGGTCAATGGGGTAACGAAAACGTGACCATATTGAATCTTGAAATTGTAAAAGTCGACAAAGAAAGAAATGCAATCCTTGTAAAAGGTGCAGTTCCCGGTGCAGTTAAAAGCATCGTGACTTTGAGAAACAGCGTTAAAGCGTAAGGAGAAAGATTATGCCTAGTGTTAAATTATATGATATGAAGGCTAACGAAGTTGGCACTATCGAATTAAACGACGCTTTGTTTAATGCCGAATATAACGAATCGGTTATTCATCAAGCTGTTGTTCAGAGATTAGCAAACGAAAGACAAGGTACCAAGAGCACTCTCACTCGTAGCGAAGTTCGTGGCGGTGGTGCTAAACCTTGGAGACAAAAAGGTACGGGTAGAGCACGTCAAGGTTCTATTAGAAGTCCTCAATGGATAAAAGGTGGCGTAGTTTTCGCTCCTAAGTCAAGAGACTTCTCTAAGAAAATGAACAGTAAAGCGAAAAAAGTTGCTCTTTTATCTGCACTTTCACAAAAAATTAGGGACGACGAAGTTATCTTCGTTGACGAAATTAAAGTTTCGGCTCCCAAGACCAAAGAAATGGCAAGTTTCTTAAAGGCGTTCAATTTGGAAAAAACCGTTCTTTTAGTAATGGATAACAGTGATGAAGCGGTTTTAAGGGCAAGTGCGAACATCAAAAAGATTTCAACTATCCCTGCAAATCAAATCAACACTTACGACGTTGTTAAAAATGCAAAAATCGTTATTTCCAAACAAGCCGTACAACAAATCGAGGAGGTTTACGGAGAATAATGGCTGCGCATGATATTATAATTAAACCGCTTCTCTCAGAAAAGAGTTATGCTGGTATAAAAGATAAGAAGTACAGTTTCGTTGTTGCTAAAGACGCGAACAAAACCCAAATCAAACTCGCTATCGAAGAAATTTTCGGCGTAAGCGTTGAAAAGGTAAACACTGCAATTGTTAGCGGTAAGTTGAAAAGACAGGGCAGATACGAGGGTTATACTCCCGACTACAAGAAAGCCATCGTTCAACTTAAAAAGGATAGCAAGTCAATCGAATTCTTCGATTCGTTGTCCTAATCAAATCTAGGAGGAACTAAAAAATGGCTATAAAGAGATATAAACCGACTTCGTCGGCTCGCCGTTTTATGACGGTTAGCGCGTTCGACGAAATTACGGCTAAAAAACCTGAAAAATCCCTTCTCGAAGATCAGAGAAAGAGTGGCGGTAGAAACGCCCAAGGTAAAATTACCGTTCGTCATATCGGTGGCGGAAACAGAAGAAAATATCGTATCATCGACTTCAAGAGAATGAAAGACGGTATTCCTGCAACGGTTAAGAGCATTGAATACGACCCTAACCGTAGCGCAAACATCGCACTTCTTTACTATGCTGACGGCGCAAAAACTTATATCCTTGCTCCCGTAGGCTTAAAGGTTGGCGATAAAGTTATGAGCGGTCCTACCGCAGATATCAAAGCAGGTAATGCGCTTGCACTTAAAGATATCCCCGTTGGTACGATGGTTCACAACATTGAAATGCAACCTGGTAAAGGTGGACAAATCGCAAGAGCAGCAGGTATGAGCGCTCAAATCATGGCAAGAGATGAAAAGTACGTGACTTTGAAAATGCCAAGTGGTGAAATGAGATATATCCTTGCAACTTGCAAAGCTACTATCGGTCAGGTTGGCAACTTAGAACACGAAATCATTAGAATTGGTAAAGCCGGCAAGACGAGATATCTTGGTATCCGTCCTTCAGTTCGCGGTGTTGTTATGAACCCGTGTGACCACCCCCACGGTGGTGGTGAAGGTAAGTCACCAGTCGGTATGCCAGGGCCTGTTACTCCTTGGGGTAAACCTGCTCTCGGTTATAAGACCAGAAAGCATAAGAAGGCTTCCAATAAACTTATCATTACTAGGATAAATTAAGGAGAACGACATGAGTAGAAGTGTTAAGAAAGGTCCTTATGTAGAACCTAAACTCTTGAAAAGAGTAGAAGAATTAAATGAAAAGAACGAAAAGAAAGTTTTAAAAACTTGGTCACGTTCATCCACGATATTCCCCCAATTCGTTGGGCACACAATCGCGGTATATGATGGCAGAAAACACGTGCCTGTGTACGTGACTGAAGATATGGTAGGTTGCAAACTCGGTGAATTTGCTCCAACCAGAACCTTTAAAGGACACGCAGGTAGCGAAAAATCTACTGGTGGCAGATAGGAGGCGTAAAATGGCTAAGAATATGAGAGAAAAAACCGCAAGAATCGCGGAAAATAAAGACAGACGCCCCATGGCAATCGCTAAACACGTTAGAATATCGCCCTATAAGGTTAGAGCGGTGCTCGATATTATCAGAGGTAAGAGCTACGTTCAAGCAGTTGCGATTTTGGAAAATACTCCTAAGTCGTCTTCAGAACCCATTAAAAAGGTTTTGATGTCAGCTGCTGCTAACGCTGAAAACAACCTCGGTATGAACAAGGATAACTTGTTCGTAGCAGAATGCTATGCTGACCAAGGCCCTACGCTTAAAAGGGTAATGCCCAGAGCGCAAGGCAGAGCGTTTAGAATTTTGAAACGTACCAGTCACATCACCGTGATTTTGGACGCAAAGGCATAGGAGGAGCAGTATGGGACAAAAAGTTAATCCGCACGGTTTAAGAGTCGGAATTATCAAAGATTGGGATTCTCAATGGTTTGTTGAAAAGAAAGATTTTGCTTTCAACGTTAAAGAAGACAATGAAATCCGCAAAGTATTAAAGAAAAAATACTATCAAGCTGCAATTTCTAAGATTGCCATTGAAAAAGCAGCAACTAAGATTACTATCACGATTTATACTGCACGCCCTGGTGTTCTTATCGGTAAGCAAGGTAGCGAAATCGAAGTAATTAAGAAAACGGTAGCAAAAATTTGCGCAGGCAAACAAATTTCTATCAATATTTCTGAAGTTAAAAAAGCTGATGCAGACGCACAACTCGTAGCAGAAGGCATCGCAGCACAACTCGAAAAACGTGTATCTTTCAGAAGAGCGATGAAACAAGCTATCGGTAGATCAATGAGAAGTGGTATCAAGGGTATTAAGGTAATGGTTAGCGGTCGTCTTGACGGCGCTGAAATTGCACGTAGCGAAAGTTATCACGAAGGTTCAATTCCCCTTCAAACCTTGAGAGCAGACATTGAATACGGCTTTGCGGAAGCGCACACGACCTTTGGTGTTATCGGTATTAAATGCTGGATATATAAAGGCGAAGTTATCGGCGCTCCCAAGAAGAAAAGTGAAGGAGGCGAAGCTTAATTATGTTAATGCCTAAGAGAGTAAAAAGAAGAAGAGTGCATCGCGGTAGAATGACCGGTAAATGCACCAAAGGTAATAAGATAGCATACGGCGAATACGGTTTAGTTGCTATGGAACCAGGTTGGATTAAATCTAACCAAATCGAAGCAGCGCGTATCGCAATGACAAGATTTATTAAACGTGGTGGTAAGGTATGGATTGACATATTCCCCCACAAACCTGTGACTAAGAAACCTGCTGATAGCCGTATGGGTAGCGGTAAAGGTTCTGTAGAATTCTGGGTAGCAGTTGTTAAACCGGGCAGAGTATTGTTCGAAATGGCAGGTGTTCCAGAAGATATCGCAAAAGAAGCTATGCGTCTTGCTGGACACAAACTTCCTGTGAAGACCAAATTCATCAAGAGAGAAGTTGTAGCTGAAGAAATTAAAGAAGAAGGCGGTGAAGGTTAATGAAAACGAAAGAACTTCACGAATTAACGGTAGACGAATTAAATACTAAGCTTAAAGAACTCTCTGAAGAGTTGTTTAACCTTCGTTTCCGTCACGCAATAGGTCAATTAGAAAATCCCGCATCTCTCAAAACATGCAAAAAAGATATTGCTAAAATTAAGACCATTTTGAGAGAAAGAGAACTCAAGGCTAAGGCGTAGGAGTAGAGAATATGGAAAGAAATTTAAGAAAAGAAAGAGTCGGTATAGTTGTTTCCGATAAGATGGACAAAACCGTTGTTGTTGCCATCGAAGAAAGGGCTAAACACCCCTTGTATAAGAAAACTATTAAGAAAACTCATAAATTCAAAGCACACGATGAATTAAACACCTGCGGCGTTGGCGATAAAGTTCTTATTGCCGAAACCAGAAAATTGTCAAAAGACAAGAACTGGCGCGTAGTTGAAATCATCGAAAAGGCGAAGTAAGGAGGCGCGCTATGATACAACCACAATCTAGATTAAAAGCGGCGGACAACTCCGGCGCAAAAGAATTGATGTGCATCAGAGTACTTGGCGGGTCATTCAGAAGAACCGGAAACATTGGTGACGTTATCGTTGCAAGTGTTAAAACGGCAACCCCAGGTGGTGCAGTTAAAAAAGGTGACGTAGTAAAGGCAGTTATCGTTAGGTCAACTAGCGGTGTAAGAAGAAACGACGGAACTTACGTTCGTTTTGACGAAAATGCTGCAGTTATTATCGACGCTCAAAAACAACCCAAAGGTACTCGTATTTTTGGACCGATAGCAAGAGAATTAAGGGATAAAGACTATATGCGTATTATCTCTCTCGCGCCCGAAGTGTTATAAGGAGAAAGACTATGAAAGTTAAGAAGAACGACACAGTTTTAGTTATAACGGGTAAAGACGCGGGAAAGACTGCAAAGGTTTTAACCGCTCTCCCAAAAGATAACAAAGTTATTGTTGATGGAATTAACGTCCAAAAGAAACATAAAAAAGCAAGAAGCGCTCAAGAAGTTAGTTCGATTCAAAATCAAGCTGGACCTATTGACGTTTCAAACGTAATGGTAGTTTGCCCCGTATGCAACAAAGCAACTAGAGTTGCTTATGCAATCGAAGGGGATAAGAAAGCACGTATTTGCAAAAAGTGCGGTGCAGTTCTTGATGCAACTAAGGAAGCTAAAGAAGTTAAAAAGGCTACCAAGAGAAAAACTAAGAAAGAAGCGGATAAACCCGCTGAACAAAACTAACGGGAGGTAACTTAAATGGCTGAATTAAATAGAGTTAAAGCGTTGTACGACCAAACGGTTATCCCCGCTATGATTAAAAAGTTCAATTATAAAAACGTAAACCAAGTTCCCAAGCTCGTTAAAATTACCATTAACTCCGGTTTGGGTGACGTAAAAGACAACTCAAAGAGCATTCAACTTGCTCAAAAAGAGTTAGAACTTATTGCTGGGCAAAAACCCGTGTTAACGTTGGCTAAAAAGTCAGTTGCTAACTTCAAAGTTAGGGAAGGACAAAGCGTTGGTATGAAAGTCACTCTTCGTGGCGCAAGAATGTATGAATTCTTTGATAAATTCATTTCAATCGCTCTCCCCAGAGTTAGAGACTTCCGCGGTGTATCTAAGAAGTCTTTCGACGGAAGAGGCAACTACTCAATGGGCGTTAAAGAACAATTGATTTTCCCTGAAATTTCATACGACCAAGTTGAAAAAGTAAGAGGATTTGATATTTGCATTACCACGACGGCTAATACCGATGAAGAAGCAAGAGAATTGCTTGCATTACTCGGAATGCCCTTCGCAAACAAGTAAGGTAAAGGAGTTATAAAATGGCTAAGAAAGCAATGATAAATAAGCAGCAAAAACCTGCTAAATTTTCCACCAGAGCCTACACCAGATGCAGTATCTGCGGTCGTCCGCACGCTGTACTCCGTAAATACGGTATTTGCCGTATATGCTTTAGAGAATTGGCTTACAAAGGTCAAATTCCAGGCGTTAAGAAGGCTAGTTGGTAAAGGAGGATAAAGAAATGACAGACGTTATTGCAGATATGCTTACTAGAATTAGAAATGCTCTAATGGCTAAGCATGAAACTGTTGAAATCCCTGCTTCAAACACCAAAAAAGCAATCGCTGATATCCTTTTAAGAGAAGGCTATATTTCAGGCGTTGAAATTATTGAAGGTGTTCAGGGTACTATTAAAATTACCCTTAAATACGATGGTAATCAAAAAGTTATTACCGGACTTAAAAGGGTTAGTAAACCCGGTTTGAGAGTATACGTTGGTACTGATGAAGTTCCCCAAGTTCTCGGTGGTCTCGGTATCGCAATTCTTTCAACTTCAAAAGGTATTATGACCGGTAAAGAAGCTAAAAAGGCACACCAAGGTGGCGAAGTTCTCGCCTACGTTTGGTAAGGAGGTATTTAGATATGTCAAGAATAGGAAATGCTATCATTAATATCCCTGCAGGTGTGACCGTTAGTTGCGCAAACAACGTTATTACCGTAAAAGGTCCGAAAGGAACTTTGTCACAAGAATACGATCCAATCATCACGTTGACTGTTGAAGGCAACGTTGCAAAGTTTACCAGAGCAAACGATTTGGGACCCACCAAGGCTAAACACGGTCTTTACAGAGCACTTTGTGCAAACATGGTAAAGGGTGTGACCGAAGGTTTCAAAAAGACTCTTATCGTAAACGGTGTAGGTTGGAAGGTTGCTAAACAAGGCAAAAAAGTAGTAATGAACGTAGGCTTCAGCCATCCGGTTGAAATTGAAGAAATTGACGGAATCGTTTTAGATTGTCCTTCACAAACCGAAATTACCGTTAGCGGTATCGATAAAGAAAAAGTTGGTCAATTCTCTGCTATGATTAGAGGAGTTAGAGAACCCGAACCCTATCACGGATATGGTATCCGCTATAGTGACGAAGTTATCGAACGTAAAGTTGGTAAAGCTGCAGGCGGTAAAGGTTAATAAATTTAAAGGGCTTTTAGTGGCCACGTTTCAAGTTTTGGCGTGGCTGCCGAGTGCGCTTTTCGGAATAAGCGCGAAAAGTTATTAAATAGGAGTAAAACTATGATTACTAAAATCAATAAAAACAAAGACAGACTTAAAAGACATAAAAGAGTCAGAGCGAAAGTAAAAGGTACTGCAGAAGCACCCAGACTTTCAATTTATAGAAGTTTGACCCATATTTACGCTCAAATTATAGACGACGTTAAGGGAATAACCTTGGTTACGGCGTCTACGCTCGATAAAGAACTTAAAGGAACTTTTGAAGGCAAAGACAAGAAGGCGCAAGCGTTCGCTGTTGGCGAACTTATTGCAAAGAAGGCAAAGTCAAAAGACATCACAGCCATTGTGTTTGACAGAGGCGGATATCTTTATACCGGTCGTGTAGCAAGTCTCGCAGACGGCGCAAGAAAGGGTGGCTTGGAATTCTAAAAAATCAAGGAGAAAACGAAAATGGCAAGAGATAATAACAGAGCGCCTAGAAAGGCGGATGAAAACGACGGTTTGATTAAAAAGCTTATCTGCGTAAATCGTGTCACCAAAGTTGTCAAAGGTGGTAGAAATATGAGGTTTGCTGCACTCGTTGTTATAGGCGACGGTGCAGGTAAAGTTGGTTGTGCTATGGGTAAAGCAAACGAAGTTCCAGAAGCAATCGATAAAGCTACTGCAAGAGCAAAAAAGAATATGTTCCCCGTAGCACTTTTGGGAACGAGTATTCCTCACGAAGTGTTGGGTAAATTCGGAAGCGGTTCAGTTCTTATGATGCCGGCTGAAGAAGGTACCGGTGTTATCGCAGGTGGTCCTGTACGTGCGGTTATGGAAGCAGTTGGTATAACCAACATCAGAACCAAATCACACGGAACGAACAACCCAATTAACTGCGTAAAAGCAGCGCTTGCAGGTTTAAAAATGTTAAGAACCGCAGAACAAATTGCGGCAATTCGCGGTAAGTCCGTGGAAGAAATCAACGGTTAAGGAGGGTACTTTTATGGCAAAGGCAAAAGTTGAACAAACTGGTAAAATAAAAGTCACGCTTATTAAAAGTACGATTGCGGTATTACCGCAACATAAAAAAATCGTAGCGGCATTAGGACTTAAAAAGATTCGTTCTTTCCGTATTCACGATGAAAACCCATGCATTCTCGGTATGATTGCAAAGGTTAGATATCTCGTGAAAGTAGAAAAGATTTAAGTTCATTATTAAGGAGTAATAAAATGAGATTAGGTGAATTAAGTCCCGCTATGGGTGCAACGACTGCGAAAAAGAGACTTGGTAGAGGTATCGGTTCGGGTCTAGGCAAAACTAGTGGTAAAGGACATAAAGGTCAATGGGCAAGAAGCGGTGGCGGTGTTCGTCCCGGATTTGAAGGTGGTCAAATGCCTTTAATCAGAAGAATTCCAAAACGTGGCTTCAACAATCATTTCAAAAAAGTTTACAGTATTGTTAATCTTTCAGTTCTTGAAGGATTAGAAGCAAACTCCGTAGTGGATATGGCTATGCTTGGCGAAAAAGGGCTTATTAAAATTGTTAAAGGCAGTATCGGACTTAAAGTTCTCGGCAACGGCACTTTGACAAAAGCACTTACCGTTAAAGCTTCAAGTTTTTCCGCATCGGCTAAAGATGCAATAGAAAAAGCTGGCGGAAAGGCAGAAGAAATCTAATACCCACTAAATAAGGAGGGCAAAATGTTTCAAACGATAGTAAATGCGTTTAAAATAAAAGAAGTAAGAAAGAAAATTTTTATAACAATCGCATTGTTGTTCGTGTATAGGCTTGGATGTTATATCCCCGTACCGGGCGTTGAAATTTTTAGCGGTTTACAAGACTTCACTTTCTTGCAAATTATGAGTGCCGTATCTGGCGGAGCGTTGACTTACGGAACGTTCTTTGCAATGGGTATCGGTCCATATATTAACGCATCAATTATTATTCAACTTTTATCCGTGGGTATTCCCGCGCTTGAAAGATTGAGCAAGCAAGGTGAGGAAGGAAAGAGAAGAATTAACACGTATACTCGTATCTTAACTTTATTCCTTGCTATTGCACAAGCAATCGGTATTTTGGTGGCTTTCCAAGGCTCAGTTAATACCGGCAAAATTTTCAACACTTACGGTGACAGTGCATTCCTTGAATTTTTAAGTTATGCTTTCTTAGTTATCGTATATACAGCAGGCGCAGCGCTCACTATGTGGCTTGGCGAAAGAATTACCGATTATGGTATTTCAAACGGTATATCTTTGCTTATCTTCGCTGGTATTTTATCAACCGCAGGTACTGCAATTATTAACCTTTTGCAACAAATGGGTAATCCCGCAACCGTTATGAGTGCAACTTGGACGTTAGTTGGCTTCTTAGTTGCTGCAATCGTTATCTTTGCTGCAATCGTTGCTGTTAACGACGCTGAACGTAAAATTCCCGTTCAATATGCAAAACAAGTTAAAGGCAGAAAAATGTATGGTGGTCAATCAACCCACATTCCCATTAAAGTTAACGCTTCTGGCGTTATGCCGTTAATCTTCTCATTTGCAATATTGAGCTTCCCTGATTTAATTATCAACTTGTTTGGTGTTAAATCTGACAACTGGTGGTCAACTTACGTTGGAACTGACAGTTGGTTGTATATGGTTCTCTTGTGCTTGTTAATATTGTTCTTTTCGTATTTCTATAATCAAATTCAATTTAACCCTGATGATATTAGTAAGAGTATACAAGGCAATGGTGGTTTTATTCCTGGCACGCGTCCTGGTAAACCTACTGCAGACTATCTCAAAAGAGTTGCAAACAGAATAACGCTTTTCGGAGCAATCTTCCTTGCAGTAGTTGCACTTGTTCCTTCATTAGTATTTAAGGCTATTGATATCGGTTTAGTAAATGCGTTCAGTGCAACGGGACTTTTGATTATAGTTTCCGTAGCCCTTGAATTTGAACAAGCGTTGCAATCACAAATCATGATGAAAAATTACAAAGGTTTCTTGAAATAAAAATGAAATTGATATTACTTGGCGCTCCAGGGAGTGGCAAGGGTACTCAAGCGGCGTATATTTCCGATAAGTACGACCTGCCGCATATCTCGACTGGTGATTTATTTAGAGAAAACATCAAAAACGAAACGCCTTTGGGTAAGAAGATTAAATCGGTTATGAGTACGGGGCAATTGTGTCCAGACGATTTAACCGTTGAACTCGTTAAGGATAGGTTGGAAGAAGCTGATTGTAAAAGCGGATACTTGTTGGACGGGTTTCCCCGTGATATACCACAAGCCGTTGCTCTTGACGAGTTTGCTTCCCCAGACGTTGTGATTGAAATCAAAGTTGATTTGGCTAAAGTTGAACATAGAATAACGGGTAGAAGAAGTTGTCTTTCATGCGGTGGCTCGTTCCACGTTGATTTTATCGGCAACGTTTCTAAGTGCCCTAAGTGTGGAGACGAACTCGTTATTCGTAAAGACGATAATCCTATAACCGTTAAAGAAAGGCTTGAAGTTTATGAAAATCAAACCGCTCCGCTTATTGATTATTACAAAAAGCAAGGTAAATTAGTGGTTATCAACGGCGACCAATCTATTGAAAACGTTTTTAGCGACATTGTAAAGGTTTTAGGGTAATGATTACTATAAAAACTGATGCAGAAATCCAATTGATGCGCGAAAGTGGTAGAATAACCAAAGAAGTTCTCGACCTTATTGGTAATCAAATTAGACCAGGGCTTACTACTAAAGACTTAGATAAAATTGCTTACGACTATATAACGAGTTGTGGTGCTTATCCTTCGTTTTTAGGGTATTCGGGCTATCCTGCTTCGATTTGCGCTTCGATTGATGACGTTGTCGTTCACGGCATACCTTCAAACGAACAAGTTATTAAAGACGGTCAAATAGTTAGTATTGACGTTGGCGTTGTTTTTAACGGTTGGCAAGGTGATGCGGCGAGAACGTTTCTAGTTGGCAAAGTTAGTGAAGAAAAAAGAAAACTTGTTAAAGTGACGGAAGAGTGCTTTTTCAAGGCGATTGAAAATCTTCGTGACGGAACTCCACTTGGGAATATAGGTTATGCAGTTCAGTCACACGCTGAAGCAAACGGCTATTCAGTAGTTCGCGCGCTAGTTGGTCACGGAATAGGCAAAGAAATGCACGAAGACCCTTCCGTTCCAAATTACGGCAAAATGGGTACGGGCATACGCTTAAAGAAAGGTATGGCAATAGCTATTGAGCCGATGATTAACGCGGGTGTATACCAAGTTGATTTTATGCCAGACGGTTGGACGGTTAGAACGCGCGATAGGAAACCTTCCGCTCACTATGAAAATACCGTTGTTATAACCGATAACGGCGTTGAAATTCTTACCTTGTGATATGAAAGAGTTAAACGTTATAAATCAAGGCGACTTGGTTTTGAGTAAAGCAGGGCGTGACGTTGGAAGATATTTTTTAGCAGTTAAAGTTGATGATGAATTTGCATTTATCGTTGACGGCAAGGTTAGAAAAGTAAACAACCCTAAAAAGAAAAAAATAAAGCATTTGCAAAAAATATTTGTTGAAAGCCAAACTTGGCTTGCAAATCAAATACAAAGCGGTAAGCCCGTTTCAAACGAAAGGGTATATCGCGCGGTAAAATCCGCAACACAAAAAATACAGGAGGATTAAGTTTGTGTCAAAGGATGACGTAATAGAAACCGAAGGCGTGATTGTAGAAGCGTTGCCTAACGCAGCATTTAAAGTTAAGTTATCGAACGGTCACGTTATAACGGCTTATATTTCGGGAAAACTTCGTATGCATTACATTAAAATTATTCCCGGTGACAGTGTAAAACTTGAAATGAGCCCTTACGATTTGACGAAAGGCAGAATAATTTGGCGAAGCAAAAACTAAAACATAAACGAATTCCAAAGGAGATTAAAAATGAAAGTTAGACCATCAGTTAAACCTATGTGCGACAAGTGCAAAGTTATTAAAAGAAACGGAAAAGTTATGGTTATTTGTTCAAAGAACAAGAGCCACAAACAAAGACAGGGTTAATCCCAACGAATTTAACTTTCTAAAGGGAAGTTAAACGCGAAAATAACCGCTTAAACGTGTGAGTAGCATTTCATTCCAAAGCAAAAACGTGTTTAGGCATTGACATAGATAAAATAAATAAAAAATTAAGGAGAAAATTCAATGGCACGTATAGCCGGCGTTGATTTGCCGAACAACAAAAGAGTAGAAATCGGTTTGACGTATATTTACGGAATCGGTCTCACCACGGCAAAGAAAATCATCAGTGAAACGGGCGTTAACCCCGATACCAGAGTTAAAGATTTGAGTGAAAGCGATATCGCAAAACTCAGAGAATATATTGAACATAACCTTCGCGTAGAAGGTGACTTGCGCAGTGAAGTTAGCCTTTCAATCAAAAGATTGATTGAAATCGGTTGCTATCGCGGTGTTCGTCATAGAAAGAACCTTCCCGTTCGTGGACAAAGTTCTAAGAGAAATGCAAGGACTAGGAAAGGTCCTCGCCGTACCGTTGCTAAGAAGAAAACGGCAACTAGATAATGGGAGGAAACTATAATGGCAGCAGCAAAGAAAATTGTTAAAAAGAAAAAAGACGCCAGAAAAGTTGACAAAGGTCAAGTTCATATTCAAGCGTCTTTCAACAACACGTTGGTGACGATTACCGACATGCAAGGAAACACGGTTTCTTGGTCAAGTGCAGGTAGCCTTGGCTTTAAGGGTTCAAGGAAGAGCACTCCTTTTGCAGCACAAATGGCAGCAGAAGCAGCTGGTAAAGTTGCAAGAGATCAAGGTATGCGTTTCGTAGAAGTATACGTAAAGGGCCCAGGTGCAGGTAGAGAATCTGCTATCCGCGCGCTTGCAAACTGCGATATGGAAGTGACGCTTATTCAAGACGTATCACCCATTCCGCACAATGGTTGCAGACCGCCTAAGAAACGTAGAGTATAATGGAGGAAAGATAAATGGCTAAATATACTGAATCTAAATGTCGTTTATGCAGACGTGAAGGTGCTAAATTATTTTTGAAAGGCGAAAGATGCTATAAAGGCGTTTGTGCTTTCGAAAAAAGACCCGTTGCTCCCGGTCAACACGGTATGGGCAGAAAGAAAGTTTCTGAATACGGATTGCAACTTCGTGAAAAACAAAAATGCAAGAGAATTTACGGTGTGCTTGAAGGTCAATTCAGAACTTATTATGAAAAGGCTGACCGTATGAAAGGTATTACCGGTGAAAACATGCTTTCACTTTTGGAAAGAAGACTTGATAACGTTATTTACAGAATGGGTATTGGTTCTTCAAGAGCACAAGCTCGCCAACTCGTGACACATTCACACTTTACTGTAAACGGCAAAAACGTAAACATTGCTTCTTACTCAGTAAAAGTTGGTGACGTTATCGCCGTTAAAGAAAGCAAGAAAGACAACAAATATTTTGCTGAAATTAAGCAAATGAAAGTTGGAACCATGCCTAAGTGGTTAGAATTTAACCCCGAAACCTTGACGGGTAAGATTCTTGCTCTCCCTGTTAGAGAAGACGTTGACGTTCAAATTGCTGAGCATATGATTGTCGAATTGTACTCTAAATAATTAAAAATTAAAATAATTTATAAAATTCGATGGGTTTTTGCGGGGGGAAAGTTGAGTTTTTCCACGACTTGACAAGAATTCCCGCAATAATCTATATCGGAACTATTTTTTAAGGAGGATAATTTCTTATGATGGAAATTGAAATGCCAAAAATAGCAGTGGAAGAAAACGAAAACAGAAGTTATGCGAAAGTAGTTGTTGAACCTTTAGAAAAAGGGTTTGGCTTAACTTTAGGAAACGCACTTCGCAGAATTTTGCTTTCAGCGCTCCCCGGAGTTGCAATACAAAATATTAAGTTCGCTGAAGAACTTGCTGTAAAACACGAATTTTCAGCAGTTCCTAAGGTTAAGGAAGACGTGACTGAAATCATTCTTAACTTCAAAAGCGTGACTTTCAAGTCTACTTGCTTAGACAAAGACTACAAAAAGGTTGTTAAACTTGTTAAGGAAGGACCTTGCGTAGTAAAAGCAGGCGACATTGAATGTGATGCTGAATTAGAAGTTCTTAACCCCGACCAATATATTTGTACTATTGACGAAGGTGGTAAGATAGATATGGAACTTACGGTAGGTAGGGGCCGTGGATATCAAGGTGCAGATGAACATAAAACAGATATTATTGACAATATCGCAATCGACAGTATTTATACACCCGTTAAAAAGGTTAGTTATAACGTGACTGCAACGCGTGTTGGTCAAAGCGTTGACTTTGATAAACTTACGCTTGAAGTTTGGACTAACGGTGCTTTCTCAGGTAGAGATATCGTAAGTTTAGCGGCTAAAATTATGAAAGAACACATTAGCATGTTCGTTTCTTTATCAGAAATTGGCGAATGGGATATCTTAGTTCCACCAGAACCCGATAAGAGAAAGAAAATTTTGGAACAAACTATTGAAGATATGGATTTATCAGTTCGTTCATACAACTGCTTAAAGAGAGCAAACATTCATACTGTTGAAGATTTGACAAAGAAAACCGAAGACGATATGCTTAAAGTCCGCAACTTGGGCAAAAAATCTCTCGATGAAGTTATATTCAAACTCGAAAGCTACGGCTTGAAGTTGAAGGACAAGGAGGACTAAAACAATGGCAAGAAAATTGGGCGTAAATGCTACGCAAAGATTAGCACTTATTAAAAACCAAGCATCCGCGCTTTTATGGCACGGCAAAATTGAAACGACTGAAGCAAGAGCAAAAGAAGTTGCTTCATACGTTGCAAAAATCATCACGCTTGCTGTTAATACTTATACCGACACCGTTGAAACCGAAGTTAAGGTTGCTGACGAAAAGGGTAAGGAAACCAGCAAAACCCTTATCAAAGACGGCGTTAAAAAGCTTAACGCAAGAAGAAAAATTATGTCTTTGGTAAACGATTTGCAAGAAGTTAAAGGCTTTAAAGAAAGCAAACCCGATTTCAAAAAGAGAACTAAAGCAATCAAATATCCTTTAATTGAAAAGATTTTTGATGAATATGCTCCCAAATACGCTTCTCGTAAAGAAGAAAAAGGTCAAGGCGGTGGCTACACCAGAATTTATAAACTTGGCCAACGCAAAGGTGACGCTGCTGAAGTTGCAATTATTGAACTCGTTGACTAATTGTAATAAAAAAATCCGCTGTTTTACGGCGGATTTTTCATTTTAAATAATTTCATCACATAAATTATAATGATGTTATTGAGTGATTTAAAGGTTGGCGAAGTTGCGCACGTAAAAAAAATAAATCTATCATATAATGATAAAGAAAGGGTTGGCGCGTTAGGGCTTATTGAAGGTGTTAACCTTATTATGCTAAGGCAAGCACCGCTTGGTGACCCTGTTATGATTAAAATCAATAACTTCTCATTAGCATTAAGAAAATCAAGCGCATCAAAAATTATCGTGGAGAAATTATGAACGACGTTATTGCATTAGTTGGCAACCCAAATTCGGGCAAAACTTCGCTTTTTAATTGTATAACGGGCGCACATCAGCGCGTTGGAAATTGGACGGGAGTCACCGTTGAGTTAAAGGAAGGTAAATATAAAAAGGACAAGCAAATAAAAATTGTTGATTTGCCAGGGCTTTATTCATTTAAATCTAACGCTAATGACGAGACCGTTGCGTATAATTATTTAATTAAGACACCGCCGAAAGCTATAATAAACGTTGTTGATGCAACAAATTTAGAGCGAAATTTATCTTTAACGATTGATTTGTGCTCGCTAAAAATCCCTATGGTTATTGCGGTTAATTTTAGTGATAAGCTTAAAAATAAAGGCTTAAAAATAGATTTAGATAAACTTTCGTCCCTTTTTGGCGTGCCGATAGTTTTGGTTTCCGCAGTTAAAAATTTTAACATAGACAAACTCATTAAAACTGCATGCGACACTAATTCGTTACCCGTCTATCCAAATTTCACTAAATATAATGGGCAAACTTTAACACAAAACAAATTCGCGTTTCTTAAAGAAAACTTAAGAAACGTTATACACCAAAAAGAAACTAAGAAACAAATTTCTCAAACGATTGATAAAGTTTTATTACACAAGTTTTTTGGAATTCCTATTTTCTTTTTAATTATGCTTGCGGTTTATTTTTTATCAATAAACGTCGGTAGTTTTTTTGGGGAAGGAATAGTCAATGTTATAGACGTGGTAAAAAACAAGGCAAGTGTTTTTTTAAATGATAAAAAAATTTCATCTTGGATAGTTTCGCTTTGTTGTGATGCTATTATTAGTTCAATAGGGGGCGTTCTTTCCTTTTTACCACAAATATTAATTTTGTTTGCGCTTATGGCGTTAATCGAAGAAAGTGGATATGCTTCACGCGTTGCGTTTTTGCTCGATAGATTTTTCAGGGCGTTCGGCTTGAGTGGAAAATCAATTTTACCAATGATTGTCTCTTGCGGTTGTACGGTGACAGGAATTATGGCAACGCGCACTATTGAGGGTGAGAGTGAGCGCAAAATGACCTTATTTTTATCTCCCTTTATGCCGTGCGGTGCAAAGACGGCGGTGTTCGGTTGGTTTTCATCAGTATTCTTTGGCGGAAGCGCGTTGGTTGCAACGTCTATGTATTTCGTTGGTATAGCGTGCGTAGGGATTTTTGGGGCAATTTTAAGGCAATTTAAGGCATTTAAAACAAAAGATAGAGTGTTTGTTATGGAAATCCCTGAATTAAAACTACCAAGCCTTAAAAACGTTTATTTCGTCCTTTATGAAAAGGTGAAGGAATTTTTCACTAAGGCTGGGCTTATAGTTTTTTGCGTTTCTGTTTTTTTGTGGTTGTTTAAGAGCGTAGGCTTTAACGGGTACGTTGGCGAAAGAGTTGAAGATAGTTTCTTATACGCGCTCGCAAACGCTATTAAATACGTGTTTTATCCACTTGGATTTGGAACGTGGCAAGCGTCTGTTGCGGTAATTTCAGGTAGTTTTGCAAAAGAAGCAGTTGTAGAAACACTTTCCCTTTTGTGTAGTGACGTAAACGTTGCGTTTAGTTCAAAATATTCGGTATACGCTTTTATGACGTTTATTTTATTGTCACCACCGTGTACGGCAAGTCTTGCAACGGCGTATAAAGAACTCAATTCAAAAAAACAATTTGCGTTTATGATTGTTTTTCAAACGTGTTCTGCTTATTTGGTGGCATTAATTATTAACGGTATAGGACTTTTAGTTTGCCGTGGGATTTACTTGACTTTGTCTTTAAGTATAGTTATACTAATTATATTAGGCGTTTGCTTTGCGATAAAACGCTTAAAATCGAGCAAATGCACTATGTGCTCAATTTGCAAAAAGGGTGAAAAATGTCAAAAGGAAAAACGCTTTACGATTTGATGAGAGAGGCGGATAATAAAGAAGAAGACGCTTGTTTTCCAGAAGAATGGGAAGAAAACCGTTCAAAAAGCGATAAAGAGAAATATTTTGAATATTACGACGATATAAAATTAACCCCAAAGGATGATTGGTAATAAAATGATAGAAATTAAAAGGCTTAGTAAAGAGCATCACCAACAATTCAAGTTGATAAACGCAAAAATTAGAAAAGCGCTAGTTAACCAAAAATGGTTTATGCCATTTTCGGAAGAAAATATAAATAACATGTTTAACGAAGGTAGCACGCTTGTTGTTTTCGGTGCGTTTATAGACGGAGATTTAGGCGCTGTATCGTTATTTGACGCAAATAATGATGAATTTGCTGAAATGGCAAAAACCGTTGGTTATTGTGAGAAAATAGGAGCAGAATTAGGCGGAAGCATGGTTTTGCCTGAATACAGGGGTAAAAACTTGATGCTCGAAATAAATTACGCTCTTATTAACGAGGCTCGCAAAATGGGTATAGAGTATTTTATCGCAACAGCGCACCCAGATAACGTTGCAAGTAATAATTCGCTAAAAAAACTCGGGATGACTTATAAAACCACGTTAATTAGAGATGGCGGATATGAAAGAAACGTTTATATATTAGACTTATAAGGCACAAAATTTTGTGTCTTTTTTTATAAAAATAAAGGACAAAAATGTATTGTAATAAAAGATAATAAAAGATAAAATTATTATAGTTAAATATTGAGTTTAATATTGACACCTATCTTTTTAGGTGTTAAAATATAAAAAAAACTATAGGTGAGTTATGGAAAAACAGTTTAACGTTGTAGTTATGGGTATAGGCAATAGGGGAAGCGTTTACGCTAACGTTTCACTTGACTTTCCCGAAAAATTGAAAATTGTGGGGATAGTTGACCCAGACCCTATAAGAACGGAATTAATGCGCAAAAGGTATAACGTTCCGAAAGAAAATTGTTTTACAACCGTTGAAGAATTTGTTGCGCGTGATAAGTTTGCCGATGCAGTTTTTAATTGCACTATGGACCATTTGCATATAAAAACTTCAGTTCCCGTGCTTGAAAAGGGATATGACCTTTTGCTTGAAAAACCTTTTGCTGTAAACGAGGCTGAAGTTCATGAACTTTCTGCAGTTGCAAAAAAATGTGGAAGAAAGGTTGTTATTTGCCACGTTTTGCGTTATACGGATTTTTATTCATCAATCAAAAAAATCATTGATAGTGGTGAAATAGGGGAAATAATTTCAATTGAAACGTGCGAACACGTAAATTATCATCACTTAGCAGCGGCGTTCGTGCGTGGTAAATGGCGTTCTGAAAAACTTTGTTTTGCGCCTATGATTTTGGCAAAATCTTGTCACGATATGGATATATTGCTTTGGATGATGAATAAAACTAAACCTAAATATATATCAAGTTTTGGTGACGATTTTCAATTCGGCAAAGAAAGAAAACCCGAAGGCGCGGGAACTCGCTGTATGGCGGACTGTCCCTACGTTGATGAGTGCAGATTTTCTTCTAAAGCCAACTATTTGGCGGCGGAAAGATGGGGGCATTACGTTTGGAAATGTATAGAAGCTAAAGAAAACTACACCTTTGAAGATAAAGAAGAATCACTTAAAACGTTTAATCCATACGGAAAGTGTGTTTGGGATTTTGAACGTGACGGAAACGTTGACCACCAAACCGTTATTATTAAATTTGCAAACGGAGCAACAGGCTCGTTTAATATGATAGGCGGAAGCGTTAAGTCAGAGAGAAATATTCATATCGTTGGCACGCTTGGTGAAATAAAGGGCACGTTTGAAGATTCAAAATACGTTATAAGAAGAATTGCTCCATTTACAAGCAAAGGATATACTGAAGAACTTATTGACGTTAAGGATTTAGGTGACGATAAGATAGGTGCAAACGGTGGACACGGTGGCGGTGATAAAATTATCGTTCACGATTTTATTGATTACGTTCAAGGGGATAAAGAACCTTCTTTCCGCTGTACCACGCTTGACGATTCAAAGATAAGCCATCTAGCAGTTTTTAAGGCTGAGCAAGCAAGAAAGACGGGAAAAGTGGTAGAAATGGATATAGAATAAATAAAAACGGCGCAGTTTCAACTGTGCCGTTAATTTTTAATAATTAAACGTTTTTAGGCTTTTTTCTAAATCGTAATTCTGCAACGACTATAGATACTAAGCACATAAGGTCGTTTATAACGCCTGCGATAGAGAAAGCGACTAAGTTATAGATAACCCAACAAGCGTTAGACGGAAGATTAACCATTCTTATAACGTGAGGGTCCTTAAATCCGTAAGCAATAGTGGTTAAGAGTTTTGCAACGATTGAAATGATGCTAATTGAAACCGCTATAGTTGTTATAATTAGTGTGTCGTTAGACCAGTTGCTTGCATATCCGATTGATTTTTCCCACGTTAAAATTATGGTTAAAACGCCTGCGATAAAGGTAAAAGCAGAAAAGAAAACAATCCACCATTTATTCGACTTGCCGTTTCTAACGTTAAGGGTGAAAATTACGTTTCTAATCGAGCCTATTAAATCCATAATCATGCCTACCCACGCGCCTAAAAGGATATATTGAACTACGAAAGTTAAAGAGCCAAGCGTCTTAAATAACATAATTTTCCAATGCGAATTAAATTGCACGGAAAGGATATTAAGAGCGATACCTATAAAGCCTATAACTTGAACGAAAATTTTAAAAAACATACAAAGATTATACATTAAAACGGTAGTAAAATCAATCAAAAAGGGTGTTAAAAGGTTAAATAAGCAAAAAATAGGTTTAGATAAGAAAAAAATTAAAAAGTGACTAAAAAATGATTGACAATAAATAAAAAATAATTTAATATATAAAGCGGAATTGAACTTTATATAAAAGCAGAGTCTTTCCAAGCGATAAAGGACCACTCTTAATAGAGTTTAGGCCATACGGACAGCCGGGTCCACTGCCGATTGACGGATTAAACCGTCTTATTGATTGAGTTAAAAGCTCAAATTTTATAAGTTAAACTTGTGAAACGGTCAATAAAGAGTAGTAAAAGTTTTGTTGCTATATAGACTCTGATTACCCACTCCCTATAACGAAGGGTTGATTTGTCAGCCGATTATATCGTTTACGGGGATTACTTCGCAAGTTGTAAGACTTGCGTTTTTTATTTTAAAGTTGTTTAGAGAGGTGTTTTTTATGGCTAACCAAAGAAAAGATGACGTGGTTAAAAGTGACAAAATTGTTGAAATAGTCAACCTAACCAGAGAATTTGAAGATGGCGTCGTCGCCGTTGATGACATTAGTTTTTATGTTAGAAAGGGTGAATTTATAACCTTTTTAGGCCCGTCTGGTTGTGGGAAGACTACAACTCTTCGTATGATTGCAGGGTTTGATAAGCCAACCAAGGGGAAAATTCTCTTAAATGGTCAAGATATAAGTCATTTGCCACCTAATAAGCGACCGATAAACACCGTTTTCCAGCGATATGCGCTTTTCCCGCATCTCAACGTTTACGATAATATTGCTTTTGGACTTAAACTTAAAAAAGTGAAAGTGACTTATGAAGATAAAGATGGAAAACGTTTTGAAAAAATTGAAAAACTATCTAAAAAAGAAATTTCTTTAAAAGTTGAAAAGGCGCTTAAAATGGTTGACCTTGAAGGCTTTGAAAAGAGAAGTGTTTCAACCCTTTCAGGTGGGCAACAACAAAGGGTTGCTATTGCGCGCGCAATAGTTAACGAACCACAAATTTTGCTTTTAGACGAACCTTTGGGCGCACTCGATTTAAAGATGCGCAAAGATATGCAATTAGAACTTAAAGAAATGCATAAAAAACTTGGCATAACGTTTATTTACGTCACGCACGACCAAGAAGAAGCACTTACTATGAGTGACACTATCGTGGTTATGAAAGACGGCGTTATCCAACAAATCGGCACGCCAACCGATATTTATAACGAACCTAAAAACTCGTTTGTTGCAGACTTTATTGGCGAAAGCAATATTTTTAGTGGAACAATCGTCGGTGATAAAAAAGTTAGATTTATCAACCATAACTTTGACTGCGTTGACGAGTTTGAAAAGAACGAAAAGGTTGACGTTGTTGTTCGCCCTGAAGACGTGACCTTGCTTGATGAAGGAAAAGGGCAAGTTGACGGCAAAATTATAAGTTCAATTTTTAAGGGCGTCCATTATGAAATGGTTATGCTCGTTGGAAAAGCCGAAATAGTTATTCAAGACACCATAGAAAGAAAGGTTGGTGAAAAGGTTAGCCTTTTGATTAAACCTAACGATATACACATAATGGCGAAGAATTTTTCTTCTAATAAATACGACGGGTATATTACAAAGCGCAACACCGTATGTTTTGGTGACGGTGAATTTGAGTGTGACGTGACTCAACTTTACCCAGGCTCTATTCTTGATGAAGAAGGCTATTTAATAACGGCGGAAGGGGATAGAATTGACCTAACCGACGTTGACGTAAACGTTGAAGTTGGTTTAAAAGATATTGAGATTAGTGACGACGCTGAAAAGGGCGGAGCAGTTGGAAACATTATATCTATAATTTATAAAGTTGACCACTATCAACTTATAGTTCGCACTGATGAAAACGAAGAAGACTTCGTTTTTGACACGGAAGACACTTGGAACGAAAACGATAGAGTTAGCGTTATTATTCCTAAGGAAAAAATCAAACTTTCTCTTAAACAGGAGATAAAGAGATGAGAGAACAAAAGGTTATTTCAAGGGCGGAATATCGCCCGGACGTAATCGCTAAAAAATCCGCTTTCCGCTTTTCGAGAAGTTCTCTTTGCGTTCCTTACGGTTTGTTTTTAGCGTTATTCGTCGTGTTGCCCTTGCTTTTGATTGTTTTTTATGCGTTGACAGATGCAAACGGCACTCTTTCTTTTGAAAATTTTATAAGGTTTTTTAGTAGCCCAACTACCATAACAACGCTTATTATAAGTATATTGCTTGCGCTTGTGACAACGGTGATTTGCATAATTATTGCATATCCGGTCGCTTATATTTTAGCGAACAGTAAACTCAATAAGGGTGGAACGCTCTTAATGCTTTTCATTATGCCTATGTGGATAAACTTCGTTTTGCGCGCTATGGCTATGAAAGATTTGCTCACCATTATAGGTGTTTTTGGGTTTAATAATTACCTAAACGTTGTAATTGGTATGGTTTACGACTATTTGCCGTTTATGATTTTGCCAATTTATACCGTGCTTATCAAAATGGATAAAAGCTACGTTGAAGCAAGCATGGATTTAGGCGCAAGTCCACTTAAAACGTTTACAAAAGTGACTTTCCCACTTTCAATGCCCGGTATTGCAAGTGGAATAACTATGGTGTTTATGCCAACGATGACTTGCTACGTTATTTCAGACACGTTTGGCAACGGACTTATAACAATAATAGGTAAACTTATTGACGAACAGTTCACAACTTTCCAAAACTGGAATTTAGGGTCTGCTATGGCAATGGTGCTTTTAGTTATTATGCTTGTATCAATGTGGGTGACGGGTGGATTTAAAAGCGAAGAAACAAGGGGGACAAACTTATGAAAAAGTTTTTTCAAATCGCGTATATTGCGCTTATTCTCCTTTTTATTTACGCGCCTATTTTCACATTGTGTTTATATAGTTTCGTCGATTCGCCTATCGTCAGCATACAAGACGCTTTCCGTATAGGTTTTTCGTTTGAACTCTATAAACAACTCTTTAACGACCAAGCGCTTATGACTATCGTTTGGGATACTTTGCTTTTAGCGCTATTGACGGCGGTTATTGCAACTATATTGGGAACTATCGGTGCAATAGGTATATATTATAGCAAGAATAAGTTTGGCAAAGCCGTTTCGGCATCTTCACGTATTCCAGTTATAAACGCGGAAATTGTGACGGCGGTTGCTTTGGTGTTGTTGTTTGCATTGGTTTTTACCGAAAGCCGTTCATATTTTTCAATGCTTATAGGGCATTTGGTTATAACTACACCTTTTGTGGTGCTTTCCGTTATGCCTAAATTAAAGCAAATGGATGCAAATATGTATGAAGCGGCACTCGACTTGGGCGCATCACCTTTTGGTGCGTTAATCAAAGTCGTTTTGCCTGAGATATTACCTGGCATTTTAAGTGGATTTATGCTCGCTGTGACTCTTTCACTCGACGATTACATTATTTCAGCATACACAAAGCCTGCGGGTTTTGACACCATTTCAACTTACGTTTACGGCGCAATGGCAAAATCGAACGCAAACTCTTCATTACCCGCTTTGCGTGCTCTTTCGGCAATTATTTTCGTTGTGATAATTTTAGTTGTTGTTGGAAAAAATATTTATTCAAGAAGGAGGGCGGATAAGTAATGAAAAGATTTATAACTCTCTTTTTAGCAATATTTATGCTTTTGCCCACCTTTTCAATGTTTGGGTGCAAACAAGTTTCAAATAGTGAAAAGGTTTTGCGCGTTTGCAACTGTGAAGATTACATTGATGAAGATTTACTCGCTGAATTTACCGAAGAAACGGGCATAGAAGTTATTTATTCAACTTACGGAACAAACGAAAACCTATATAACGAATTAGTTATCAACCCTAACAGTTATGACTTAGTCGTTCCGTCGGAATATATGATTGAAAAACTTGCCGTTGAAGGCAGAATTCAAAAAATCGATTTTAGTAAATCGGTGCTTAGCGATTATAAAGATAATTTGTCACCATTTATAAAGGATAGGCTTGACGGAATTTTGCTTAAAGAAGGCAAAAACCAAGGTTCAAGTTTATCCGAATTTATGGTTGGTTATATGTGGGGAACTATGGGTTGGGTTTATAATCGTGACCACGTTTCTGATAGCGACGTTAAAAATTGGTATAGCCCCTTTAATAACCCTGCATTAAAAAAGAAAATTACTATTAAAGACGCTGTTAGAGATTCTTATATCGTCGGACTTGCGATGGTATATGAAAACGAGTTAAAATACGCTTTAGAAAACAATTTAGGAAATCAAACTATAACTCAAATTCTTAACAACGTTGAAAAGAGCGCAATAAACAAGGTTGGCGAAAAATTAAACTCGTTAAAACCTATGCTTTACGGGTTTGAAGTTGATAGTGGTAAAAACGACATAGTTTTAGGGCGCATTGACGCTTACGTTGCTTGGAGTGGTGACGCGTGCTACGCTATTGACGTTGCTTGTGGTGAAGTGGAAGATGAAGACGGAGAAATTATTGAAGATAAGTTTTTAAGAGATTTAAGTTATTCCGTTCCCGAAGAAGGCTCTAATATTTGGTTTGACGGATTCGTTATGCCGTCGGGTAGCACAAAACACGAATATGCTTATCAGTTTTTAGAATTTATTTCACGCCCAGAAAACGTTTATCGCAATATGAATTATACTGGATACACAAGTATGATTGCGAACGGCGATTTTAATTCTCCTATTGAAGTTGATGGTGAAGTTTATAAAGATTTGTACGAAGCCGTTGTGCTCGGTTGGTTTGACGAATCAGATAACCCACAAGCGCAAGAAGTAGATTTATCCTACTTTTTTGAAGGGGCGAATACGGGTAATTATACAGTTATGGTTTCTGAAGAAGGAATGGGTAGACTTATCGCGCAATATCCAACCGCTGATATCGTTGACCGTTGCGCCGTTATGAGTTATTTTGATAACGACACTCTCATGAGAATTAACGATATGTGGGAAAGTGTTAAAGGTGAAACCTTCCCAACGTGGTTAATAATATTAATAGCCGTTTTGGTAATATTGCTTGCAATTTTAGTGGTGCTTTATAGAAATAAAGATAAAATCAAATGGATTAAATTACCTCAAAGAAAAACCACTCGCGCCGAAAGAAAAGGTTATAAAGTGGTAAAAATTGAAAGAATTGACTTTTAACGCTTGTTATTAAGCGAATTTTGATATATAATATCTAATAGGTGTATTATGGAAAATTTAAGAAATAAAAAAAGTTTTATATGCGACATGGATGGTGTTATATATCACGGCAACCGTTTAATACCACGGGTTAAAGAGTTTGTTGAATGGCTTGAAAAAAGTGGAAAAAACTTTTTGTTTTTAACCAACAGTTCAGAGCGTTCACCCAAGGAACTTGCTCAAAAATTAGCGCGTATGGGTTTAAAAGTTGGCGAAGAACATTTTTACACTAGTGCTTTGGCAACTGCGTCATACTTAAAAAGTCAATGTCCTGACGGGTCTGTTTACGTTATAGGTGAGCCAGGGCTTACAAACGCACTTTACGAAGCTGGGTTTGCTATGAACGATATCAACCCTGATTACGTTGTGTTTGGTGAAACGCGTTCACTCAACTATGAAAAAATTGAAAAAGCCGTTAAACTCGTTTTTAACGGTGCAAAACTTATAGGAACGAACAGTGACTTAACCGCAAAGGTTGAAAGTGGGATAATCCCCGCTTGTCGCGCACTTATTTCTTCTATCGAATTGACTACGGGTAGAAATGCGTATTTCGTTGGTAAACCCAACCCACTTATGATGAGACACGCGTTAAAAAAGCTTGATTGCCATAGAGTTGACGCGGCTATCATAGGGGATAGAATGGATACAGATATTATTTCGGGTATAGAAAGTGAACTTGACACAGTTCTCGTATTAACGGGTGTGACCAATAGAGAAGATTTAGTTAACTTTGCTTACGCTCCTAAATACGTTTTAAATGACGTTGGCGATATCGTTCCAGGGTTATAAAATATAGTTAAAATAAAGCACTGCCAAACTTGGCAGTGCTTTTTCATTTTATTTAATAATCCCAAACGGGAATATATTTTTCGTCTGCACTTTCAAACTTCTGATAAAACATGTTAACGATATTTTTAGAAAGTGCGTAATCCATAACGCTATCGTATTCGCGCCGTGTTATTTTTCTATTTAGTTCAGGGAATTTTTCGATATCACCAAAAGGGGTATATTGGCTCATCACGTTTATATACGCGCTATCTTTCAACGGTAAAAACCAGTCTATAATTTTTTTACTATCAGAAGTGCATTGTGGCAAAACCAAATGTCTAACGATAACCCCTTGTTTTATAAGTCCGTTGTCTAAAACTAATGGCTTACTTTTAATCATAAATTCGATAGCACGGCTTGCAACTTCAAAATAGTTTCCTTTGCCCGTATATCGTTTAGAAATGGCAGGGGAAAAGTATTTCATATCGGGCAAATAAACGTCAACGTAATCGTTCATCTTTTCAAGCATTTCAACGTTTTCATACCCGTGGGTGTTGTAAACTATGGGGATATTCGGGCGATATATGTTTAGTGCATCTATAATTTTATTTGCATAATGCGTGGGGTTAACCAAGTTAATATTATGCGCACCCATATTTTCAAGTTGCTTAAAAATATCGGCAAGCTCACTAGTGCTTATTTCTTTTCCGCGTAAATTTCTTGATAATTCATAGTTTTGGCAGAAAACGCATTTTAACGAGCAACCGCAAAAAAATACCGTACCCGAACCATTAGTGCCACTTATAATCGGCTCTTCAAAAGGGTGCAAGTAAAATTTTGCGATACGGATTTTATCGTCCGTACCGCAAGCACCTTTATTTATACTTTTGTCAATATTGCACCCGTTGGGGCAAAGGTCGCAAAAATTATTCAAGTTCAAACGCTCCCGTGTATAATTGATAATATTTACCGCGTTTTTCAATTAGTTCTTTGTGTGAACCGCGCTCAATAACGTGCCCTTGTTCAAGCACCATTATAACGTCAGAATTTTGAACTGTTGAAAGCCTGTGTGCAATAACGAAAACCGTTCTACCTTGCATAAGCCTATCCGTGCCTTTCTGAACTAAGGCTTCAGTTCTCGTATCGATAGAAGAAGTCGCTTCGTCCATAATCATAACGGGCGCGTCTTTAACGGCAGCGCGCGCGATAGATAAAAGTTGGCGTTGACCTTGTGAAAGATTTGCACCGTCTGCCGTGAGCATAGTGTTATAACCGTCAGGAAGCCTTGAAATAAAGTCGTGTGCATAAGCGAGTTTAGCGGCTTCAATGCACTCCTCATCAGTTGCGGAAAGTCTGCCGTAGCGAATATTTTCCATAACCGTGCCTGTGAAAAGGTTAGTGTCCTGTAAAACTATGCCTAGAGAACGGCGAAGGTCGGCTTTTTTAATTTTATTTATATTTATACCGTCGTAGCGAATTTTACCGTCAGCAATATCGTAAAAGCGGTTTATAAGGTTAGTAATAGTTGTTTTGCCTGCACCCGTTGCGCCAACGAAAGCAATTTTTTGACCAGGGTGAGCGTAAAGAGAAACGTTATGTAAAACGATTTTTTCAGGAACGTATCCAAAGTCAACGTCAAACATTTGAATATCGCCTTTTAATTGAGTATAGGTGATAGTTCCGTCTGCTTTGTGTGGGTGTTTCCATGCCCAAAGCCCCGTGCGTTCTTCCGTTTCGGTGATAGTTCCGTCATCTGAAATTTTGCAACGGACAAGCGTCACGTAGCCTTCGTCAGTTTCGGGCGTTTGGTCCATAAGTTCAAAAAGCCTTGATGCACCTGCAAGCCCCATAACTATTGCGTTTATTTGTTGTGACGATTGTGATACTTGACCTGTAAATTGCTTGCTTATAGGCAAGAAGGCAATTATCGTAATAAGGAAGGTTGACGCGCTTTCAACTTTTCCCGTTATGGTTATGTTTCCAACGTTAAGCGCAACTAACAAACCGCCGATAAATGCAAGTAGAACGTATAATATATTGCCAAGGTTTCCCATGATTGGCATTAAGATGTTTGCAAAAGTGTGCGCGCTCGTTGCGTCCTTACAAAGTTGGTCGTTCTTTTGGTCAAACATTTCTTTGCTTTCTTGTTCGTGACAAAAAACTTTTACAACCTTTTGACCTTGTATCATTTCTTGGATATAACCTTCTTCAGCACCCAAAGAAATTTGTTGTTTAACGAAATATTTTGCACTGTTTCCACCAACAACTTTGGTTATTAAAAACATAAATATAACGCCAACGAATATAACTAGTGAAAGCCAAATACTTGAAGTTAACATTATAACGAGCAGAGTTGTCACGCTGATTAGTGATGAATAAAGGTGGGGGATGCTTTGTGAAACTAATTGTCTTATAGCATCGGTGTCGTTGGTGTATGAACTCATAATATCGCCCGTTAAGTGCGAATCAAAGTAGCGAATAGGGAGCGACTGCATCTTATTGAAAACGCCCGTTCTTATTTGGTGTAAAAAGTTTTGCGAAACCGTTGCCATAGTGCGCGCTTGTATAAAGTTGCAAAGAATTGAAGTTAAATACACCGTGCCCATTATAACGAAAAGAGTTGCTAAGCCACTTGCCACGGCAGAATAGCCGTCTTTTAGCCCTAATCTGATATGAACGAGCAGTTGCTTTAAGAATAGTGAAGAGGTGACGCCCGTTATAGCACTAATGGTTAAACAAGCAAAAACTATAGCGATTCTACCTTTGTTGTTTTTGAATAAAAGACTGAGAACGCGTTTTAAAGTTCCTTTTTTTGCTTTGGGGCGAGGGCCACCGCGCATGCCTGCTTTTCCGCCACGCATAGAAATTCCTCTTGCCATATTAGCACACCTCCTCATCTTTTTTATGACTGTTTTGAGAGTAATAAAGTTCTTTATAAATTTCGTTGTTTGCGAGTAGTTGTTCGTGTGTTCCGATTGCAGAAATTGCTCCACCGTCCATTATGATAATTTTATCGGCATCTTCAACAGAAGCAATTCTTTGAGCGATTATAATTTTCGTAGTTTGCGGTATATATTCTTTGAAAGATTTTCTTATCAATGCGTCTGTTTTGGTGTCTACTGCACTCGTTGAATCGTCAAGGATAAGAATTTTAGGTTTTTTAAGAAGAGCTCGCGCAATACACAATCTTTGTTTTTGCCCGCCCGAAACGTTAACACCGCCTTGTTCAATAGATTTGTCTAAATCCATATCTATTTGTGCAAGAGAAAGAGCGTGTTTAATTTCATCGTCTGTGGCAAACTTATCACCCCATTGCATATTTTCACGAACGGTGCCTGAAAATAAAACGTTTTTTTGTAAAACCATAGCAACGGCGTTTCTCAAACTTTCAACGTCGTAATCTTTTACGTTAACGCCAGCAACTTCAACGATTCCTTCGTTAACGTCGTATAACCTTGGAATAAGACCAACGAGTGAAGATTTACTCGAACCCGTGCCACCTATTATACCAATCGTTTGTCCGCTTTCTATTTCTAAGTTAACGTTTGAAAGGGCAAACCTTTCAGCCTTTTCAGAATACTTAAAACTTACGTTTTTGAAAGAGATGCTTCCGTCTTTAACGTTTTTAACGGCGTTTTCAGGTGAAGTAATAGTTGATTCTTCGTTAAGAACTTCAGCAATACGTTTCATGCTTGCGGTTGACATAATCATTTGAACCATAATCATTGAAAGCATCATAAGGCTCATAAGCATTTGGAATGAATAAGTCATAAAACTTTGAAGTTCGGTCATTTTAAGTAAAGCTTCGTTTGAGTTTATGATGAGTGAAGAGCCTACGATATATATTGCGATAAGTCCCGTGTAAACGCAAAAGTTCATAAGCGGGCCGTTTAAAGCGATTATTTTTTCGGCTTTTATAAAATCGTTTTTAACGTTTGATGACGCTTTGTCAAATTTTTCTTTTTCATAGTCTTCTCTAACGTAAGATTTAACTACGCGCATACCACTTATGTTTTCTTCAACTGATTCGTTCATTTTATCATATTTTTTGAAAATTCTATGAAAGAATGGCACGGCTTTTGTCATAATTAAAACTAAGCCGACAGCCAAAATAGGAGTGGTGCACAGGAAGATTAAAGCCATTTTAGCATTTATGGTAAACGCCATTACCATGGAAAAGATGAGCATAAAAGGGGAACGGATAGCCGTTCTTATAATCATCATATAACTCATTTCAACGTGCATAACGTCTGTGGTTAAGCGGGTTATTAAACTCGAAGAAGAAAACTTATCTATGTTAGAAAAAGAAAAATCTTGAATTTTATAGAACATGTCTTTTCTAAGGTTTTTCGCAAAACCGCTTGAAGCAACGGCGCAAAATCTACCTGACAATGCACCGCAAGTTAGCGACAAAAAAGCCAACAATAAAAGCGCTAATCCAAACCACAATATAGTAGTTAAAAGAACGGGCTGTGAATTGCCAAAAATAAGTTTAACTATTTTAACTGAAATAGGGTTTGGGTTGGTTGGGTTAGCAGTTATGTAGTCCATAGCACCGAGAAGAAGAGTCATAACAAAGGGAATAAGGCATTCTAAAATCACCTCGATTGCTACGAAAAATGGGGCTAAAAGAGAAGGTTTTTTGTATTCTCTAATGGATTTTGATAGGGTTTTAACTGCAGGGATAAAACCAGTCGCGTTAGTTGTGTTTTTAGCCATTATATTTCTCCTTTTTGAAAACATCTATTATATAGTCTATAAGTGGGAATTGGAAATTATGTTTAAATTCCTTGGGGTAAAGTATATAATTTAACGTTGTGCCTCGTATGATTGAATTGTAAAGTTTTGCACTTTCGTTTGGTGGAAATTTATCGCTAAACTCACCGCGTTTAACCCCTTCTTCAAAAAATGAAAACATTCTTATATGTGGGGGAACTCTCCCTGAGCATTTTTTGGGTAATTCGCCTGATTCCGCTTTTGCAAAAACGGTTGAAACAAAAAAGTAAAATCTATAAGCAAAAATCTCGTCTTTTTTCATATTGACGAAAGTGTATTCTGTCATTTTGCGAAGCTTGTCAATATAACAACTGTTTTCTTGAAGCACTTGGTCGAGAAAGTCCATCATATTTTTCCCACGTGTTTCGGTAACGGCGTCAAAAATGGCTTTTTTGTTATCAAAATAATGATAAAAAAGCCCGTGACTGCACTTTGCTTTTTTAACTATATCGTTGATGGTTGCACCGTCATATCCCTTTTCACAAAAGACTTTTAACGCGCTTTGAACTATCAACTGTTTGCGTTCTTCTTTAAGGCGGTCATGCCTTGAAATCGTAGCGTTCATATTTCTCCTTTATTGACACGAAAGTCAACGGTTATAATTATAAACGCGCATAAAATAAAAGTCAAGTAAATAAAAGGCGAAAATAAATTTTTATTGACACGAAAGTCAATGGTTATGTTAGATTTGTCGCATAATGAAAAAACGTGGGGAAAAGGCGTAAAAAATAAAGAAAAAAACGCATTATGTTTAGCCCGTCGATTGACAATGTATAATTATTGTTGTATAATAAACAAATAGTGGAATTTTATACTCATTGAGAAAAAGGGATATTATGAAAAATTTTTTTACAAGTGAAAGTGTGACTTCGGGGCACCCCGATAAAGTTTGTGACGTTATATCCGATTCGGTTTTAGATGCAATTTTAGAGCAAGACCCTTCTGCAAGGGTAGCGTGTGAGTGTAGCGTGACCACCGATTTTTTGCTCGTTATGGGTGAAATAACAACGAGTGCTAAAATTGACGTGGAAAGCGTTGCAAGAAATGCTATCAGAGAAATAGGCTATACGGATAAAAACACGGGCTTTTGCGCTGATGACGTTAAAGTGTTAATCAAACTCAACAAGCAAAGTGCGGACATTGCGCTTGGTGTTGACAATTCAGTTGAGGCAAAAGCGGGTGGCGATAAATACGACTTGATTGGGGCAGGCGACCAAGGGATAATGTTTGGTTATGCAACAAACGAAACTGAAGAATTTATGCCACTTCCTATTATGCTTGCGCATAAAATGTGTGCTCGCCTTGAAGAAGTTAGAAAAAATGGCGAAATAAGTTATCTTCGTACAGACGGGAAAGGACAGGTGACTGTTGAATATTTTAACGGAAAACCTTTGCGTGTTGAAGCCGTTGTTTTATCTTCTCAGCATGATGACACTGTCACCACAGAACGTTTGCGCAAAGATTTAAGAGAGTTGGTAATTGATAAAGTTATTCCGCAAGAATATATTGATGAAAAAACTAAGTTCTTTATAAATCCAACTGGCAGATTTGAAATTGGCGGGCCGAACGGCGACTCAGGGCTTACGGGTAGAAAGATTATCGTAGACACATACGGTGGAAAATGCCCGCACGGTGGCGGTGCGTTTAGTGGGAAAGACCCTACTAAAGTTGACCGTTCCGCAACGTATATGGCGAGATACGTTTGCAAAAACATAGTTGCGTCAGGGCTTGCAGACGAATGTCAAATTCAAGTTGCTTACGCTATCGGCGTTGCAAAACCCGTATCAATAATGGTTAACACCTTCGGCACAGGCAAACTTTCGGACGACAAAATCGCAGATATAATCGTTAAAGAATTTGATTTAAGACCTTTGGCTATTATAGAAAAGTTAGGGCTTAATAAACCCGTATATAAGCAAACTGCAAGTTATGGGCATTTTGGTAAAAATCAACTTGCGTGGGAAAAAACTGATAAGGTTATGGACCTTAAAAAATATTTTTAATTATGTCGCTTAAAACGGCTATTTCAAATTTTTTCGTCAAATATTTTTTCAATCCCAAATGGCGTTGTTTAGTTTGCGGAAAAGAAATTTTCGAAGGCGAGAGTTTTTGTGAAGACTGTTTAAGGACTTTGCCTTTTAACGACGGGTATATTTGCGCACATTGTGGAAGAAAAACTTTGTTTTCGGAAAATTATTGTTCAACGTGCAAGGGAAAACTGACGCAAATAGACCTTGGACGAAGCGTATTTAATTATGAAAAGCCTATTAGTACTCTTATAATGCGCTTTAAGTATCATAATGCAAGGTATTTGCAAGATTACTTTGTTGAACGCTTACGTTTGATTTATTTAAAAAATTATTTTAACGCCGATTTTTTGGTTTACGTGCCAATGACTAAAAAGGCTATGCGTAAAAGGGGTTATAATCAGTCCGAAATCCTTGCAAGGCGGTTGTCAGAGAAAATAAACGTGCCTGTAAGCGATTGTTTGCAAAAGGTTAAAGAAACCAAACGCCAGGCAACTTTAAATAGGGCGGAAAGATTGAAAAACTTAGAGAAAGCCTTTCGAGTGACGGATAAAAAATCTATAAAAGGCAAAACGGTTGTTATAGTTGACGACGTGACAACCACAGGCGCGACAGCGCAAGCAGTTGCCGAACGCTTGAAAAAGGCGGGAGCAATTAAAGTGTATCTTTTAACGGTGGCAAGCACGCCACCCATTGATAAATATTAAACTTTTTCTTAATTTTAAGGAGAAATTATGGGATTATTTAGGTATATATTAGGTGGAGAAAGTAGGCGCAATCTTAAAAAACTTGATAAGATGGCGGATAAGGTTTTAGAACTTGAAAGTAAGTATGAAAACTTTACTGATGAAGAACTGCGTGACCAAACTGATTTTTTGCGCACGCGTTTAAAATCAGGCGATACGCTTGACGATATTTTATACGATGCCTTTGCAGTTGTTAGAGAAGCGTCTAAGCGTGTTCTCAACATGCGCCATTATAAAGTGCAAATTATTGGCGGTATATGTTTACACCAAGGCAGAGTTGCTGAAATGAAAACGGGTGAAGGTAAAACTCTCGTTGCAACGCTTCCTGCGTATCTTAACGCGCTTGCGGGCGAAGGTGTGCATATAGTCACGGTCAACGATTACTTGGCATCACGTGACGCCGAGTGGATGGGCAAAGTTTATAAATTTTTAGGGCTTACCGTCGGCGTTGCTATTTCAGGTATGGACGATGAAGACAAAAAGAAAGCTTATGCTTGCGATATCACTTACGGCACGAATAACGAAATGGGTTTTGATTATTTAAGAGATAATCTTAAAACTAAGTTAGACCGCATGGTTCAACGCCCCTTATCGTTTGCTATCGTTGACGAAGTTGACTCGATTTTGATTGACGAAGCTAGAACTCCGCTTATTATATCTGGTAAAGGTGGTGAATCAAGCGAAAAATATATCACGGCTAATAAGTTCGTTAAAACGCTCGTTCTTGATAAAGACTTTACAATAGACATTAAAGAAAAAAGTGTTCAAATAACCGAAGACGGTGCACAAAAAGCAGAAGCGTTTTTCGGTTTAAATAACTTTGCTGATATTGAAAACGCAAGTTTATCGCATCATATTCAACAAGCATTAAAAGCAAACTATATCTTTAAGCGCGATAACGATTACGTTGTTTCTGACGGGGAAGTTATTATAGTTGACGAATTTACCGGTCGTCTTATGATTGGTAGAAGATATTCTGACGGTTTGCATCAAGCGATAGAAGCAAAAGAAAGCGTTAAAGTTCGCAACGAAAACAAAACGTATGCAACGATTACTTTCCAAAACTATTTCCGTCTTTATAAAAAACTTTCAGGCATGACGGGTACTGCTAAATCGGAAGAAGAAGAGTTTAGGTCTATTTATGGTTTAGACGTTCTTGAAATCCCCACAAACAAGCCTGTTGCAAGAGTGGACATGCCTGACGTTATTTATAAAACGACGGCGGGGAAGAATAAGGCTATAGTTGAAGAAATAGTTGCGCGTCACCAAAAAGGTCAACCCGTGCTCGTTGGTACTGTCACGGTTGAAAAATCCGAAGAAATATCAAAACTTTTGATTAGAAAAGGTGTTAAACACAACGTTCTAAACGCTAAAAACCACGCTCGCGAAGCAGACATCGTTGCGCAAGCAGGTAGATACGGTGCAGTCACCATCGCAACGAACATGGCTGGTCGTGGAACGGATATTTTGCTTGGCGGTAATGCTGAATTTTTAGCAAAACGCAAACTTCGTGACGAAGGTGTTAGTGAAGACCTTATTGAAGTTGCAACTTCTTTCGTTGCAGATATTCCCGAAGACGCAAAGGCAGTTAGGGAACGTTATAGAGAAATCTATGATAAATTCAAAACACAAACGGATGCTGAAAAGGAAAAAGTTGTTCAAGCAGGTGGCTTGCATATTTTAGGTACGGAAAGGCATGAATCTCGTCGTATAGATAATCAGTTAAGGGGGCGTAGTGGTCGTCAAGGCGACGCAGGTTCTTCTATATTCTTTATCTCTCTTGAAGACGATTTGGCTAAGCGTTTCGGTGGCGAAAGGATGCAAAGAATTTACGAAATGTTTAATATAGACGAAAACCAACCTATGCAGTCGAAAATGCTTTCACGCAGTATTGAAAACGCGCAACGCACAATAGAAGGCAAAAACTTTGGCATAAGAAAACACGTCTTAGAATATGACGACGTTATGAATAAACAACGTGAAGTTATGTATGCCGAAAGAATGAAGGTTATAAAAGACGAAAACGTTCACGAAGACGTATTAAAACTTGTTCCCGACTTCGTTAAATACGTGGCAGGCACGGTTATCAACAACGAAAACAAGCCTGAAACGTGGGACGTTGACGCTCTTAACAATATAATCGAACTTAAACTTTTACCCAAAGACACTGAGTTTGTCACCAAGGAAAAGATTGAAAATTGGGATTACGAATATTTTATTGAAAAACTTACCCAAGCAACTATTGACGCATATGACCAAAAGATAGCAAGATATAAAGAAGAAGGCATTGATTTTACCGAAATAGAAAAAATGGTTCTTTTGCGCAATATTGACACTAAGTGGATTGACCATATCGACTCTATGGATCAACTTAGAAAGGGTATAAGTTTGCGTGGATACGGCAATATTGACCCTGTTCTTGAATATAAAAAAGAAGGCTTTGAAATGTTTGAAGATTTAACCGCTTCTATTCAAGAAGACACAATCACCTTATTGTTAAAAGCCGAACTTCAAAAAATCCCGCAAAAAACCGAAGTTGATAAACAAAAAGAAAACTTACAAACAAACCAAGCGAGTGGGCCCGTTATTCGCAAACGCCCCGTAGTTAAAGAAATTGGCAGGAACGACCCGTGCCCTTGCGGAAGTGGATTAAAATATAAAAATTGTTGCGGTAAAAAATAATATATCGCGATAATCTGTAGGAGCAAAAATGATTAAAAGCGAAGAATATAGACTTAAAGTAAAAGAATTAAAAGGTATCCTTGCGGAGACGGGACACTCTCTTTGACGTAGATAATTTGCGCAAAGAATTAAAAGAAAAAATAGAACTTTCTGAAAAACCCGAAGTTTATACCGACCTTGCAAAATCACAACAAATTTCTAAGGAAATAGCATCATTAACTAACAAAGTTTCTGCGTATGATAAGGCTGAAAAAGTTATAAACGACGCATCAGACATTATCGACCTTGCTGAAGAAGAAAATGATGAAAGCGTTTTAGATGAACTAAGTGAAGAACTTTTAGCCGTTGAAAAAGTTATAGAAGAAATGCGCCTTTCCGCACTTTTACGCGGTAAGTATGATAAACTTAACGCGCTTTTAACTTTGCACGCAGGCGCAGGCGGAACTGAAGCGTGTGACTGGACTGAAATGCTTTATCGAATGTATATGTATTATGCAGAAAAGAACGGCTATACGCTTACAGAACTTGATAGATTAGAAGGTGACGAAGCGGGTATCAAGTCGGTTTCGTTCAAGATTGAAGGCGATTGCGCATATGGTTATTTAAAGGCGGAAAAAGGCGTTCACCGTTTGGTTAGAATTTCGCCTTTTGACGCAAATAAACGCCGTCACACTTCTTTTGCATCTTTAGAAGTTATGCCTGAAATTGAAGACGACGAAGAAATTAAAATTAGTCCAGATGAACTTAAAGTAGATACCTACCGTTCAAGTGGTGCAGGTGGACAGCACGTCAATAAAACTGAATCGGCAATAAGAATTACCCACATTCCCACAGGTATCGTTGTCGCTTGCCAAAACGAAAGAAGTCAAACCCAAAATCGTGAAATGGCTATGAAAATGCTTATAAGTAAGCTTATTGAAAAGCGTGAAGCCGAACGTATGGAACAAGACCAAGAAATAAAAGGCGAAATCAAAAAAATAGAGTGGGGAAGCCAAATTAGAAGTTATGTTTTCTGCCCGTATACTCTTGCTAAGGACCACAGAACAGGTTTTGAAATAACCGATATCGATTCGGTTATGAACGGAAATATTCAAGGGTTTATAAACGATTACTTAAAGAAATCACAATGAGTTATTTTGAAAAAATAAAAAATTTACCGCTTGCAAAAGACCCTATAATTATGGGGATAGAAACGTCTTGTGACGAAACGGCGGTTGCTATCGTTAAAAACGGTAGAGAAGTTTTGGCAGATGAGATTATCAGTTCTGCAACCGAACACGCGCGCTTTGGCGGTGTTGTGCCAGAAATTGCGTCAAGAACGCACACTACGGCAATTTTAACCGCAACTGAACGAGCCTTAAAGAGTGCTAATCTTTCGCTTAACGATATAGACGCTTTTGCCGTCACCGAAGGAGCGGGGCTTTTGGGCGCGCTTTTAGTTGGGGTGTCGTTTGCAAAGGCGCTCGCTTTTTCTACTGGTAAACCGCTCGTTCCCGTCAGTCACATAAGGGGGCATATATCCGCGTCTTATATAGCGGATAAAAAATTAGAACCACCTTTTATAACCATTTTGGCTAGCGGTGGGCATACGGCTATAATTGCCGTTGACGATTATTACAACTTAAAAGTTTTAGGAAGCACGCTAGACGACGCGGTTGGCGAAGCCTTTGATAAAGTTGCGAGAGTGCTTGGGTTAAATTACCCTGGCGGACCTAACGTTGAAAGGCTTGCGCGAGAAGGTGAAAACGTTATCAAACTACCAAAAATGTTAAAAAATTATGACGGCGGAGATTACGACTTTTCGTATAGCGGGCTTAAAACTGCCGTTATAAATTACGTTCATAATCAACAAAGTAAAGGCGTAGAAATAAATAAAGCCGACGTTGCGTCAAGTTTTCAACACTCTGCAATAGACGTGCTTGTGGATAAGGCGTTTAAGGCGGTCAAAGAGTGCGGATATAAAACGCTTGCCGTTTCTGGTGGCGTTGGTGCAAACGGATATTTACGTGAAGCACTAGAAAAAAGAGCAAAAAAAGAAAACGTTTATTTAGTGTTGCCAGAAAAACGCTATTGCACGGATAACGGCGCAATGATAGGAGCAGAAGGCTATTTACAATATCAACGCCGTAATTTTGCAGACTTAACTTTAAATGCGAAAGCGGTTGTCCCGCTTAAATAAAATTGTTAGGAGAACACTTATGATTAAACACGTTGTATGTTTTAAACTAAACGACGGGGAAAGTCCCCAAAAAGCAAAAGAAGTTCTTTTGAGCATGAAAGGGAACGTTCCTATGCTTAAAGATATAGAAGTGGGTGTAGATTGCTTGCACTCTGCAAGGTCTTACGACGTTATTTTGGCAGTCGTCTTAGACGATATGAATGCTCTTAGCGACTATCAAAAAGATGAATATCACGTAAACGTTGTAAAAAAACATATGCACGCAGTCACTAAAACTAGCGTTGCAGTTGATTTTGAAATTTAATTTAAGCAGAAAAAATAACTGCTTAGGCGAGTATGGCGGAATTGGCAGACGCGTTAGATTCAGATTCTAATGGTTAACAGCCATACAGGTTCAAGTCCTGCTACTCGCACCATAACAAAAAACACGGTTTTATGCCGTGTTTTTTGTTATTGCACGTAGTGTGTGAATGAACCTGTCGTTCATCCGTCAAGTGATGGGCAAACTTTAGACGGACAAGGACTCGGGAGCGAAAGCGTACGAGCGTCCTGCTACTCGCACCATAATGAAAAGCACGGTTTTATGCCGTGCTTTTTGTTATGGTTCGTAGTGTGAAAGGATAGGGCATATATCTTTAAATAATCACTAAATAATTTTTTATAAAAATTAAAAAAGTTGCCGTTTGTTTATTTAGTGTTTATTTTTGTGTGATAGTATGAATACACTTATAATAAGGGCGAGTGTGTGTTTTAAGTATATTCGTAAAAAGTTGTAGGAGAGAGAACAAATGAAAATTTTAGTTTCAACCGATACTTCGTGCTTAGTTAATTATGAAGCGTTAAAAAAGTATGAAATAAGCGTTTTTCCTCTAAACGTCATTATTGATGGGGAAGAATATTTAGACGGTGTCACTATCAATCAAGACCAACTTAAAGACGCTATGCGTGGTGGAAAGAACATTAAAACTTCAACCCCACCGCTTGGTGAAATTATAGATTATTTTGAAAATCTTTTTGCTAAGGGATACGAAAAGATTATTCACTTTACTATTTCGAGCAAACTTTCTTCAATGTATGAATTGTTTAAAAACGTTGCCGAACAAAACTTTAAAGATAAACTTGTGGTTGTTGACTCTTATTCACTTTCATCAAACATGTTGTCCCACGTTTTTTATGCTTACGATGAGATTGCAAAGGGAACGCCTATTGAAGAAATTGCAAGCGTTATTGAAAACGGCAGAAACAAGATGGGTTCTTTCGTATTTATTCCCGAAAATTTAACTGCGCTTAAAAACGGTGGTAGAATATCTCCAACGGTTGCGCTTATTGGCAACACGATTGGCATTAAACCCGTTATAGTTCTTAAAGACGGCGCTCTTGAAAAAGACGGCATAATTAAAAACGTTAAAAGAGCGATGATTGATGCTTTAGATTTAGGACTTAAAGAATTCTCAAAAGAAGAATATGATTACACTATTATAAACTTTGATTGCAACGAAAAAGTTGCTCAATACGTTTATGATTATGCAGAAAACTTGCTTGGTGGTAAATATATAAAAGGCGTAGTTCCCATTAACGCGTGTGCGCATTGTGGGCCTGGAACGATAGGCGTAGTTGTTTCACCAAAAATAAATGGTAAATCTTTGATTGAATTTCTTTAATTTATAGGTGGATTATGGCTGTTGTTGTTAAGGAAGTTTTAACTAAAAAAGATTTAAAAAAATGGGTGGAATTCCCAAACAAACTTTATAAAAACGTACCTGCTTTCGTGCCGTTTTTAACGAGTGATGAACTTGCGACTTTTACCAAAAAAGAAAACCCTGCTTACGATTTTTGTGAAACCAAGTTGTATCTTGCTTATAAAAACGATAAGATAGTTGGTAGAATTGCTGGGTTAATAAACCACGCAGCAAACAAAAAATGGGGTACTTCGTATATCCGTTTTACTCGCTTTGATTTTATTGACGATTTTGAAGTTTCTTCCGCTCTCTTTAACAAGGTCGTTGAATGGGGCAAAAATAGGGGATACGACGGCGTTATAGGGCCGATTGGGTTTACCGATATGGATCACGAAGGCATGCTTATAGAAGGGTTTGACGAACTCAATATGTCAATAACTTTCTATAATTACGAATATTATTTAACCCATATGGAAAAATTGGGGCTAACGAAGGAAGTTGACTGGGTTGAATATCTTTTAACCGTTCCTGAAAAGCGCGACCCTAAACTTGCTAAAATAAGCGAATATTTACAAAAGAAAAACGGATATAAACTCGTCACTTACAAAAAGACGAAAGAATTAGAAGCCGATGCATATGAAGCGTTTAAGGTTATTGACCAAGCCTTTTCTAAACTATACGGCACGGTCCCGCTAACAGATAACGTTATCAATAAAACGGTTGCTGATAATATACCTTTAATGAATTTAAAATATATTTGTTCAGTAAAAGATAAAAACAACGTTTTAGTTGGCTTTGCAGTTCTCGTTCCGTCAATTGCGAAGGCTCTTAAAAAATCTAACGGAAAACTTTTGCCTTTTGGTATTTTTAGGCTTCTTAAAGCGCTTCGTGGCAAAAACGACGTGTTGGAAATGTTCTTTATTGCGGTTAAGCCTGAATATCAAAGCCAAGGCGTTCCTGCTATTATTATGGACCACGTGGTTAAAATGCTTATTGATAACGGCGTTAAATATTGTGAAACGGGCCCTGAATTAGAACTCAATGCAGAAGTCCAAAGCATGTGGAAACATTTTTCTGTGCGCAACCATAAGCGTCGCCGTTGTTTCGTGAAGAAAATTTAATTAAAGGAAAGGTGGCTTACGTGGTTAAAGAGAAAAAAGAAGTTTTTCGTGCGCTTAAGTTCTTGATGTTTTCAATCAGTGCAGGCGCGATTGAATTGATTAGTTTTACGTTGTTGGATTTAATTCCTAACCTTGATTACGTTATTAAGGCGTATATTTCGTTAACGCTTTCAGTTTTATGGAATTTTACGTTGAATAGAAAATTTACTTTCCAATCGGCGAACAACGTTCCTGTTGCAATGCTTAAAACACTTGGATATTACTTGGTTTTTGCGCCCCTTTCAATACATCTTGCAGATATATATTTGGTGCAAACTCTCGGTTGGAATGAAATTTTAGTTAAGTTTGTGACTATGCTTGTAAACTTTGTGACCGAATTTATTTTCCAACGCCTTGTGGTGTATGGAAAGAGCGTTGATACTAACGCACGCGCAAAAGCAAAAGAGAAGGCTAACACGGAAGAAAATGGCGAAAAAGAATAAAAAGAACAAAAGTTGTTTTCAAAAAAAGAAAGGTAAATTTTTCTTATTTTTGGAAAGTATGGTGCGGTTCTTTTACGGAAAAAAAGAATTCGTTGGGCTTGAAAATATACCCGACGAAGCGTGCGTTATTGTTGGCAATCACTCGCAAATTCACGGCCCGTTAACAGCAGAACTTCTTTTCCCAAAAAAGAAGTATATATGGCTTATAGGGCATATGATGAGTGCGAAAGAAATTCCAGCCTACGCAATGGAAGATTTTTGGCCGTATAAACCCAAAAGCACGCGTTGGTTTTATAAAATAGTAGCGCATGTTATAGCTCCACTTTTTGCATATTTACATAGAAATGCGGATGGAATAGGTGTTTATAAGGATATGCGAATAATGAACACGTTTAAGCAGTCGGTGACAGGGCTTAAAGAGGGCGCGCATATAATAATTTTCCCAGAGTGTCACACCCCTTATAACGAGATTGTTAACGAGTTTCAAGATAATTTCGTTGACGTTGCAAGGCTTTACTATAAAAGCACGGGGAAAGAAATTAATTTCGTGCCTATGTATAACGCGCCAAAACTTAAAAAAGTTGTGTTTGGTAAACCTATAAAGTACAACGCGAACGCACCCGTAGAAGAACATAAAAAAGAAATCAGGGACGAGCTAAAGCAGGCTATTACAAATCTTGCAAAAGAGTTGCCAGTGCATACGGTTGTTCCTTATGCTAACATAAAAAAGAAAGATTATCCAAAATCAAAATAACTAAAATATCCTTTAACTACAAAGGATATTTTTATTTTGCAAATATTCGTTAGACTTTTACAATCAAATATTGTAAAATAAAATTTAGAGGTGAATTATGACTAATTTTATTATTATAAGGCACGGAAACAGCGCGTCTAACGTGGATAAAACGTATACGGGGCACATAGACTCACCATTATCAGAGACGGGCATTAAACAGGCGGAACGCGCGTGTGAATACGTGTATCAAAACTTTAAGGTTGATAGCGTGTATTCAAGTGATTTAATTCGAGCATACGATACCGTTTTGCCACTTGCTAAAAAACTTTCAAAAGAAATAGTCACAGATACCGCCTTGCGTGAACTTTACGGTGGCAAGTGGGAAGGCTTAAAGTTTTTAGACTTAAAAACATTGTTCCCAGAAGATTATAAAGTTTGGGAAGAAAACGTCGGGTTTGCGCGCCCCACGGGTGGCGAATCTTATTCTGAATTGCAAATACGAGCAATTAACGTTATTAAAAAAATTGCCAAAGAGCAAAATGGGAAAACAGTTGTTGTTTGTACGCACGGTGGATTTATACGCGCATTGCAATGTGCCGTTTGTGGAATTGACTTATCACAAATGCAACAAGTGCCGTACGTGGTTAACGCATCAGTTAGCACTTTTAGTTGTGACGGTGAAAATTTTATTGCGGGTGAGTTCGGCTATTCAAATCACCTTCAAGGGCTTATCACTTCAATGCCAAAAGGTATATAAAATTTATAGTAAAAAACAATTAAAACTGCAAATTGAATTTTAATTTTAGTTTTTCCATTGACAAAAGCAATAAAACACTTTATAATAGACGTATAATTGGTAGAAAATGCCTAATAGGAGATAAAAACGCAGATGAAAGCGATAGTTAACGGAACTTTGGTTATGTATGACCATTTCGTTCCCAACGGCGTGATTTTGATTGAAGACGGAAAGATTATTAAGCACGGCAAAGCGAAAGACGTTGAAATTCCTGTCGGCGCGGAAATTATTGATGCTGAAGGGTTATACGTTGGCCCTGGCCTTATTGATATACATACGCATGCGGCAGACAACATGTGGATTTTTGAAAATCCAAAAGAAACTTCACGTCATCTTATGGAACACGGTGTGACGAGTGTTTTGCCCGCTCTTTACAACAATCTTAATAAAGACGCTTATATAGGCGCAATAGATAACATATTAAAGGCAAGGGATAACGGCGATTTTGACAACTTCTTAGGCTTTTATATGGAAGGTCCGTATTTGTCGCCAAACTTCGGCTGTGAAAGGGAGAAAAACGTTTGGAAAGACGCAATCGTTCACGACGAATATATCGACATAGTTAAAAGGGCAAAAGATACTGCAAAAGTTTGGTGTATTGCGCCCGAACGCGAAGGGATTGACCAGTTCGTTAAAGACGTTAAAAAAGAAATACCGAACATCGTTTTTTCAGTTGCTCATAGTGAAGCAACGCCTGCGCAAATTGAAAAATATATTCCTTACGGCTTAAAAATTGCAACCCACCACACTAACGCTACGGGTACTATTGAACATTATTCTGAGTGCAGGGGCGTGTGTGTTGACGAAACTGTTAATTACAATAAAGAAATTTTTGCAGAACTCATATCGGATAGAATGGGAATACACGTCGTTCCTTATATGCAACGTCTTGTTCGTCGCATAAAAGGTGATGATAGAATTATTCTTATAGCAGACCAATTCGTTTGTGACGGGCCAATTCCTCCAGGATTTGAAGAAGCAACTGACATTCACTTCGATAATGCAGGTGAAATTGCGGGTTCAGGCTTAACGCTTGATATCGCTTGTGGAAACTTCATGGTGCATACGGGCTGTTCGGTATGTGATGCGTTTAGGTTTGGCTCAACCAACCCTGCACGTGCATTAAATATGAATTTTATCGGCAGAATAGGGGAAGATTGTGATGCAGACCTTATATTTGTCGACGATAAATTTAACGTTAAAAAAACTATTAAAAAAGGAGAAATACAATAATGAACAAAATATTTGAACCGGCAACGGATTTCGCTTTTAGACCTGCGAACTTCGTACCTTTCAAGGACAGGGAACTTTGTGAAAAACTTCGCAAAATCAGTGGAACGGATTTGGAAAAACACTCAAATCCTGATTTCAACATCAAAGTTATGATGAACCCACACCCCGTTCTTATCGCAACCCTTTTTGCAAGGATTAAAGAAGCATCGGAAAAAGGTAAGAAAATTACCCTTATTCTCGGAAACCCCGAACCCGATACTTATATTCCACTTGCACAACTCATCAACTACTTTAAAGTAGACTGCAAAAACGTGCACCTTTTTGCTATGGACGAATGGGCTGACCAAGATGGCAATATCGCACCCGAAACTTACAAGGCTGGTTTTGCACACTCAATGCTTAAATACTTAGTTTATCAAATTGATGAAAAACTTCGTATGCCTTTAGAAAACGTTCACTATCCTACCAACAAAAACATCAACAGTTATTCTGATATGATTACTGATTGTGGCGAAGGCGGTGCAGACATCTGCTCTTCTTCACCTGGTTGGACTGGTCATATGGCGTTTATCGACCCTGTTGCAGACTTCTTCCCTGAAGGTTTTGACGGTTCTAAAGAACCCACTAAGGCTCAAATTGACGAATGGCTCAATATGAAGGCTAGAATCGTTGATTTGCACCCACTTACCGTTGCTCAAAACTCATTGCACGGTGTGTTCGGTCAATCTGGTTATATTGCTGACGTTCCACCTAAGGCTGCAACCATTGGACCTATCGACGTTAAAAATGCAAGAGAAAGAATTGAAGTTCACGCACTTTTAACCAACGGCACGTTCTCTTCATGGCAAAGAATGACTTCACGTCTTGTTCTTCATGGACCTGTCACTCCGTTAATTCCTTCTTCTATGCTTCAACTTATGAAGACCCAAGTTCTTGTTTCTGATGAACTTGCAGCTCCATTTGATTGCTGGGAAAAGGTTGGTTATTAATCCTTAATAAACCGCGCTAAAAGCCACCTTCTAAGGTGGCTTTTTTACGTGTCTAAAAATAAAATAAATAATCACATATAGCAAATAATAAATCGCATTTACAAACTGTGATAATTAAGTTATAATTAAATAATAACAAATGAATTTAAAGGGGCTAAATGTAAAATGAAAAAATATTTATTGCCTGAAAAAAACAATTTTTACAAAGCTAATATGCATTGCCACACGGTATTATCAGACGGAGCGAAAACGCCTGAGGAAGTTAAGGAAATTTACAAAAAATTAGGCTATTCTATAGTGGCTTATACCGATCACGATTTATTTATCACGCATAATGATTTAACCGATAAAGATTTTCTTGCGCTAAACGGTTTTGAAATGTCTATAATTGAAGATAGGTCAAAAGGGGGATATAAAATTTGTCACCTTTGTATCGTTGCGCTCGACGAAAAAATTGAAATTCAACCTTTTTGGCATAGGGAATTATATTTTTTTGGTAATGCGCCAAAGAATAAACATTTGGTTAAATTTGATGAAAACGAACCTGACCATATACGTGAATATAGTGGTGAATACGTGAGCAAAGTTGCTAAAGAGTGCAAAGAAAAGGGTTTTTTCGTCACTTATAATCATCCTAACTGGTCAAGAGAAAATTATTTGGATTACATGAATTATCATAATCTTGATGCGATTGAAATAATTAATGGTGGCGGTCTTTTGGGGGGATATGAGGATTATAACTCAAAAGAGTATGACGATATGCTTACCGGTGGTCAAAAACTTTTTTGTATAGGTGGTGACGATAATCACAATAGACGCCCAAACACTCGCCGTTGGGATTCTGGGGTGGCTTTTACTATGATTAAGGCTGAAAGTTTAGACTATAAAAGCGTTGCAACTGCGCTTAAAAACGGTTGGTTTTACGCTTCTGAAGGACCTGAAATTTACGACCTTTATTATGAAGATGGAAAGGTATATATTAAATGTTCTGCCGTTGATAAAATATATATGACGTGTAGGGCGCGCGAAGCACGCGTTGAGTTTTCTGAAGACGAAAACGGGTTAACTGAAGCGTGTTTTGACATTCCACATTACGCTGGATATTTTAGACTAACTCTTGTTGATAAGTTTGGAAAAAGGGCAAACACAAACGCTTATTTTATGGAAGATTTAATTAAATAATCTATACGTTTATAAAACAAATAAATTTAAATAACGCCATAATTTTTCACATATTAACAGTTATCTTTTTTATTCGCGATAAACTTTTAGATGACTAAAAATCGCGTATTATATAACGATTTAATAATAATTTACTAAAAAAAACACCTTATATTTGAATAAAATTAGGGTGTTTTTTTATTTTAAATTTTAAACAGTAAATAAACACATAAACAAAATAAATGAACACATTTACTATTAATATATTATGTTGTAAAATTTATTGTGTATAGATATAAATTGAAACAAGAAGGGCATAAAAGTGATTAACTTAAAAGATTTCATTGACAAGACGACTGAATTAGATACAAAAGCATTTCAACGAGCGATTGACTTGGGTTCAATGCGTGGTGGGGAAACCGTATACGTTCCTTTCGGCACGTATACTCTTTCTACGGTAGTTTTAAAAGATAACACAAACATAGTTTTTGAAGACGGAGTTAAAATTAACTCTGCTCCAAAATTATCAGATTTTAATGCAGACGAAGAAGTTTCTTATAAGCTTTATCAAGATTTGTCACATAGTAAATATACTTGTGCTATGTTTTATGCTGATAACGTTAAAAACGTTAGCATAAAGGGTCAAGCAACGATAGATATGCTATCTATTTGGGACCCTGAAGATAAGCGTAGTAAGTTAGGCGACGGATACCATCGTGGTGCGAAAGTTTTTTCTTTACGCAAGGTTGAGGGGCTTAGGCTTTATGACGTTAAAATCTTAAATGCAACGGACATTTCCGTTCTTATGGGCGGATGTAAAGACGTTATTATAAGTAAACTGTTTATAAATTCACATATTGACGGCATTAGCCCTGACTGCTGTGAAGACGTTGTTATTTCAGACTGTATAATTAAGACTGGTGACGACGCACTCGTTTTCAAAGCGTCATATTTTGACAACTGCAAAAGAGATTGTCAAAGAATTACCGTTAATAACTGTGTTATAAGTAGTAGAGCAAATTCGATTAAATTTGGCTCTGAATCTATTGGTGACTTTAAATATATCAACGTTTCGAACTGCGTTATTTTTAACACCCAACATTCAGGTATTGCAATCGAAAGCGCAGACGGGGCAAATATTTTCGGAATAAATATAAGCAACATTACCATGTGCAACGTTGCTAATCCGTTATTTATTTATTTGAGTGAAAGATTAAGAGCACCAGAAGGTACAAAAATGGGCTCTATTTCGGATATTAACATAAGCAATTTATTTGCAGACGTTAACGACCAAAGGTTTAAGAGTATAGACAGTTGGTATCCCGATATAAAAGAAGGCAGTGATTACGGAACAAATTGCTCGTATACAAGTATTATTATGAGCACCAATGCTAAAAATAAAATTAAGAACGTAAACTTATATAACGTTAACGTTTCGGTGCTTGGGGGTCAAAAGACAACTGAAAGTTGTTTTCCAACTCCTGGAGATTACCCTGAGAGCAGTAAGTTCGTTTTGCCGTGTTTTGGGCTTTATTCTGAAAACACGGAAAATCTTAAACTTGAAAACGTTTCTTTTAAAGCACAAAAGCCGGACGAGCGCCCGGCAATGTTGTTGAAATAATTGTTTAATTAATTGTCTCTCTTATAAGCTTTGCGGTAATTTTGAGGTGAAACGTTGTAGGACTTTTTAAATGCTGCAGAAAAATAAAGGGCATCGTTAAAACCACAAGTATAAGAAATTTCGTTAATAGAAAGGTTGCTCTTTGTTAGAAGTTCGGCTGAATGCCCAAGTCTAACGCTAATAAGATATTCGTGCATAGAAGTTCCAGTTTCACGCTTAAAAGTTGCACAAAGCCATGAGTGGCTAACGTGCATAATGCTTGCAATTGATTGAATTGTGAAGTTGTGATGCATATAGTTTTGACTTATCAAGCGTTTTATCGCCTCAACGTTGTTTGAAGCATGTGCGGTTTTGGTGGTGTTTTTTGGTGATTGAACGCAATGTATAAAAGAAAAGAAAAAAGAGAGCATTTTTTCTTCGGTGACGTTTTTTTGGCTGTTGTGTTCGATAAAATCATCAACCAACGTCAACATTTTCTTAGTGTTTTTAATATTTAGAATAGGGTTGTTTTGGTTAATGCCTTTCTTTTGTAAAAGAGCGTTTATTTCATCTCCGTCAAAGCCAATCCAAACGAATTTATACGGATTGTTAGCAGATGGCAAATAAAGGAAAGGTTCGTAAGGCGGTAAGTAGAAAACCGAACCCTTAGATAAAGGATAGACTTTGTTTCCGAAATCCAAAGTGCCTTCTCCATCTAAAATAATGTGAAAGCTTGAATAAAAAGATTTTCTTGGCTTGTCAGTATATGCTTTAACTACGCTGTGATCGTGATACCCGATATCCATAATGTGTATGCATTTTAAGGTGTTGGTGGGGTTAAACATACCGAAATTATACTTTGAATACATTGAAGCCATTTTTCCACTCCTAAAATATTTTTAAAACAATTATAACGAATAGAGTTCTTTCTGTCAAGACTTAAGTTAAAAAATAATTGCTAAAAAAGTAAATAAACACATATTTTAAGTAAGTGAGCATATGTACAACAAACACGCTTTTTGCTATAATTTTTATGACACTTATTATTATAGGTGCGTAGTATGTAAACATTTAAATACATATATTATGTAAAAGTTCGCTATGCGCGGTTAACTTTTAACAATTTGTTGTTTTTTACTTAAAAAGAAAATAAAAACTTAAATTGTTTAACATAACGAAACTATAAATAAATTTTTCAATGTTTATTAAAAGTTGAAAAAAGCGAAGGTGTCGTACTTTTGAAAATTGACGAATTCTTTAACAAACAACCACAAAAAAACTTTCAAAAAGATTTAGAGAATTTTTACGTTCCGAAATTGCTTCATGCCTCAATCGAAAAGAAAGGGTTTATACGTTTAAGCGGTGCTTTTCTTCAAACTGCTGACTTTTCGGATGAAAAATTGCTTGAAAAATCATTTGATAATTTTAACGCCTTTTTAGAAGAAAACGATTTAAACGGCAAGTCTTATCCAATTTTGCTTGTTAAGACAGTTGGGGAAGATACTGAAAGTTTTACTTATTGCATTGACGAAGAGAGATGCTCAATAAGTGCGTGTGGTGTTAGCGGAATAAGGCGTGCACTCGTTTATATACAAGACCAGATTTTAATTAACGGTGGGTTTCTGAAAATTGAAAAGGCTTATAAAGAGTTTGATTTAGAAGTAAGGCTTGCAAGGTGCTTTTTTGCGCCTATAAATCGTCCACCTAAAAATTTAGCCGAACTTGATGATGACGTTGATTATTATCCAGACGCTTATTTAGATAGACTTATGCGTGACGGGGCTAACGCCGTTTGGGTTTATGCGGATTTAGACCAACTTGCTAAATCTTCTTATATTAAAGAATTCGGTCAAGATTCTGAAAAAAGAATAAACAAACTTAACCGCATAATTGACAAGTGTGCTTTATACGGGATTAAAGTTTATTTACTTATTATCGCGCCAATGTCGTTAGACGAGCCGACGATAAAAAATAGATACCCTGGAATTGAAAAGAAATATCCGCAAGTTGCTGGAAACGATAACCGTGGTCCAAAAGGTTTTTGCACGTACACGGAGTTTGGGAAAGGTTATTTAACCGAAGCCATACAAAACGTGGTTAAAAGCGCAAAAAATCTTGGCGGAATAATTGATATAACTTTTGGTGAACGCGTCACGTCGTGTGGGAACACGTGGCCCGATTTAGAAGGGGCGTGGCACAACGATTGCCCACACTGTGCGGACAAATCGCAAATGGAAATAGTCACGCACACGGCGAAGATTATTAAAAACGCTATTGACAGCGCAAATAGTCAAGTTGAATTTATAAGTTGGACTTACGGACATAGGGGACAACCATTAGACGTTATTGGTGAATACGTAGATAAATGCCCTGATAACGTTGTTATGCTACAAAACTATGAAGACGACGGCAGGGTGGTTCAACTTGGCAAAAAGCGGTTTGCATTAGATTATTACTTATCTTATACGGGCCCTTCTGAAATGTTTAAATTCACCGCTAGAAAGGCCGTTCAACAAGAAAAAAAGATTTATGCAAAAATGCAGGTTTGCTGTTCACATGAATTGGCAACCGTTCCATATATACCAGTTCCTGGAATTATATATGATAAGATTATAAGCGCAAAAAGACAAGGGGTTTCGGGCGTGATGGAGAGTTGGCTTTTTGGCAACTACCCGTGTTTAATGAGCAAGGCTGTTGGACTGCTTTGCGCAAAAAACGACTTTTTGACCAAAGAAGATTTTTTGCTTAAACTTGCGTCACTTTATTGGAGTGAGCAAGACGCCCAAAAGGTTGCGCTTGCTTGGGATTATTTTGAAAAAGCATATTCGAATTATCCCGTGAACGTTATGTTTAACTACTACGGCCCGATGCATGACGGGGTTGTGTGGGAATTATCGTTATTACCAAAGAATAAACCGCTTTCAAGGTCGTGGCAGTTGCAAGACGTTCCTAACGGTGACAGGATAGGCGAGTGTTTGTTTAAGGGGCATACGATAGACGAAGCAATTGAACTTTCAAATATTCTTTGTGAAAATTGGCAAAAGGGGTTAGAAATTCTTGCTAAGACAACTGAATGGAATAATCCTAAAAACGAACAACTTTCGGTCGCAAAAGCACTTGGCGTGTTGTTTGAAAGCGGAAGAAACGTTTTAAGATTTTATCAACTGCGTGATAAATTGGGTTATCAAACAGGTAATCTAAATGAAATTCTTAACCAAATGATAGTTTTGGTTAAAGAAGAGATAAAAAACAGCGTAAAAATGATACCTCTTTGCGAAAGCGATAATAGGCTTGGTTATCATTCTGAAGCAGAAGGATATAAATTTTTCCCAGAAAAACTAAAATCTAGGGTTGAAAAATTAAAAGGCCTTTTAGAGACTGAATTTCCTAAGGTGAAAGAGCGCATAGAAAAAGGGCTTATCCCACTTTCATATTACGGTGGAGACGAGCATCAATCGATTAAGGCAGGCTTAAATGGCTTAGATAGTGCCGAGTGGGGTTATCTTGACGATAATGAAAGTAAGTTTAGGATAGCCGTTGGCGAATATATAGAAATTGAAATTAAAAGCAATAAAAAACAAAATTTCTGCATTGACAACGAATTCCGCCTTTTCTTTCCTGAGCCGACCTTAGTTATTAGGGCTGACGGAAAGATAGTTCCGTTTATAGAAGCGGGGCATCAATCCTTACTTGATGAAAATAGAGAAGAAGAACTTTTAAAGTGGAAAGTTGAAAACTTGTCAGGTGAAAATAATTTGCACGTTATTGCTCGTATCAAAAAAGACGAAAGTTCTTTCATTAAATTGCCTTATAAGTTTTTAATAACAACCTATGACGGGGCAAGGTGGTGTGTTGACAACGAACCTTGTTATACGCTTGGTAAATGCCTGTTGTCACCAAACGACTTTGGCTGGATAAAATAATAACGCTCATGCGTTAAATATAAAAATAAAATAAATTTAAGGAGATGTTATATGAAAAACAGAACATTCAAATGGTTTAAGACGTTTATATCACTTGCTTTGTGCTTATTTATGTCTTTTGGTGTTGTTGCCTGCTCTGCACCGTCTGGTGACGAGGGTGACAAAACGGTAATTCGCATTGTAGTTAGTGACAATGCGTATGGTAAAGATTTATTGGAGGACCAAGCAAAAAGGTTTAATGCTTTGCACGAAACCGATAGTTATGCCGAAGGCAAAGAAGGCGTAAAAGTTAAAATTGAAATGCCTGGCACAGACGTTGGAATAGGACAGGGTATTGTAAACGATGGTTATCACGTTATATATACAGGGGACGGATACAATCCTACAGACGTTTCAGCATCAAAAGGCTGGATTGCAAACATTGACGATATTATGACTAGTAATATTGAAGCAGATGGTAAAAGCATTGAAGACAAAATCCCTGAAGCTATAAGATATAGGTTCCGTCTTGACGATTCTAAAGATTCGGCTATTCCATCGGGATATTATGGTTTGCCATCATATGAAGCATACGGCGGACTTTCATATGATAAAGACCTTTTTGAAAAAGAAGGGTATTTCTTTGCTAAACCCGACGCTCAAGTTAGCGATGAAGATGACGACGAAATCATCACTACGTTGTTTAGCAGTGCGGTTTTAGGTGAAGGCTATGACTTTAAGTTTACTAAAGATTTAGGTTCAAGGTCAGTTGGTCCTGACGGCTTGCCAAATACTGAAGACGATGGTTTGCCATCATCATTATACGAACTTATTGCCCTTTGTGAAAACTTGGCTGACAACAGTATATACCCCTTGGCTATAACTAACGACCCAGCATTTTATATAAACTATTTCGTTGAAGCGTTATACGTATCTTTGCTTGGTTATGAAAACGGTAAAGCATTGAAAGATTTTTATAGCACTGGTGTTGACGTTGTTGTTGGTTATTCTGATGAAGATTTGTTCCCTGGTGAAAATGGTCTTGAAGGGGTTAAAAAGCCTATTACTGCAAGAGTCAAAATTGACGAAGAATTTGGTTATTATTTATCTCATACCGTTGAAAAATACTATGCGTTTGCATTTATGCAACTTGCTGAACAAAACGAATGGTATAAAGAAGTCACTGGTGCTGCTGCAACGCAATATCATTTCTTAAGCAGTGTGCATCGCAATAAAGATAGAGTTGGTATGTTAATTGAAAATTCATATTGGGCAAACGAAAGTCGTATAAGAGAGAACTATGAAGATTACGAAATTTTCTACGGTGATAAAATTCCTTTTGCTGAGCGTGAAACACCTTGGATGAGTTTACCTGTAAACATCTTCACGTCAGTTGATGGAACAAATCAATCTGTCACTACGGAAATTGAAACAATTGAAAGTAAAAAGGGTGAACCCATAACTCTTTATATTCCTGACGGCGGATTCGTTTGTGTTAACTCAATGTATGCTAACGATACTGAAGTTATGAGCGTACTTAAAGATTGGTTCCACTTCATTTATTCAGATGAAGAACTTTCTTTGTTTACCACTAAGGCAAACTATGGATATATGTTAAATTATGAAATTAAAGACGAACATACGGAAAATGCGCCTGTGTATACTAAATCTTTTGCAAAATTATTAAATAGCGCAAACAAAGTATATCCTTACGGCTCAAGTAGCGTATATAAAGCACACTATACTGAACTTGGTAAACACGGTGGTTCAACTAGTTATTTGTTTACAGATAGGTCAAGAAATATTAGAGCATTCTTGAAATATCATAATTTTGACATAGTAAAATGCTTTGAAGCAGTGACGCAAGATATTAACGATTGGTCTGGCTTCTTTGGTGCAGACGGTGGACAAATGCCTGAGGCGCAATATTATCCTGCAGGTCACCAAAAAGAAGGTCAACCTATAAAATACGAAGGGAAAGATTATTCACCAAATTAATTCAATGCGCGTAAAGATTTTATGCGTGTTATAAAAAATACTGGAGGAAATTTATGGATTCATTAAATGTTTCGGACTTGAATACCGCGCCAAGTGGTGAAGTTAAGCCTAAAAAAGTTCTTAATGAAAAAACCAAAAGAATTATATTCTATATTTTGATGATATCGCCTTTTTTGGCGCAAGCTGCAATATTTTACATCTACGTTAATTTTAGCAACGTTATGCTTGCTTTTTCCAAATATACTTACGTTCCTGGTGTAGGTTCTGTTGGGAAATTTTCTTGGTTTGAGAATTTTGAAGAGGTTCTTACAATTTTATTTTCACAAAAAAACGTGCATATGTTTAGCGTAAGCTTTCTTATGTATGCAATCATTGCGTTTGTTGCAACGCCGGTTTCAATTATATTTTCGTTTTACGTTTATAAAAAATTTCCGCTTTCGGAATTTTTTAGGATAATTCTTTTCTTTCCGCAAATTATTTCTACCGTTGTTATGACCATGACTTTTAGATACTTGGTTAACGACGTGTACACCTTCTTGTCGGGGGCAAAGGGCCTTCTTGATAAAATGAACGAAACCTCAATAATTTTGCCCACTCTTATTTTCTATAATTTATGGATGGGTTTTGGTGCAAACATTTTACTTGCAAGTGGTGCAATGAGCGGTATTAACGAATCAATAGTTGAATCTTGCCATTTAGATGGTTGTAATACAGTGCAAGAATTTATTTACATCACTTTGCCGTCAATTTATCCAACTATTGTCACCTTTGTTGTTATTGACCTTGCTGCTGTTTTTAGCAACCAGATGAACTTGTATACTTTCTTTCAAATAGATGCACCGCAAGATATTTGGTCAGTAGGGTATTATATCTACTTGCAAACTGCAAAATCACAAGGTCTAGCTGAATATGGTGGCTCAAACGGTTATTTACTTTATCCTCAAATTTCAGCAATAGGTGTTATGATTACTTTAGTTGTGTTGCCCGTCACGCTTACGGTAAGGCGTTTACTTGAAAAATTCGGGCCAAGCGTTAATTAAGGGGTGACGTTATGAAAAATAGAGAAAAAAAGTTTAAAATTAACATATATGCAATAGTTGTTGGTTTAATTCTTGCAATTTATGCAATTAGTGTTATCGGCTCTTTATTGTGGGGCGTTCTAACGTCACTTAAATATAGAACAGACTTTATGGATAACTTGTTAGGACTTCCCAATATGGAAATTTGGGAAAAGAAAGGCGGAAATATATTCACTAATTATACAAGCCTTTTTTCAGCACTTGAAAAGGATTTTGAAAAGACCTTCCATCAAGGTTGGAATCTTGATATTCCAACAGTAAACAAGTCTCACGTGGACTTTTTCGGCTTTACGTTAAACACTCTTTTATATGCTGGTGGCTCTGCTTTTTTTGGTGCGCTTGCACCTTGCATAATGGGGTATATGTGTTCAAAGTTTAAATATAAATTTAGCGGAATTATATATGGCTTCGTGTTGCTTAAAATGGTTATGCCAATGATTGGCAATACCACAGCAGTCATAACACTTATGCGCCGTTTTTGTATATATGACACTATTTGGGGTATGTGGATAAAAAATCTTACCTTTGAAAATACTTATTTCTTAATATTCTACGCATTCTTTAGTGGTGTTTCAGACACTTATGCAGAAGCCGCGCAACTTGACGGTGCATCTTATTTTAGGGTTATGTTTACTATATATATACCACTTGCAATCAAAACGTTTTCAACTATATTTTTACTTCAATTTGTTGCAATGTATAACGATTACAACACGTCGTTGTTGTATATTCCAACACATCCAACCCTTGCATATGCAGTTTTGATTTTTGGTGGTCAGCATAACAGTGGAGCAAACGTGCCGTTCAACTTTGCGGCAGCAATGGCACTTGCTATGCCGATGGTAATCGTGTTCGTAATCTTTAAGAATAAACTTATGGGCAACATATCGGTTGGCGGTGTTAAAGAATAACATTATATATTTTAAATAGGATTATATTTATGAAAAACATTAAAAACATAAAACTGAATATCATAATTTTGCTTTCCGTTTTGGCAATAGCTTGTTTTATGAGTTTCTTTTTTACGCAAAATAACGGTTTAAATTACGTTTTGGCTGATAAAGTGACTATTAGCCAAGGCGTGTTTTCCGATGAGTATAACTTGAATTCTGAAGTGGATTTTCCGTCGGAAATTCAAGTTGAATATAAAGGGAAAACTTACACAGCATCAAATGGTATAGTCTTTTATCCAAACGGGAAAGCAGTTTATGCAACTTGGTTAAGATTAGATCAACTTGGTGATTATGCCGTTAGATATTACTTTGATGACGATAACGGCGATAAATGTATTGCTGAAAAAACATTCGTGGTCACCAATAAACTTTATAGCGTTTCTACCACAAACGGCAGTGTAGTTGCGGTTTCAAAAGAACAACAAGAAAATGCAGAGTATCTTGGAAACGACGTTGACGTGACTTTCCATAAAGAAGACGCGCTTATCGTTAGATTGGCTGAAGGCGATACCTTTAACTTTACAAAGAGTATCGATTTATCTCAAGTTGGCGAAGACGGGCTTTGTGATTTAATCACGCTCGATTATAGAAACGTAAACTTTGTTCCCAACGAATTGTATAACCCAAATGACCAAACAAATTCTTGGAAAAAATTAAAGGTACAGTCAAATATTGCAACTTATTGCATTATTAGGCTTTCTGATAGTTATGATTTGGGGAATTACGTGGAACTATATTGTAGGCTTGCTTGTCCTGATAACAATTCTGTGGATATTAATAGTTCGTCAGTTGGTAATAGCCAAAAGAGTAATTATTATCCAAGCTTTACGGTTTGTGCAGTAGGGCAAAAACGCACGGCTATAACCGCCCCTGTTTCTAAAGAATACGCAACGTATTATAACGTCACCATTGACGGTGAAAAATACGGACTTTACTACAACAACGAAAAAGGTGGTCGTACTTTTTCAGGTTTCCCGTTGGTTAACGACCACTCGGCTTTCACTTGGAAATATGATTTTAACTCTAATAAAGTTTATATTCAACACGGCACACAATCAGTTTTAGTAGGTGCACTTTCAAGCAGTGAAGTTTATGGCACTAACACTTTCCCTGGTTTTAGTTCGGGAAAGGTTAAACTCAGCGTATTTATGTCTGATTATGTGTCTGGTGATAAGGGTAGAATTGATATTAACAGCATTGGTGGTTATGACGGTAAAGAGTTAGTTGAAAACTTTGGTAAACTAGGTTTTATTGATGACGTTGCTTTGCCCGTTATCAATCTTGACGTGATTGATACTGACGAAAGGGGAATTTACGTTCCACTTGGAAGTGATTACGTTTTGCCTACACCAAACGTCGTTAGCAACGAAGCGATTGTTTCTTCAACCGTTAACGTTTACGCTAATTACGGAACGCCTGCTCAATTAGACGTTGCCGTTGTTGATGGAAAAATTAAAATTGATAAAGATAGACAATACACCGCAGTATACGTGGTTAAGAATTCGGCGGGGTGCGTTGGGTATTATACGCTCACTATCAACCCTGTTCAAACTGAAAAGCCGATAACCCTTAACACGTCTTATGCGGGGTTAAACACAGTTGAAGCGGGCGCGCGTGTGATCTTGCCTGAATTTAGCCTTGAAACCATTAATAAACAAAGTGCGCTTAAAGTAGCTATTAAAGCCGTTCATAATAACGAAACGATAAATATTGACCCTGAAAAGAGAACGTTTATTCCAAAATATGCAGGCGAATATACTATCGTTTATGATTGCTCTGATAACGTTTATGATTCTGTTATTTATAAATATGCTATTCAAAGCCAAACTTCTAATAACGTAAGTTTTGTTGGTAAATTTAATTTGCCACGTTATTTTATCAAAAACGCAGAGTACTCGTTAGAGGCCGTTCCTTGTTTTGCTTATGATAAAGCAACGCCATCACCAGTGGATTTTTCGGCGTTTATTAGTTATGATAACGGTCAAACCTTCTTACCAATTGAAGATTATAGATGCGTTGAAATCACGGGGTCAAATACTGCAATTATTAAATACACTTGTCAAAAAGGTAATAGCAGTGACCAAATTATAAGTGAACCTATAACTATCGTAGACGTTGGCTATGGTGGAAGATTAGCTGTTCGAGATTACTTTATTCATGATGAGTTTGAAGCAAAAAGTTATTCTGAAAGCAAAAAAACTGCCGTTCAATACGATTTAATTGCTCCAAACACTAACGGCACTTTGAAGTTCGTTAACGCCATTGACTTTTCTTCTTTAGAGTTTGGACTTAAAATTCCTGTAGACCGCGCTTATTACGAAAGGGCAGACGTTATTCTAACCGATTACTATGATGAAAACGTTTCTTATACCATTTCGTTCATTGATAAAGGCGGTGTTTGCTACGTTTCATTAAACGGAGAAAGAACACTTGCGTCTGATTTCCCGTTTGCAAGCAATAGCAACGTGAAAGAAATAGAATATGACGTTTTAACTAAAATATTCACGATTAATGATTTGGAATTTAGTGTAGACCTTTCTTCAATGTTTACTTCGTCACTTTGTTATATTGACGTTAAAGTAGTTAACGCTTATGGCGATGCGTCTATTATCATTGATAAGATTAACGGTCAAACCATAAGAAATAATAAATATAACGATACTCAAGCACCATTAATCTCAATCAAGGACTTTTCGGGTGAATACGAACGTGGCTCGGTTATAACTATTTTGCCACCGTGTGTGACGGACGTTTATTCTACTATTATTAATCAAAACGTCACTATTAAAGTGACTAAAGATGGCAAAGTGTTAAGCAGTGTTGACGGCGTAAAACTAGATAACGCTAACGCTATGCGCTCTTACCAAGTTAAACTTGACAGCTATGGTAAATATATGGTTGTGATTACTGCCTTTGATGGTTCGGACAACGATGGTGATATTACTTGTATACTTAGCGTAGTTGACTCTGTTGCACCCACTATTAAACTCAATGTTGATCAAAACGTTAACATAAAAAAAGGTAGCACTTTCACGCTTAAATATAGCGTAAGCGACGATATTACTGCTGGTAAAGACATTGCCGTTACTATATTCTTAAGGGATATTAAGGTAAATGCTTTCTATACTTATAATACGAATGCTATACGTTTTAACCGTGTTGGCAGTTATCAAGTTTATATCTATGCAAAAGATGAAGCTGGTAATTTTGCTTATAAACTAGTAAATGTGACGGTAGAGGAGTAATACTATGAAAAACAAATTTTTTAAGTTTATTTTATTTGTATTGATGTTCACATTTCTTTTAGGTGTTGTTGGGTGTAGCGATAGTGATAAAGGTTATTATCCTGGAGATGGTGAGCCGAGTGATTTTGGTTCAATTGATAGAGTAAGCTATGCTGGTACGCACGATATAAATGTCTCTGATACCGATAATTATTTAGTTAGAGATGGCAGAACTGACTACACCGTTGTTATTTCAGAAGATGCAAGTGATATGGTTTCACAAGTTAAAACTGATTTTATTATTCTTTTCAAGAAAGCAACGGGAATATCTCTTGGTTTTCAATTTGATAACAATATCACTGACTTTACTGAAAACTCTAAATATATTTCAATTGGCAACACCTCACTTGTTTCAAAAGCAGGAATAAGCAAAGACGAATTTTCAGTTGCGAATATCAAAAAAGAAGGTATTCGTATAATCACCAAAAACCAATCGGTTTTTATTTTAGGTGGTGATGATTTTGGCGTTTGCAATGCAGTTTATAAATTCCTTGAAATTTATTTCAATTTTGATTATTATTACAGGAACTGTATTGAAATTGACACGAACGTGACTGAATGCAAATTTAAAAATTTAGATGTCACCGATATTCCTGACGTAAACTCATTTTACGGTTCGCAACAAGTTTATGAATATGATAAGAGCATTCATAATTTAGATGCTGAAGGTTTAGGTTATGATACTGTTGCTGATGAAATAAAGGCAAAAAATTTACGCGCAAGTCAATTTATTCATCCCAATTATATGTTCTTGCCTATACACAGAACGTTCGACATATCAAGTCCATCTGGACCTATACACAACGTTATGTATTATATCAACACACAAGTTGAAGGCGTAGTAGATGATATGTTTGCAAGTGCATCTCAACTTTGCTATACAGCACACGGCAATCCTGAGGTACTTGAGAAAATGATTGAAATTTGTGCTGAGAAAATTATATTCTCATTGAAAAACTATACGCCAGAGGAGTATCCTTACCGCAATTACGTCACTTTCACGATGACTGATAACGGTGACATTTGCTCTTGTCCGAATTGTAAGGCTGATTACGCACAAGTAAAATATTCTGGGAACCTAATTAAGTTTGCAAATAAGTTGGGCGAAAAAGTTGAAGAGTGGTTAGAAAGCCAAAAAGATGAAGATGCTGAATTTCACTATGCATATAGGGAAAACTTTAAGATTTTAACTTACGGCTATAATGTATACACCGACCCACCCGTTGACGAAAACGGCACGCCGTTAAGCGAAGAAGTTGTTTGCCGTGAAAATATCGGTATCTGGCACGTAAGTTCAAGGGGTGTAAGTGCACACGCTGATACTTATGATGAAAAATGGCCTGACCAAATTAAACAAATACAAGGTTGGAAGGCAATTACTCAAAAATCAAACTGTTTATGGTTCTGGCATAATTCGGGCAATATTGTAAATAACATTTATTTCTCAGACGGTTTTACCACTTATAGCAATAACTTCTTTGAAGCGATGGCTTACGGTAATTATGAACTTGTTTACTCCGCGCATTATTTGCAAGGTGGTGGCGAAATGACCGCTTGGCATAATTGTTTAAGTTACGTTCAATCAAAAATCAGATGGGACGTGACGAGGGATATGAATTATTACATTCAAAAATATATGAAAGCCATGTATTTAGAAGCATCAGATATTATGTATGAACTTTTAATGCAAGAAAGAATTCATTATGCAAACCTTGTGGTTAATGCAGAAACAGATAATAACTGGGGTCGCGATATTAAAAGTAAAGAAAATTATCCGTATTTAGTTCTTAAAGGCTGGGTTGAAATGTGTGATAAAGCGATTGAAAAGATTGCATATCTTAAAGAATCCGACCCGACGCTATACAAAGTTGTTCATCAAAGAATAGAACTTGAAAATATAGCGCATTTATACAAAATATATGATCTATACGGAAAAGAAAATGAAAGACCGTTTAATGACGACACACTTTCAGCGTATAAGCAAAGAATAAGAGAAATCAGCTTGATTACGCCAAGTTTGCAATATAACGGTAAGCCATTATATGCGTTAGTGGGGTAAGAATATGAAACGTTTTATTAGTATTTTAGTTTTATGTTTACTCTTAATAACTTCGGCTTTTCCAATGTTTGCTTGTCAATCTTGTCAAGAAAGAGATACAGGCAATCCCTCAGCAATCGAAGGGATAGACCTTAATAAAACCACTTTAGAAACACTTATTGGCGACACGAATTTGCTTTTCGTTAAAGAAGCTGTTGACGAAGATGAGTTGGTTTGGACTACTTCAAACGCAGGTGTTGCAACTGTTTCGCAAGAAGGGCTAGTAGAATCTATTAGCGTTGGTACGGCTAAAATTAAGGCAACCTACGGCAAATACAGTTCAGAATGCACCGTGACCGTTTCAATGGGCACACAATTGCCACAACTTATAATAAACAATGAAAAGAGTGAATATCGCATAGGTAAAAACGACCAAAACTTCGCGTTTGAAACTTACGTTTCCTTTAACGGCAAAAAGTTTTACGATGCGCAAGTTGAATACGCATCTTCAGACGAAAATATTGCAACGTTTGACCAAAACGGCAAACTTTGCATAAACGACACTGGAAAGTTTACGGTAAGTTTTTCGGCTACTTGGCGCGGTATGAACGACGGCGATTTTGCATCGCTTTATAGAACGATTGAAGTTGAAATAGTTGAAGAAGTTTATTTCTATATTAGCGGTAAGCAATATACCACTCTTAATTTGAGCACGGTTAGTGAATTTGAAGGGGAAAGCTACGTTAATGAAATTGATTTTGTTCCGACTGCAAACTTGAACGGAACGACGTATAGCGATATTAACGTCACCTTACCTAGCGAACTTGTTCAAAGAGATGGCAACGTTTTACGTGCTATTGCAGAAGGCACGGGAACGATTATATTGAGTTTTTCTGATGCTACTGGTAGCGAATATACAAGTTCGGTAAACGTTTCTGTTATGAAACCACAAGCTGAATTTGGCGAAACGCTCAATTATTTTTCAACCTATGCGGGAACGTTTAAAGACGTAAATAACGATTACGCAGACACCACGATTGCTAAAAAACTTTTCGGTTCTGATAACGTTGAAGGGTTTAAGGCGTCTTTTGATGGTGAGCAACTTCAAACTGAAAACGGAAAAATTTTCGGTTTGCCTAACGATTATACTGGTAGTTATCAAGCGGTTTTAACCGTTGAATCTGCAAAAGTTAAGTATTTTGTCACTGCAAACGTTTACGCAATAGTCGTACAAAAGGCAAGCGACTTAGAACTCTTTGCGTTAAAGAAGATAAAAGAAGACTTGCCAGAAACTTACGGCATTGACGAAACCCAAATCACTTGCATTGACGGTTATTCAATAATGCTTAATGATATTGATGCAACGGGTATAACAATCCCGCACGAAGTGTTTAACACCACTTTCCCATACGTCGATAAGGATGGCAAAGCAACAAGCACTAATATTGACGGTATTGCAAAAAGGTATAACGAAAGCACTACACTTTCAAGCACCTACGATACTCGTACGGAAAAGTTTGGATTTATAGGAACGTTCAACGGAAACGGATACACGATATTTAACCTTAACACTTCGGTCGAAAGTGGAAAAGTTGGCGGTGGATTGTTCGGCTACTTATTAGGAAATGCAAAAGTTAGTGATTTCGCACTCGTTGACCTTAACATAACAAACTCTTCAGGTATCGCGTACGCTCAAAACATAACGAACGGAAGGGTTATGCCAACTGATAAACGTGGGCTTAGAACTAATAACACTCTTATAGAAGACGTATATATCAAATTGGCAGAACAAACGGTTAACCCCAAAGGCGCATTGCTTTATAAGAACTATAACTATGGAAACGTTTTAACCACTTTAAGCAACGTTATTGTTGATGCAGTTGGCGTTAAACGTGGCAGTGAAACTGCGGGCGGTATACTCATTTACGAAGGGATTGGGCTTTGCGCTGAAAATATTTCAACGAGATTTTTCGCTAACGACGTATATTTGATTACGGACGAATATCCTGCATCGTTTAACACAAAAGCAACAGTTTACGGCAAAAACTTGCTCGTTGGCAATATCCTTGACGGTGCAACTTATAATGATGAAGGAAAACGCGTGGTTAATTACACGGGGGATATTTACTCAACTAAGTTCATGCAATACCAAAGCGTTGCAGAGATGAAACTTGCGGACCTTGATTACAGCACGTTTGATTCTTCAAGCTGGATGTTTGTTGACGGTTATCCCGTATTCAAAACGGCAGAAGGCGCTTATCCCAAATATGACGGGGAATTGGTATTTGACGGCACTATTAAAGTGAACTCAACCACTAACGGCAAACAACTCACTTTGGCAACCTTTAAGGGAGAACCTATTTCGGTAATCGGATATACCTATAATAGCGCAGAACTCAATATCACTTCGGACGGCGTGGTGACGCTTGCAAGCACAATCGCTCAACCGCAAGAATACACGATAACAGTTCAATGCAACTTTAATAACAAACTCAAAGAAATAACAATTAAGGTTTTGGCTTATCCTGATGATTACACCATAGCAACCGCTATTGAAACGTCGGCTTATGACGGAGTGTTTAATCTTGAAGATTACGTAAAAGCACCTAAGGATATTTTATCGGTTTCACAAACGGTTGGCGGTCAAACTTATAACGTTAACGTTATGGCGGGCGGAATATTAAAGGGATTGCAAACGGTAATCAAATCTGATTATAGTGACGTTGAAGTTTCAGAGTTGTTAATCACAACTAGCGATATGCAATATAGATTTACAAACGTTAAAGTTTATACGCATATCATATCTGACGTAAGTGACTTAGAAGTGTTTAAACACACCAAGAGCACGGGAAGAATTAACGGATATTACGTGTTGGAAAGAAATATCAACGCAAACGGATATTCTATCGGGCACGACGAAACGTTGTTCACTTCAGATACCTCGTTTGACAAGACACACGCGTTCCAAGGCGTGTTAGACGGGCGTGGATTTGCAATTTACAACTTCAGACCGACTATGACTGGACTTTTAGGTTCTGTATATTCGGATAGTGAAGATAACGGTGGCAGAACGGTTATTAAAAATCTCGCGTTTATCAACTTGATTTCGCAAAGCGAGAAAAACTTCACCGTGTTTGGTAAGTTTATGGAATCTGCCGGAACGCAACTCACCGAAATAACGAACGTTCACGTTCAAATCGATAGGACGTACGTTTCTAACTATGACCCAACGGTTAACTATAAAGGGTTGTTCTACTGCAATTCTTCGACTAGTGTTAACACCTTTAAGTTTAAGAACGTTTACGTCGCTATAAATAACGAAGATGACCACACGGACGATTTATATCGCGCACACGGTTCAATCTTATCAAGAGATAGCGTAGGAATTAGCAAAACTCAAACGGCGCGTTCTTCAAGGTTCGAAAACGTTATAACGATAACCAAAATGAATCCTTCGGTATACCGTCAATTCGTTGGTGCATCACTAGCAGAAGAATTTGATTATAGGTATATGTACGTTGCATATTCTGAAAACGATATAGGCAAACAGGGTATGCGTTGCGTATGGATGGAAGAAGGGCAACAATATTATCACAACCCGATAGCGGAAGATTCAACCAAAGGCTCGTATATTTATAACAACGTTTATAGATATGATAAAGCAAATGAAGTTGAAGCCGATAAGATTGAAACCTTAGTTTCAACGGGTATGTGGAGAACGGTTAACGGCAATTTGTATTGGGCAAGCCAAAATTTATATAACGGAACTGACCCCGAAATAAACTTTGACGTTGACTGGATTTTGTAAAAAAAATAAGGTTATGTGATCGCAACCACGGCGAGTAAACGGCGTGGTTGCGGGAAATAATAAAAAAATTAAAGGAGGGTATGTATGAAAAAACCATATCAAAAGGCAACCATAATTTTCAGTGAGTTGTTGGAGCGTGACGTGTTGACTATATCTATGGACGGAGAGTCTATGAACTTCTCGCCTGATTGGTTTATAGGCAAAGGCGGAATGTAAAAAATTATTTAGAAAACAAAAAAAGAAAAAAGGAGAAAAAAATGAAAAAATTATATTTAAAAGTGTTTTCAGTGATTTTAGCATTGTCCGCTATTATGTTAACGTTTAGTTTAAGCACCACTCTTTTTAAGGTTAAAGCAACCGACGCAGTAGGTGTTGAAACGTTTACAACAACGGGCGTATCTGTTCGCCAAGGCGACCCTGAAAACCCAGAAGATGATACCACGGGTATCCGTTTCTTTGGAACAATTTCAAAAACCAAGTTCGAAAACTTGACTAACAACGTTGCAGAACCTGTATACTTCGGTATGGAGTTAACTGCAAACGACGTACCGGTTGATATTTGTTATTTAGTTGACGACGTCAATAAAATCACGAATATTAAAAACCAAATTATCTTTAACGACGGTCAAACGGAATATGAATACACCGCTTCAATCACCTACACGAAAGCAACGTTAAAGGCTGATTTAGAAACGGCTTTAGGAACAACTTTGACTGACGATCAACTCAACGATTACTTAAATGAAGCATACGGAACGGAAATCACCGCACGCGTGTTCTATCGCGTTGGTGAAGAGGGTGAAAAGAAATATGATGATTCGGAATCAATTACCCGTTCTATGTGGGGTTTAGCATCTTATTGGCTAACCGAAGCACCTGAAGATTACAGCGCACTTGCTGATAAATACTTCACCGAAGTTAACGAAGCAACTGAAGTTGAATTAGTTTATGAAACGGGCGCGTTTGGTTATACCTTTAACGCTAACGATAAAGTATATTGCGGAAGCGAACTCGTTGAACTTAGCGAAGGCAAATTGCCCGCATCTTTCTATAGCGACAAGAAAATTGGCGATAAATTTATTCTTAACGTTGTTTCTGAAGAAGGTGCACTCAACACCCTTAACGTGACGATTGGTTCAATGTATGAAATCATTGACACCCAAGCATATTATGATTCTGCTAAAGATATCATTTACTTTAACGGAATGAAAGATACTATCCAAGGTAGCGCAACTTCAACGTTTGCTTACGTTGTTGATAATGAAACAAGTTATGCTTTAGGTTCTTATGATGGCGAAGGCACGTTTACGTCTAACGTAAATTACAAATACGCTAATTCAGTTCATTTTAATACTGATTCAAATCGTAATACTACCACTAACACAAATTCTTTTGGTTACTTAATGGATGCATTACAACCTCAGATTAAGAACGCGGGTGACCCGGTTGTTGCGTCAATTCCTTATAACCCACACACTGATGAATATACTGGTGTGACCATTTCTGTTGAATATGACGGCAAAATCTATAAGTTCACCGATGCAATCATCGTTTCTGAAATGATTGATGATGCAACCGAATTAGACAGAATCTTTAACCAACCTGATGGAAAAAGAGTTGCTGAATATTTGTGCGTTTTGAGAACTGCAAGCGTAACAAATTATGGCACGATTACTAAG